>JAAFJQ010000002.1 GCA_013298185.1 Deinococcales bacterium
GCAGTTTCACCAAAGACTTATCGCTGCATTTCCAGATAAGAAAATTGGAGAAATTGACGAGAAACACTTACGCAAAAACCTTTTTGAATACCCTCCACGCGATTGGTGGGAAGAGAAAATAAGCCTAATTGAATGTCAGCATCGATTCGGTCTTGACAGAGAAACCATTTCGGCGCGTTGGCTCGAGAGTACAAATGAGTTTTTAGGTTGGTTTCGAGAAGGTGATGAGCTTTGGACATTTTGTAGCCCTGCCGAGACATGGCAAAGGTTAGCTGGACGAAAGGGAGTTGTTCTCGTAGTGGAAGGGGTTAGCTTAGTTCATATTGTGACCATCATGAACTAATTTGATGAAGTCCTTTTCGTTTATTGGTTCGTTCCCGCTTGGCTCGAGGGCTTTGAGTGTACCAGCGCTCGAGCCAGCCGCCGGAACAGTTTCGATCAGCAAGCCTAGGGTTTTTAGGGTTTTGCAGCTCGTGTGTGCGCTGGCTTCGGACACTCCAAGTTCTTTGGCAATGTCTCGGGTACTGATTTTAGATGTACCAGCGCAAGCGATATATAGCCAGACGAGTTTGACAATGGCGGTTGTGTCCAGCAGTGGGGGTAATTTCAGTTTTTCGTGAGGGGCTTTCATTGCGTAGTAAATTATCATACAGAAACCTTTGTGTGTTAGAAATCACTGCATAAACCAAGCAAGCTCGTGAAGAACAGCAAAACCGCGCTTTGCTGCTGTTCAGGGCTGGCGGGTCACAACTTAGGGGCAATGCAACGCGGGGCGGCTCGAGTGGTGGCGCTTGCGCTTGCCCTATTCTTTGCTTTTGACTCTATGCGTTCTGTCGCCCTACCCAGCCTCGAGCATCGTCCCCTGTGCATAACGGCCAATCCGCTATGCTGTGCAATATCCAGCCCAACCGACTCACTTGCTCAATTGTACCGATCTGTGCTGCTTCAATGAATTTTTTTTCAATTACTGCGCGGTGAAAATCCGTCATGTGGCTCGAGTCTGCCCAGTTGATCCATGCCTCGAATATTGAAGCATCTTCTATGCCGATGTATTCCCGCATTTTCATGTCCAACGTGTATGGGGGTAAGAGATTCATGCTTCACTCCAAATATGTTCGTATTTACGGATGATTCTGAACTCGTAGAGCATAGTCTGGTATTTTTCCTTCTGCTCGGGAGTAATCAGAATAGGCTCTACCTTGTGAGCCTTGAGCCGCGACCAAAGCTGATCGAGGCTACATGGATTGTTCAGAACCAATTCGTCGGGCAGAATATCGGCTAATGCTTCGCATTCGTCTGGGGTTGAAATTACACTTACAATAAAACGAAACCCAACAGGTGTGCGGCAGACGAGTACAGTGACAGGCATACCTTGCCAAACAGCATCGAACATCCAAAACTTAGCCGTCTCCATCAACCGAATGACGTAATTGATAAATTTGATTCCTTGAGGCATCACCACTCCTTTGGGTTAATTCAGGTCTCTCTATTATCTATATACGAGTTGACTTGAAGTTTTAGTCCGCTTGGTGCAGCAACACCCCAGTGCTGCGTGTCCAGAACCTTGACCGTGAAGTGATGCCAATTGTGCTTCTCGTGTGGTTCGCAGCTTATCTCGAGGGTTAAGCGGCTGACTCCTGCTCGAGTGGCACGGCTAATGAGTTCGGGGATTTCGGCAAGGTCTACACCCCCGAAGGTCACGCCGGGCATCATCTCGGCGTTGCTCTTGATGATTTCTTGGGCAGCTTCTCGAGCTTCAAAAGTTGGGAGTCCATCCTCCTCGAGCATTTTGGTTAGGTCATCTTCGTTTGGCAATGGGTTAATCATGGGGGCTTCTCCTTTGGGTCATGTTAGGGCTTTTGGTTTTGAGAATTTGCTCGAGCCGCTTTTCCTAGGCGCTGGTCAGCTCGAGCCGCTCGTAAGCTCAGTATTCGCTGGTTTGCATCAAAACATGCAGAGGGCTACCATGAATATCTTCGCTTAGGGAAAGAAAAAAGCGCCAAGCACCAACGGGGAAGTCTGTATGTGGGATGAATTGCTGGGCGTACTCGGTGTGTGGTTGGTTTCCGTTATGGGCTGTGAATTTGGCGCTCTGGTTGGCTTGGACGATCAGCTCAATGACTGCAAAATAATCATGCTTCATGATTCGCGGAGAGTGACTGGCAACAACATCACAAAACCAATAAGCGTTAAAGGTTTTAACCATCTCGAGGATACCGTCAGTGACAACAAAGTAACGCATCATGCGGTTGGTGCGGTGAATGTGTTCTGAACCTGTGCATTGGTGAATCAGCGTGCTGAGTTCTTGGTGGCGCTGTTGCTGCTCAAGGGTCGCGGCTTTCAAGATTTCGGCGTTTGGATCGGCTTCAGTTGCAGTGGCGGTCATGGTCATAAGTGCATCTCCGTTTTGGGTGGTTGCCCTCGAGTCCCAGCGCTCGAGGGGCTTGTGTTTATGCTTGATTGAGCATGTCAGCGGTGTAAGCATCTTCAAAAGCTGTGTACTCTGGTGGGTCCAAATCAGCAAAATCTATTTGGTGTTCAGCTTCGTAGGCTTCAATTTTTGCCAGCATTTCGGGTGTCATTTCATCGTCAAGCATGACGGAAGCTTTCAGTGAGGGCTAACCCTGTTCTGACGCGGTAACGGGCAACCATGAGGGCGTTTTCTGCATTGGTGAGGTCTGCACGGGCGCGGCGCTCGAGGAGTTCGGCGCTTTTCAGTTGGTCGGTTTCTGGCTCGAGTTGTTGGGCAAGGTGGGCTAAGCGTTCGTCTGAGTTTTTGCCCTCGAGTCCGGCAAGGGTCAGTTCTGCGCGGCGTTTGTCGTGCGTGGCTCGGGTTTCGGCGGTGACGTTCGCGGCGTTGGTGGCTTGCTCGAGGGCTGCGCGGTGGTCGGTTGCTGCGGTTTCTAGGAGTGCTTGGGCTTGCTCGAGGTTCTTAGCTTGTTTGGTCATGGTCTGAGTGTCCTTTGCTGGTGGGGTGTAAGGGGGCGCATACACGCCCCCAAATCTTTAAGCCGTTGGGAACAAGTTACGGGCGCGTTCTTCGCTCATGTAGTGCTGCCCGTGGTCGTTGCGGTCATCAAGCTCTGACTCTGCTGCTTTTTCGATGGCTGCGAAAATTTCGGCAACCATTGCACCACTGCGCTTGGCGGTGTGGGCAAGGCTCGAAAGTTGGGCAGTTGTGGCGCGTTCGCAAAGCTGAGCAGCGAAGCGCTGCACGTTGCGCGGGGTGTAAACAGCCAAGCCAGTGGCGGGATTGACTGCACCCTCGAGTTCAAAAAGTGCCAGCACTGCACCCGTGATTTGTGAGGTTTGGCGCTCGAGCCATTGGAGATGTAAAGCGCTCTCGAGTTCGCTTTGATTGATGGCTTCGACGCTCGAGGTACTGAGGTCTGCGGCGATTTGCCAAACTTCAATTGGTAAGCCGTAAAGGTGTGCTACATTTGACATAAGTCTCCTAGATTGGGACTGAATGGGGCGCGTGAATCTTCCCGGACTACCGCGCCCTTGCTTTTTGCCGTTCTTAACCGTTTAGCCCTTTCTTTTGTGTACCAAATTTTAACACATAAAATTGAAACAGGTCAAGTATTTAATACGTTTTACACGCATTAAAACACGAATATATACCAGAGTTAAAAAATTAAAATAAAAACGGCTGAGGCAATACACACCAACCGACAACACCAGCAACAGTGCAAGGTTGCCAAGTGCCAGCGCTGGGACAAACACCGGCAACAAAAACAGGCAAACCAACCGCCAGCGCGTGGCGAATAGCCAGCGCGGACCCGGAGCCGATACCCGACGAGCTGGGGAAAACACAAACCGCTGACGCGCCGCGAACCACTGCGGCAGTGCGAAGCGAGAGAGACGCGGCAACGGTAGAAGCTGGAAACGAAGAAGCACGAAGCACCACACATGACGAGCCGACGATCTGCGCCGCGAGCGAGTCCACACCACGAGCGCAACCAGTGCGAACCGTGCCACCAGTGGCGAGGATGGCAGACACCACAGGCGCGACAGGGTAGGGGCTACCGTGGCGAGAGCCAACCACAGCCACAGCCCCACCAAGGGGAAAGGATGGCACTAAGCCACCCCAGAAGAGCGCAAGCAGGACGACCACCACGCAGCCACAGCCGCGAGGGTAGCACGAGCGCCGCGAACGCGCACGAACGAGCGACCACCAACCACACGCACCGAGACAGAAACGCCCGAGAATGACAGGGCAACAGAACGGGAGCAAAGACCAGCCGAGCCGTGAGCAGGAATAGCAAGGGCGAGGGAGGGAGCAAACCCACGCCGCCAAACCCAAGCGCAGCCGACACAGCCAGACACGCCAACCGCAACAGAACCAGCTCGAGAACCGAGGATTTGAACCGCCGAGAAAAGTGGTTTTTGCATAGATTTAGTGTACCAAAATTTAGCACATAATGCAATAGACTAAAGTACAAATACAACGATAAAAACGCATTGCTTTTGTTTTTAGAAGTTAAAATACCAACATTTTCTGCGAAGCGGAGAGTTGAGGGTTAAAAAACACAACAGGAGAGCCGTAGGCAACAGGCACAACGCCCCGATTTAGGGCGCGTTTGACTTGATTGCTAGGCGAGCCACTGGCGCACTGCTGGCACAGCCTGACATTTTGCTGTTGAACTGGATGGACTACTTTAGGCGATGGGTTTTGTTTTTGATTTTAGAACGATTTTTATAGGTTCGGGCGTGGATCGCGCTCGAGCGCTGCGGGTTTTGGGTTGGTGGTTAGTTTGCCTCGAGCAAAGGAAACACACAGCCGCTTTTGCTGTGTGATTCCGTGCGAGAACGCCTCTAAGAAGCCCTTGGTTACGAATTCTCGAGGTTTTGCTTTGAACTTAGGGCAAGCGGTGCGCTTTGACCGACGAACCGCTTCTAGGTGGCAGCAGCACCGCTTTGGATGGTGGGGGTAGCCCCTCGGGGCGCGTGGTGGGTTGGGCGATGGGGTGAGGGGTTTACTGGCATAGCACCATTTGGGTTTGGGGTTAGCTCGAGCCTCGGATAGTTTGCCCTTGCCCGTGCTGGTGGCGCGAGCCTCGGATACTTCCATCACTCTGACTGATAAGTTTTTTTCTCGAGCTGCAAGGCTTTAACTGCCTTAAGAAGCAATGGGTACAGCTCCCGATAATCTTCAATGAAGAAATCTGCACCTTGGAAACGAGCGCTGCGGCAATTAAAAAAGAGTTCGTTTCGCAGGTCAGTCAGGGTTTCGCGCCGACGTGCATGAGCTTCGGCAGCGCACGCCTCGAGCGAACCAAAATGCTCATAGCCATTAAAAAGCATAGCAAATCGAAAGATGGCATCAGGATCTTCTGGACTTGGTAGGAGATGCGCCTTGAGGTCTTCGTTTGCAACATACTTCATAATGAGTCTTAGCCACTATAGCGCATGGTTGTGCCGCTCGAGATGGTACGACTCGCGTGGCAATATAGTCACTAACCCAAAAAACCCTATGTCTTGAACTTTGAACACGCGCAGCGGTCACAGGGTTTAGGTGACCCGTGCTGGTGGCTCGAGCGCTTTGTAGAGCGCGAAGCGCACACAATGGTTTAGGGTTCGGCTTACAACCCTGAGTGGTTGCCCTAGCCAGTGCCAGTGGCTCGAGAAGTCGCTATTTGCAACCGCATAAAATCTAAATTGGTAGTACATTGAATAGCATCTATGGCAACACCTATTCCGGTTAATAAAAAAGATCCGAAGTATTCCATGCTCAGGTCGTACTTGAATTTACGGGCTGCCATAGGTTTACTGGCGATTGCTTTACCAATCAGTGTTTCGGTAGTGGGTTGGCTAACTGGTGAACCGATTCGCACATCCATCAGCTCGTATTATCACTACGCATTCACTCGAGATGTTTTTGTAGCAAGCCTGTTTGCCATTGGAGTGTTCTTGATTTGTTATTCGGGTTATGACTATAAGGACTGGCGACGCAACGAGGTTTGGCTTCATAGATTCATGGGCATGGCAGCCATATTGGTTGGTATGTGTCCAACATTCCAAAATAAGGTGACCGTTGGCAATTACCTTGTTTTTCTCTCGCATGTGCATATTGGTGCAGCAGTCATTTTGATGGTTTTGATGGCAGTGATGGCTTTGTGGATGTTTCCTTTGAATCAAGAGCTAACCAAGCTCGATGAAGACGAGCAAGTTGCAGCAGCGAAGAAAGAATGCAATGCTTGGGTGTACAGAGGTTGTGGATTTGTCATTGCGGCTGTACTGATTTTTTATGGGTTGTACTTCCTTATTGCACGACCAGGCAAAACGGACACAACGCTGTTTTATGTTGAATGGATTGCGATTTGGGGCTTTGGAGTGGCTTGGTTATGGAAAAGCCATTTGTTATCAGTTGTTGTCAAATCGATCTCTGACCGATTTGCAGCGCCAAGCAAGAAATAGAAAGTCCTTACTAAAGCAGCCCCTCGAGCAAGTCAGCATCGTCGTTTTTAACACTGCCAACACGCGGACCAACGATGTAGGCATCCAAATCTCTCGAATCATGCGGCTTGAGCATGGCAGTGATTTCAGACAGTGGTGTGTCCGCTAGCCAGACTTTCCAGCGCTCACGGGTGAGGATGACCGGCATTCGGTCGTGGATATGCTCATACCCTTCGGCGGCTCGAGTGGTGAGAAGGCTGAATTCCTCCCCGCGCCAAATGCCAGCGAATGCCATATCCTGCTTTGACTCGAGTGAAAGGTGATAAGGGTATTTCTGCCCGTCTACGCTGCGCCATTCGTACCAACCTGTGGCGGGTACAAGACACCGCCGCTCGAGCATCGAATCACGGAATAAGGGTTTCTCGAGAATGGTTTCACTTCTGGCATTGATGATGGGTTTGCCGTGGCTTTGGATGCCCCACTCGAGCATGGTTGCACTGGGTTGGTGCTGTACAAGTGGATACATCGTTCCTTGTTCAAAACGGATGATGGCAGCCCTCTGGGTTGGGGCGATGTTAAAGCGTGGCTCGAGACCAAGCGGGGCTTGAACCGCGTAGGCTGCCTCGAAGCGTTCACATCCCATGTTGAATACAAATCGTCCACACATTGCTCATGTCCTCTTTAATCTGTATCATACAGAATTTTGCAAGGCATTATAGTGTAGAGTATAAAAACTGAGGTGGGTTATGTGAGTGTTGCGTAAGTAGTCCGAAGAGAAAAAGCCGTGCCTTGGACAGCCTTTAGGCTTTTTCCCTCCGTTTTGAGCGACGTTAGCCGCTTGGGTTTACTATAGACCAAAGTGGCATGGGGTGCATCATGCCGCCACAAATCCAAACCAGAAGCCAGATTCAAGCCTCGAGTCAGATGACTTTGAGTTTATTGTCGTGCTTATGGGTGGCGGATTTACCATCTTGGGCATTAAAGCGACTCGAGCCAGATTTGCGCGATAAAGCCGTGGTGGTACTCGAGGGGCGGCGGGTTCGTGGGGCTTGTGAACAAGCGAGAAAAGCAGGTATCCGAATTGGTGATGCGCTTGATCGCGCTCGAGGATTGTGTCCAGAGGTTGCCATTGCCCAACTCGAGCCGAGCGCGATTCATGCCGCTTGGGAAGCAGCACTCGAGGCGCTTTACAAGGTAACACCGTGGCTCGAGACTCCAAGGGTAGGACTGGCGTTCGCGGCTGGACTCGGGGTATTGGAAAGCGAAGCCATTGCCACTGAACTTGATGTGCGGGTGGGGTCTTGCGGGTCTCGAGGTTCGGCTTGGTTGGCAGCGCTGGCAAGTTCAAAAGGTAAAGCTCGAGTTGAGCAGCATGAGACAGTGTTTTTAGCTCGAGTGCCGGTGTACTTGTTGCGTGGGATTGGGGTTGGTGAAGAAGTCATCAAACGCCTTGAGCTGTTTGGGCTAAAGACACTTGGGGATGTTCTCGAGCGCACCACACCAAAATCACTCGAGGCGCAGTTTGGCAAAGAAGCCAAGATGCTAATTGCGCTGCTGCGTGGGGGTGACTCGAGTCCAGTTGGGTTATGGACTCCGCCAAGAAGTATCAAAACAGCTTGGGTATTTGACCCTCCAGCCCTCGAGCCGCATGAGATAGAGCCGATACTGACACCGCTGCTGGCTCGAGCGACCCAGCAATTAGGAAGTTTTTACGTTGGTACGGTCACAGTCACACTCGAGACGATGCTTGGGGCAAGTACAGCTCGACAAGTCTTAAAGACGTACACCCAAAGCGCTAAGGCGTTGCTGATGAGTTTGGAGCGGCTGACCAAAGCGGTAATGACAGGTCTCGAGGTGCTGCGCTTGGAGATTTTGTTCTCGGACTTGGTTCGTCCAACACCCGTTCAAGATAATCTTTTTGGCAGTCTCGAGCGCCCAGATGTGCTAAAAGCCATTCAGGTGGTGCATTTGCATTATCCAGAAAAAATCGGCAGGCTCGAGATTCACCGCCCAAAAGCTGTATTACCAGAAGAAAGATTTCGTTTTGAACCTTTGACCGGTGAACGGATCAAGCGCAAGAGGAAGAAATGAAACTGCTGCACCAACCAGAGCCATGTAAAGTGCTACTCGAGCCAGTTGGTGCGGGTGTGCGGGTGCAAGCCGTGCGGCATCGCGGGGCGGTTTGGCGGGTTCGGCATACGCTCGAGGTTTGGGTGTATCACTCGGCTTGGTGGAAAGGTGCAGCGCTCGAAGGTGAGCGGCGCGAGTATCACGTTCTAGGCACGAGTCATGGCGAGATAACGGTGTTCTGGACTGGGCAGGGCTGGTTTGTGGCAGGGTGGTTTGATTGAGCTTTATTCACCTGCATACCAAGAGCTGGTACTCGTTTCGTCGCGGCGGCTCGAGTCCAGATACACTGGTGCAACAAGCACTCGAGAATGGACAAACAGCCATTGGGCTGACTGATTACATGAGTACGGCTGGGGTGATTCCGTTTCAAGTAGCGGCTCGAGCCAAAGGACTGAAAAGCATCATCGGGGCTGAGGTGGTGATTGATGGCTACCCATTGGTGATGTTGGCAGCAAACAATGCAGGGTTTCGGCAAATCAACCAAATCATCTCGAGGGGTTTAGAGGTAGAGGAAAGAAAAAAGAGGAAAGAGGAAAGTCAAGACAGTTGGAGTGTTCTGCTTGAGGCAACCGATGTCTTTGTGCTAACTGGGGGGCGCTCTGGGCTGCTCTGGGAGCTTTTGGCAAGTGGGAAGCCACATTCAGCACTCGAGTGGGTTAAAAGGCTTTACAGCGTCTTTGGGAAGCGTTTGTTTGTGGAAGTCTCGAGTCATCTTTGCCAAGGGGATGCTCGGATGGTTTCAAAGTTGCTTGGATTAGCAAGAACGGCTCGAGTTCATGCCGTGCTGACCAATGATGTTGGTTATGCCGTGCCAGAAGATGCGGTGCGCTTGGATGCGTTGACCCTCTCAAAACATCGGTTACAAGTCCAAGACGACCACAGTGAACGCCCGAGCAACCGTGAGGCTTGGCTAAAACCACAACCGCTGCTCGAGCAGGTTGTGGGTATTCCAAGTTTATTCGCTAATACCGTAGCGATTGCAGGCGAGTGCCATGTGGATTTATTGCCCGAACGCATTGAAATCCCTCGAGCCAGACTGCCCGAGAACACAACAGCCGACCTAGAACTCGAGGGGCTGGCACGAGATGGGATTAAACGGCGTTACAAGCCCGAACAGCACAAAGCTGCCCTAAAACTGATGAGCCATGAACTCGAGGTGATTGAAGAACTGGGCTTGGCTGAGTATTTCTTGGTGGTGCATGAAGTCATCGAAGCAGCTCGAGCTTTGAAGATTCGCACGGCAGGGCGGGGGAGTGCTGCCTCGAGCATTGTGGTTTATGCGTTGGGGATTGCCCACGCTGACCCGCTTAAGTTTAGGTTGAGATTTGAGCGGTTCTTAAACACTGGGCGTTTTGTGAACAAGCGCGAAGCTCCAGACATTGATGTGGATGTGCAATCAGAACGCCGCCAAGAACTGATTGAATGGGTGACGCAAAGGTTTGCTGGTCAGACGGCAATGGCTGCCAACATCAACACGTATGGACTTCGCGGCGCAACCAGAGACGCGGCGCGGCTGCTGGGCTGGACACATGACCAAGCTGGGGAGTTGACTCGAGTGCTGCCGTATTCGGGCAGACCACGGAACATCAGGAGGCATACAAACGAACTCGAGAGAGTGGCAGGACAAAGTGTGCTGCTCGAGGTGCTGCTGAGCCTTGTGGAGCGCCTGGACGATTGCCCGAGGGATTTAGGACTTCACTCAGGGGGAATGTTGTTGGCTCGAGATTCGATTCTCAGTCACAGTGCAGTCAAACGCAGTGCCAATGGAACGCTTCAAACATTCCTGGATAAACGCACCGCCGAACACGCAGGGCTGGTCAAACTTGACCTTTTGGGCTTGCTGACTTTGGATGTGCTACAAACAGCCGTTGAATTACTCGAGGCTCAAGGGATGATCTTAGACCTCGAGAACGTGGATTTAGACGATGCACAGATTTATGCTGGCTTAAAAGATGGCAAAGTGATTGGGCTGTTTCAAGTGGAATCACCAGCCCAACAAGCCCTGATTGCCCAACTGCAACCCGAGAATTTTCTTGACCTTGTGGCGCAAGTTGCACTGATTCGCCCCGGACCAATCCAAGCCCAATCGGTGCGCCCGTACATCAAACGGCGCAAAGGACTCGAGAAAGTGACATACCCACACTCGAGCCTCGAGCCAGTCTTGCGCCAGACATATGGGGTGATGGTTTTTCAAGACCAAGCGATTGAGACAGCTCAGACCATTTGTGGGATGAGCATTGACGAAGCCGATAAGTTTAGAAAATTGGTATCCAAGGCTCGAGACCGTGAGGACATGGAATCTATGCGGGAGGTGTTTACAACTCGAGCGAAAGAAACCCATGCGGACATTGACGATGAAAAAGCCAATGCTGTTTTCGAGATGGTAGCAGGGTTCGCAGGTTATGGTTTTCCACTTTCGCATTCGGTGGCGTTCGCAACCACAGCCGCGCACACGGCGTATTTGAAGGCGCTCTATCCTGCTGCTTTTTTATGTGCGGTCTTGGAGCATGAACCCGGTATGTATCCGAGGCTAACGATTACCCAAGAAGCGCGGCGCATGGGTATCCCTGTGCTGCCCGTGAACCTCGAGGAAAGCAGTCATCGGTATAGGCTCGAGAAGGTGGATGAAGCTCTTGGTATCAGGCTGGCATTCTCTGCCGTGGATGGCATCAGTGAAACAGCAGCTCGAGGGTTGGTGCTGGGCAAACCATACTCGAGTTTGGAGGATTTGGTACGACGATCCAAGCTGGCTCGAGATGCGCTTATGAATCTGGCTCGGAGTGACGCGCTGGCAACGTTTGGAACACGGCGCGATGTGCTTTGGGAGTTGGGGGTACTGGGCAACCGATTGGGTTTGGTTCACTCGAGTCCAGAAATGCTTTTACCGATTCATACCGTGACAGCCGAGGACATGGCTTGGCTCGAGGAATTAACAATCGAGGAAGCGCTCGAGTGGGACTTAGAGGTGACACGCACCAGTGGGGTTCACCCACTTGCACCGTTGCGCCCGATGCTCGAGGTCATGGGAGTGCGGCGCATGGACAAGATTTTTGATGGGCAGCGCTGCACCGTGGCAGGGTTAGTGGTGGCTCGGCAGCGACCAGAGACCGCGAAAGGGGTGGTTTTCTTGCTGCTCGAGGATGAAAGTGGGCATGTCCAAGCGATTGTGAAGAGTGACACTTGGCTCGAGCAGCGCCAGATTTTGCGCTCGAGGGCGTTGTTGGTAACTGGACGAGTGCAAAGGTTACGGGGATGGAAAACAATCATGCTCGAGGAAGTGGAAGTTCTCGAGACAGCACAGGTGAGGGAAGCTGAGATGGCGTACTTTGTGCGGTGAATATCTGCTCGAGACTCGGCTTTTAACCGCGAAGCGGATACAAGGTTTTTGATGCGAAGCATGGAGCGAAGCGACGAACTGGGTTAGGGTTGCCTCAAGCCTTGGCTTGTTAAGCATATACAAATGGTTTTCGTAAAGATGCGTTAGAATCGAAAGCAAACAGGAGTTGACCAATGACAAGCGAAGCACAACGCGCCGCACTACAAGCCCAAATCTGGAAAATAGCCAATGATGTACGCGGTTCTGTGGACGGATGGGATTTTAAGCAATTCGTACTGGGTAGCCTTTTTTATCGTTTCATCAGCGAGAATTTCACACGGTACATTGAAGGCGGCGACGACAGCATCAAATACGCCGAGATGCCCGATGAGCTGATGACCGCAGCCATCAAAGATGACGCAATTAAAACCAAAGGGTATTTTATTTACCCAAGCCAACTTTTTGTGAACATTGCCGCCAAAGCCAAAGACAACGAGAACCTGAACACCGAACTCAAAGAAATTTTTACCGCCATTGAAAGCAGCGCCAATGGCTACCCTTCTCAAGACGACATCAAAGGGTTATTTGCTGATTTTGACACCACCAGCAACCGCCTTGGCAACACCGTCAAAGACAAAAACAGCCGCTTGACTGCGGTTCTAAAAGGCGTAGCTGGTCTGAGTTTTGGTGATTTTGAAGACAACCAGATTGACCTCTTTGGTGATGCCTACGAGTTCCTGATTTCCAATTATGCGGCTAACGCGGGCAAATCTGGTGGTGAGTTTTTCACACCGCAACATGTTTCTAAACTGATTGCACAACTGGCAATGCACAACCAAACAACGGTCAATAAAATCTATGACCCTGCGGCTGGATCAGGTTCTTTGCTGCTCCAAGCCAAAAAACACTTTGATGCCCATGTGATTGAAGAAGGCTTCTACGGGCAGGAAATCAACCACACCACTTATAACCTAGCCCGAATGAACATGTTTTTGCATAACATCAATTACGACAAATTCAGCCTAGCCCTTGGTAACACGCTGCTAGACCCGCATTTTGGTGATGAAAAACCCTTCGATGCAATCGTTTCAAACCCGCCGTATTCGGTCAATTGGATTGGCAGCGACGACCCAACCCTAATCAACGATGATCGCTTTGCCCCTGCTGGTGTGTTAGCCCCAAAATCCAAAGCTGATTTTGCTTTTGTCCTCCATGCCCTAAGTTACCTTTCTGCCAAAGGACGAGCCGCGATTGTTTGCTTTCCCGGTATTTTTTACCGAGGCGGCACAGAACAAAAAATAAGGCAGTATTTGATAGACAACAATTTTGTTGAAACCGTGATTTCATTAGCCCCAAACTTGTTTTATGGCACAACCATTTCAGTATGTATCTTGGTGTTATCCAAGCACAAGCCAGACACCAAAACCCAGTTTATAGATGCCAGTGGACTTTTCAAAAAAGAAACCAATAACAACACCCTGACCGATGACCACATAACCCAGATTATGCGGATTTTTGAGAGCAAAACCGATATTGAACACTTAGCCAAATCGGTTGACCTCGAGAAGATAACCGCCAATGATTACAACCTTTCGGTGAGTTCGTATGTCCAAGCCAAGGAGAAAAGGGAAGTGGTGAACATAACCACCCTGAACAAAGACCTAGAAACCACTGTAGCCAACATAGACCGCCTTCGCACTGAAATAGATGCGATTATTGCGGAGATAGAAGCATGAGCCAGCCAACCTTTATGGAGCGACTGCTCGAGGGTGTGACGGTGGAATGGAAGCCGTTGGGAAGCGTAGCTGATTATGAACAACCGACAGAGTATCTCGTTAAGACAACTAACTATAGCGACGACTTTGAAACTCCAGTTTTAACCGCAGGAAAAACTTTCATCCTTGGTTACACTGATGAAACAGAGGGTATTTATAAAGCTTCACTAAAACCTGTAATTATTTTTGATGACTTTACAACAGCCAACAAATGGGTAGATTTTGACTTTAAAGCCAAGTCTTCAGCAATGAAAATGATTACATCTATTGATGAAACCAAAGTTTCATTAAGATATGTCTACCATTGGTTAAACACATTGCCCACAGAATTAATTGATGGAGACCATAAACGTCAATGGATTAGCAATTTTGCTAATAAAAAAATTCCCATCCCGCCCCTCGAGGTTCAAGCGGAAATTGTTCGTATATTGGATACATTCACCGAGCTTACAGCCGAGCTTACAGCCGAGCTTACAGCCCGCAAAAAGCAATACACCTACTACCGCGACCAGCTTTTAACCTTTGAAGAAGGGCATGCAGAATGGAAAACATTGGAAGAAGTCGCAATATACCGCCGAGGCTCTTTTCCCCAGCCATACGGCGAAGATAAATGGTACGACGGTGAGGGCGCAATGCCGTTCGTGCAAGTTGTTGATGTTGGTGCAAATATGCGACTTGTAGAAATTACAAAAAACAAAATATCAAAGTTGGCACAGCCCAAAAGTGTTTTTGTAAAAGAGGGAACAGTCATTGTAACTCTACAGGGCAGCATTGGGCGTGTTGCTATCACTCAATATGATTGTTTTGTGGATAGAACTTTGGCAATATTTGAAAAATTCCAGATAGAAATTGATACCAAGTATTTTGCTTATCAACTTCAAGCAAAATTCGGAATTGAAAAAGAGAATGCACGCGGTAGCACAATAAAAACAATCACAAAAGAAGAATTTTCCAAGTTTAAAATCCCCATCCCGCCCCTCGAGACTCAAGCCCGAATCGTTGCTATCCTCGATAAATTCGATGCCCTAACCAATTCCATCACCGAGGGCTTACCTCGAGAAATTGCCTTGCGTCAACAGCAGTACGAGTATTACCGTGAATTACTTCTTAGCTTCCCTAAACCAGAGGCAGGGGTCTGAACCCATGAGTAACGCGCCGCGTTTTACGATTACTTCCGATATTCTTAATTTGGTGGCTGGTATCAGCGAACAAGTCGGTAGGCTTAACGCCAGTGCTTTAAGTCTGTCGCCGCAGTTACGCAAACAAAATCGGATTAAAACCATTACGGGAACACTGGCAATTGAAGGGAACACACTGACCGAAGAACAAGTCACGGCGATTCTCGAGGGTCGGCGGGTCTTGGGGAGTGTGCAGGAAAATGCCCCTGTAAATGCCCCTGTAAATGCCCCTGTAAATGTGGTGGGGTTGAAAACACCAGATGCCATTTTGCTTTTGATTCAAGATAACCCTCGGCTTACTCGGCAACAAATAGCCAGTACCTTACAAAAAGATGTGCGAACCATTGGACGTGTCATAACCCAGTTACAACAGGCAGGCAACTTAAAAAGAATTGGTTCTGATAAGGCTGGTCATTGGGAAGTCAACCCAACGTGGCAACTATCGGCAAAAAGGATGCAGACTCATGAATGAATTTAAACCAATCGCAGAAGCCAACACGTTTATTGTTCTCGAGAAATACACCAAAATCGAGCAGCTAAACGGCGGATACCAAAGCGAAGCCGATTTAGAACGTGAATTGATTCAAGACTTACAGAATCAGGGTTATGAGTACCTGCCCACGCTGACCAGCCCTGAAACCATGCTGGCGAATGTGCGGGTGCAACTAGAAACCCTGAACAACATGCGCTTTAGTGATGCTGAGTGGTTGCGTTTTATCGAAGAGTATTTGGATAAACCCAGCGATGGCATGACCGAAAAAGCCAAGAAAATTCATGATAATTACATTCACGATTTTGTGTTTGATGATGGGCATATTCAAAACATTTACCTTGTAGACAAAAAGAATACGGCTCGGAATAAACTACAAGTGATTCGGCAATTTGAACAAAAAGGCACACAAGCCAATCGGTACGATGTTACGATTCTGGTCAACGGCTTACCGTTGGTTCAGGTTGAACTGAAAAAACGTGGCGTGGCAATACGTGAAGCTTTTAATCAAGTGCATCGGTACAGCAAAGAGAGCTTTAACTCGAGTAATTCGCTTTATAAGTACATTCAGATTTTTGTGATTTCCAATGGCACGGACAGCCGTTATTTTGCCAATACCACCAAGCGCGATAAGAACAGCTTTGATTTCACAATGAATTGGGCAAGAGCCGATAACACCTTGATTAAAGACCTAAAGGATTTTACTGCAACTTTTTTTGCAAAAAACACCTTGCTGCAAGTCCTGCTGACCTATTCGGTGTTTGATATTGGTGAAACTTTGCTGGTGATGCGTCCATATCAGATTGCTGCGACTGAACGAATGTTATGGAAGATTAACAGTTCGTATCAGGCTAAAAAATGGAGCAGCACCGAAGGCGGTGGCTTTATTTGGCACACGACTGGTTCGGGTAAAACCCTAACGAGTTTCAAGGCGGCGCGGTTAGCCACTGAACTCGAGTTTATTGAAAAAGTCTTTTTTGTGGTGGATCGCAAAGACCTTGATTACCAAACGATAAAAGAGTACCAGCGTTTTTCACCTGATAGTGTCAACGGTTCGGACAGCACGGCGGGCTTAAAAAGCAATATCGAAAAAGATGACAATAAAATCATTGTCACCACGATTCAAAAGCTGAATAACTTACTAAAAACCGAGGCGAATTTAGCGATTTACGATAAGCAAGTGGTGTTTATTTTTGATGAAGCCCACCGCTCGCAATTTGGTGAAGCTCAAAAAAACTTAGCAAAAAAATTCAAAAAGTTTTATCAGTTTGGTTTTACTGGCACACCGATTTTTCCTCAGAATGCCTTGGGAGCTGACACCACCGCCAGTGTCTTTGGTCGTGAGTTGCATTCTTATGTGATTACTGATGCGATTCGGGATGAAAAAGTTTTGAAGTTTAAGGTTGATTATAACGATGTACGTCCTAAGTTTAAGGCGATTGAATCCGAGCAAGACGAGCAGAAACTCTCGGCAGCCGAGAACAAAGAAGCCTTGCTGCACCCTGAGCGAATCAAAGAGATTGCGCGGTATGTACTCAGTAATTTCAGGCAGAAAACCCGCCGGTTACAAGCTGGCGGTAAGGGCTTTAACGCCATGTTTGCAGTCAGCAGCATAGACGCTGCCAAACTGTACTACGAGGCTTTGCAGAACCTACAAAAAGACAGTGACAAACCCCTGAAAATCGCCACGATTTATTCTTTTGCCGCCAACGAAGAACAAGGCGCGATTGGTGAAATTCTCGATGAGGGTTTTGAACCCTCGGCGCTCGAGAGCAGCGCCAAAGAGTTTTTAAGCGCTGCAATTGCTGATTACAACGCCATCTTCAAAACGAATTTTAGTGTTGACAGCAAAGAGTTCCAGAATTATTACCGCGACCTTGCCAAGCGAGTCAAAGACCAAGAGATTGATTTGCTGATTGTGGTTGGGATGTTCCTGACTGGTTTTGACGCGCCGACGCTGAACACCTTATTTGTGGATAAAAACCTGCGGTATCACGGTTTAATTCAGGCTTTTTCGCGCACCAATCGGATTTTTGGTGCGACCAAAACCTTTGGGAATATTGTGCTGTTTCGGAATTTAGAACAAGCCACAAAAGATGCACTGACGCTTTTTGGCGATAAGAACACCAAAAACATTGTGCTGGAAAAAAGTTACAAAGAGTACATGGAGGGTTTTACCGACATCTCCACTGGTGAGGCACGGCGCGGTTATTTGGATGTGGTGCAGGAATTACAGGAGCGCTTTCCTAACCCTGACGAGATCATCACTGAAAAGGACAAAAAAGACTTTGCCAAGCTGTTTGGTGAATACCTGCGGGTTGAAAATATTTTGCAAAACTACGATGAGTTTGCTGGTCTAAAAGCCCTGCAAGACGTGGATTTGAGCGACCCTGCGGCGGTAGAAGAATTCAAAACCAAGCACTTTTTAGACGATGACGAACTCGAGCGGATGCAGCAAGTGAAAATACCAAAAGAGCGCACGATTCAAGATTACCGTTCGACTTACAACGACATTAGGGACTGGTTGCGCCGCGAGCAAACTGGCAAAGAAAAAGCCGCCTCGAGTGTAGACTGGGATGATGTTACTTTTGAAGTGGATTTGCTCAAATCCCAAGAGATCAACCTAGACTATATTCTTGAACTGATCTTTGAACACAAGAAAAAACTCAAAGATAAAACTGCTCTGGTCGAAGAAGCCAGCCGCTTGGTACGTGCCAGCGTCGGCAACCGCGCCAAAGAGAGCTTATTGGTTGACTTTATCAACCGAACTGACCTTGATACAATCCAAGACAAAGCCAGCATCATTGAAGCATTTTTTACTTTTGCACAAGGTGAACAGCAACGCGAAGCACAAGACTTAATTGCATCTGAGAACCTGAATATTGAAGCCGCCAAACGATACATCGTCGCATCCTTAAAACGAGAATACGCCAGTGACAGCGGTACGGAACTGAGTGAGTTGCTACCCAAAATGAGTCCGTTGAATCCGCAGTACCTAACCAAAAAGCAAAGTGTTTTCGGAAAAATAGCGGCTTTTGTTGAAAAGTTTAAGGGAGTTGGTGGGCAGATTTAAGTGCTGTGTTTAGCAAGCTCGAGCAGGCAAAAAAAACACGCCACTTCTGGGCGCTGATAGAAACAAGCATACGGCATTATTCTGTATTCGTCAAGTTTATGCACTTGGATTCGTGTATAACAGTGTTTTTACTGATTTCCAACCACCTATTTCTTAACTTCTTCAAACACTGGCACATCCCCAAGCAGTGGCTCGAGACCCGCGTAGCGCCGTTGCCAATGCTCGAGCCGAGCATGTAAATAGCCAAAGCCTTTAGACGGGCTTTAACCGACTTTTTTATTGAGTTATTTAACTGTAAGCATTTTTGTGATATGCTTACAGTTATGAACCAAGCATCTCACCTCGAGCAATTACTCGAGCAGAACCACGGGTTAATCGAACGCCATGCACTTAACAAAGCTGGTATTCAACCACGCACCATAACCCAATGGCTCGAGACTGGACGACTTGAGCGGCTGCACCGTGGGGTTTATCGGGCTACAGATTCATTTATTCAGCATTCAGATTTACTCGAGGCATGGTTGGTTGCGCCTTACAGTGTAATTTGTTTGATTTCAGCTTTACAATTCCATGAGTTAGGCACGGCTCTGGCTGGACGGGTGTACTTAGCCGTGAATCGAACCCATCGCGCTCCTAAGCTCGAGTTTCCACCGCTTGAGGTGCATCATTTTCCAACGGCTATTTTTAAGGCTGGGATTGAACAGCATTTAATCGGTGGGCGGCTTGTGCCGATTTATAGCCCCGAAAAAACGATTGCTGATTTACTGCGGTATGAACGGTTTACTGGGCGAGATGTGTTCTTAGAAGCCTTACAGTATTACTTGAAGCGCAAGTCTCGAAATATAAGTAAGTTGCTCGAGATGGCACGGGTTTGTAAAGTAGAAAGTAAAATCCAGATTTATGTTGAAGCCCTTGTGAATAACAGCTTGGATTACTAAGTATCTCCCACTTTCGTTTTAGAATTTCCAAAAAGCGTCAATTCTGTCACTTCAGCGTGAGATACGTTGCCGTTACTCCTTTTAGTCGGAAATGTTTTAGCAAAAAACTCTAAAACATTTCACAGGTGTACTTAAAATGAAAGACCATATTAAGAACAAAGCCCAATCGGTACTTGACCGTCTGCGTAACCTTGCCAGACTCGAGCAACGCGAATTCCAAGCAATGCTGCTTTTATACGCCCAAGAACGTTTTTTAGCTCGGATGTCAAGCAGTCCGTACAAACAGCACTTTGCCCTTAAAGGTGGGATGTTCTTATACAGCCGTTACCAACAAAGCGCTCGTCCGACCCAAGACATGGATTTTGCAGGACGAAATACCAGTAACCAAATCGAGGATATTCTCGAGCAAATGCGTGAAATTCTAGGCTTAGACTTAGATGATGGGGTGGTTTTTGACACAAGCAATTTAAGCGGCTCGAGGATTGCTGAGGAGAGCAAATACGCTGGGGTACGCATCAAAACCGAGGCACGAATTGTCCAAGCCAAATTACCCATCATTTTAGATGTTGGTTTTGGTGATGTGATTAGTCCTGCGCCGGTATTACAAAGCTATCCGAACTTATTGAACAACTCACCTTTTGAGCTTTTCACCATTACCCTCGAGACCCTGATTGCCGAGAAATTCCAAGCGATGGTGATGCTTGGGGAGCGCAATACTCGAATAAAAGATTTCTACGACCTGTACCGCATTGCCAGTACCGAAACCCTAAATCCAGAAAGCCTTCGCACAGCCCTTGAACGCACTTTCAAGCAACGCGAAACGCGTTTAGAAGCAGCTCAGGCTTTTCTAGCCCAAGGTTACGTGAACAGCACCAACCGACAACAGCTATGGGAAGGGTATTTACGACGTTCCAAACTTGAAGCACCAACAGATTTTAACGAGATTATGCAGGGTATTCGTGCCATGATAGACAAGGTGCTTTAAGTTATCTTCAATTCGCGTTATAAGCCTTTATTTTTTGACTTCCTCGAACACTGGCACATCCCCAAGCAGTGGCTCGAGACCCGCGTAGCGCCGTTGCCAATGCTCGAGCCAGCTTGTAAATAGCCAAAGCCTTTAGACGGATTACGACAAAATTTGAATGGTTGGCAGGACATTCTCAGGGTCAAATAAGGTCAGTGTGCAATTATGCTGCGTGGCAACACTTGGGAAAATAATTAGATTTTTACCGTTATCTGCTCGAGCGCTTTCGGCAATGAACGCAGCAAAAAGTTGGTGTTCGATGTTCATTCGCCCTAGAGCCTGAGTGGGTGATTCAAGACCACGGTTTTGCATTCGGATAAAATTCCCACTGAGTTCTTGTGTGTTTGTTCCAAGAGCTGCTTGAACAGTTGTACTGGTTAAATCCAAGGCGCGGATGTTGGTGCTTTCTAAGGTCAGGATGCTCGAGGGTCTGAAACGCCCCGCCAGTCTGGGATCGGTGTGCGCGTAATGTTGCATTTCGGCGATCATGGTTTCAATTTCAAGGCTGGTGTATAACGCCTCGAGCTTCTTTGGGTTAAATCGCCCACCTGCAAGAGCGCTTCCCAACGCATTGAGTGGATTTTCGATGTACTTGAGGTTGGTACTGCGAAACGAGAGGTAATCTTGGGGTTGGGTTTGCTTCAACAATTTTTTAAGGGTACTTAAAAGTTGTTTTTCTGAGTTCATGCGGTTTGTCCTCGCTCGAACATCTCGAGCAAGTCATTTACACTGGCTAAATCGCCTTCTAGGATGCAATCCATTGGGGTTTGATAATCGAGGTCTGGGTGCGGTGCGCGTAGCCAAATTCGGGTGTACTCGAGTGAGTTGTCTAGTAACGCTTTGAGGCGTTGAGCGATGATGGAGAGTTGTAAAAACTTTTTTTGGTAATTGTTTGAATTTGGTGTTTTGCGTAAGGCACTGTCTGAGACGCTTAAATACCGTGCCATTTCGGTCACGGTTAAGCCGAGTGCTGTGGCAAGTTTAAGACCATCGAAACGCCCTGTTTCAGGTTCTTGAGCTTCAAAAATGACGTGTGCTGTGAGGATGTTTGAATTGATGGGTGACATAATTCTCTCTTTGTTTCTATACATAGTATTTAGGGTTTAAAAATTCATTCGTATTTTTTTAAGGTAAGACATTTTCAGTGTTTTTTTAGACTCCTTTGCAAGATAGCTGGCGAATGCTCGAGCTGAACAAAGTTTAGTCTTTGGTTTTGTTTCTGTCAAGTTTTAGTTGTTTTTTTGTTGTGAAAAGGTTTATTGAAAGATATTCACTTTCTGACTTCTTCAAACTCTGGTAAGTCCCCCAATAGTGGCTCGAGACCCGCATAACGCCGTTGCCAATGCTCGAGCCGAGCGTGTTCGGATTGACTTGGCATGATGACCAGATTCTCGGGGGAATTATCGAGCTTATCGCCATTCTTGTGATGCACCACTTCTCGAGGGTCAAGAGAGCGCCCTAGCTTTTGTTCGGCTGCTAAGCGATGGGCATAACGGGGGTTCTGACCGCGTTCTGGACTATGGACTCGAGTTCGTTTGTATCTCATGATGATTCCTCCGAGATAAACACCAACGACGGCAAAATTGCAGCCACACTGACGGCTTGATTCATGCGCTGACCATCGCTTCGAGGTATGGGGTGATGATGTTTTGCACTCGGCAGGCTCGAGCCATGTTCCAGAGTTGGTCTTGGGTGAAGCGTTTTTCAGTTAAGCATTGTTTCAGGGCTTCCAAGGCAACATCCAAACCGATTTGATGACGGAACTTAAAGCAATCAGCCACAGTACGGGCAGGGGAATAGATTTGCACTGATACACCGTCTATGTATACAGTCTCGAGACCCGTGTGGAAGTGTTTAGCATCAAAGTGATGAACTTTGACCCCGAGGGTCTGAGGATCACGGGTGCGGGTGGGTATGGCAACCCATGTTTCATAGGGCATTTGCGTGGTGATTTGGTGGTACTCGAGGGCTGAAATCAGGCAGATGGCAGCTTTAGGGATTTGTAAGGCAATTTCAGCGAGGCGTTGATGGGCGCTGGTGGGGATGTTGGGATTGAGGTACATTCCTCTGGCAAGTCGCTGTAGTCGACCTTGTTTGACCATACGACCAATGGCGGTGCGTGAGTAGCCTTGCTGCTCGAGGGTTTGGGTGTTGAGCAGTGGCGGTAAGTTGTTATCTGTTACAGTTTGCTTACTGTTATTCACAAGTATCAACATATTGTAACACAAAACTTTGTGGCGAAACAAGTGTTAAGTATCTCCTAACAACAGATGTAGTTAGTACACTGTCAACAAAAATCTACGATTTTTGTTGACAGTGTACTTAATTGAGCAAGCTCAAGAACTTGGTTAGGAAGTTTGTAACCTTAAACCTTTGGGATTTTCCAGCTTCTCTACTTGAACCATTCGGCATTCAGGCGGTGTATCCAGATGATTTTGTGCTTGAACTGATAGACTTCGATTTACCTCAGGTTGTGCAGGCATTGATTGCCCGTCAGGAGCGATTCAAAAATACGCAGTCTGAAAACCCACCTCGAGCGGTTATGGCACTAACCACGAAGCAACTCAAAGATAGCTTGAAGAGTTGAATCAGTGGGGGCGCTATTCATAATCACCTCATTTCGGATTGTTTATAGGTTGCTTTCAGCTTGGTGTTAAGTTCTTACGGCTCGAGTACATAAAGGCTTCTGCTATCATTGGTTCTGAAAGTAAAAACCCTTGTACAAACTGACAATCTTGTTCTTTCAGCCAAGCGAGTTGAGTTTCTGTTTCTACCCCTTGAGCCACCACCTCCAGACCAAATTGCTTAGCAATGAAGAACATGGTCTTTAACAGTATTTTTATTTGTGGTTGCTCGAGTTCTTGAATGAATCGTCGGTGAATTTTGAGTCGTTTAAAACCAAGTTCTTGGAGCAACGCAAGGTTGGTTGCACCTACTCCAAAGTCATCGAGTGATACATCAATCCCGTATGCTGCTAAAGATTGTATGGTCGTGGCGTTACTTATATGGTTGGCTGTTTCAGAAATTTCTAAGGACAGGACATGGCTAGGCAAATGATGGTTTTGGAGGGCTTTTTTGACACTTTCCGCGAAGTCTTTTTGTAGAAAACGCTGTGATGAAACATTGACGAAAAACTGTAGATTTGGCTCGAGTTTGCGCCAAGAGGCGCAGCGTTTGAGTACCTCTGAAATAACCCAATCGTCGAGTTGGGCAGCCAATCCAAGTGATTGCAACAGCGGCAAAAATTCGGCTGGAGTTAGTAAACCAAGACTTGGGTGCTGCCAACGAAGTAAAACTTCATAACCACTGACACGGTGCGTGCGAAGGTCTATCTGAGGTTGAAAATATAGGCAAAATGATTTTTCAGCGCAGGCTTTAATCACTTCTCGACTCAGTGCTAAACGTTGGTCAAGCATTTGCTGAAGTTGCGGTGTAAACCATTGGCTTTGCCGTTTGCCTAAGCGCTTGACGTGATACAGCGCGACATCAGCCGCGTGGAGCAGCGTTTTTGAAGAACGCCCATTGTCTGGAAATAAGCTGATTCCGATACTAATGCCAACGTAAACGGTTTGCTCGAGCCGAAATGGTGCTTCAAAGACCTCGAGCAGACGGTCAGCCAGTCGTTGCACTACGGCAATGTCAGTAAGATTGGGTAGGACGATCACAAATTCATCGCCACCCCACCGACTTAACAAGTCCGTTGGGCGAATGTTTTCTTGTAATCTACGAGCTACAGCTTGTAGGATTTGGTCGCCAAATTGATGCCCCCAAGTGTCGTTGATTTGCTTAAATCCATCCAAATCCAAGAACAAAACTGCCAGTTGATCTGGCACGGTGGTGTGTTTTTGAATCCACTGCTCGAGTTGGCTTTCAAATTGTTCGCGCCGAGGCAGTAAGGTCAGGGTTTCGGGTGGTAAAGCGTGGGATATGTGCATCATAAGGCTCCTTGATCTCGAGATAAATAATGCTAGCACTATTTATCTCGAGATTGGGTGCAAAAATCACATCAAGGCAGGGTCCCGCTGTAGAGCTTGGTTTCATCGCGGTAACTGGGCAGGTTTCTGTACCAGTCTTTGGACTGAACACCACTGCTTTGCGACCAAGGGTCAAATTGTAAATAACCATTGCGAATATCTTCGCCCAGACTGACCCAACCACTGGGTTGATTGAGGTGTTCTTTGAGGTGTGCAAAACGAGTTGGCATATTCAGCGCCCAAGGGCGATTATTGCTGTCTTTGTAATACCTGCCTTGGGAGGGGTTGCTGGTATCGTCTTGTGTGCCAAATAGACTCTGGTTGGCTTTGCTGGTCGGGGCAAACCCGGGTAAGTGGACTTCAATATCCCGAATTCTGCTGATCATAAATTGGTCATTGACGAAACTCACAGGGTTGACAATGATAAATGGGTTGTAAGGGACACTCTCGATGGCGCTCAGGGCAACAGGGTTGGTTAAATTGATGGTCACACGGACTTTACCGGGGGTCTTGACGGGTTCATCGTCTGCGACATTGCTGTAAAATGGGCGATTGACCAACGAGGGCGGGGTAACGTCATAGCCATCTTCAAAGACAACAATGGTGGCTTTTTGATGACCGGATTCCAGACCGTTGGCAGCGTACTGAATTGTGCCATAACGCGGTGGTGTTCCAGCTTGTTGTACACCTGATTTTTCCCATTGGTAACTGACCGAAGCCACTTGACTGGGCAACAAATTGGTCTGAAAGGCAAAGCCATTGTGGTAGCCACCGCCCAAGGCTTTGACCGTATACTCACCGACAATTTGCACCAGTTGGTTGCTGGCATTGGTGACATGGGTGATGTTGTAATCAATCACCATGTCGTTAAAGTCATAATCGCCGCGTGTGGGCCAGAGGTCTTCAAACAGCAATGTACCGTAATCGTTTTTGGCAGGAAAGTAACTGTTAAGGGCTTTGCTTGGATCGTTGGGATAATCATCGAATGCGTCACTGATACCATCCCCGTCGGAATCGGCGGCTTGCGGGTTGTTGACAGGCGAAAGTGCCACGTTACGCACCACATCGGTGTTCTGGGGGTCTCTGACGGCTACGGTGCTGGCAACCGCCGAGGGTGGATTGGCTTGAATCAGTAAAATCGCATCGTTGAAGTCTTGGTCACCGCCTTGGTAGCGTAAAATATCTTCGATTCCAAGTAGCATACTTTTTTTACCTTCAGCATCGGTGTTGTTGTCGAGTAGCACCGTCTGAGCACTTTTTTCTACGGTCATACCTGCGTTACTTTGGTAAAGTTGATAGTTGATGGCTTGATCAGAAAAAACGGTTTGTTGTGGTGAGCGTTCGACCACGCTTGTGCCATTCCAACCATTGGCAACCAAAAACCAACCAATGCCTGTGCCTGCGGGGAAGGTGTCGCTCCATTGTTGGGCGGTGGGTTGTGTGGGGTCGTAATACCGCAGTTGGACTCGCTTACCAGTGCTGAGTCCTCCGCCTGCATTGGTAAATGAAGCATTTGGGTATGCAATCACCATGCGGTTTTTAATGTCATGGACACTGCTTGGCGGGTTGGCAGCATCGTATAAGTAATAACCCACCGAGTTTCGATAACCCGCCCCTTCGTGAATGAAGGTCATCCAGACTTGACCACTTTGCTCCATCACAAGGTTGCTGGCTGCACCTCGAGCAATGTAGTTTTTAAGTTTGGGGTTATCGGGCAGGGCAATGCCTTCTGGCAAACTGGCGTTGATGGTTTGTAGGGTACTCGAGTTGATGGTTTGGTCGCCATAAAAGTAATTGGGTAGACCGGCGTTGGTTCCACTGCTAAAACCACCTAAGTAATTCAGGACTGTGCCACTTGGTAGGTATTGGGGTTTAAGATTGGCTTTAGGGGTTTGGTTGGCGGTTGTCAGTAGGTTAATTTGCTGGTCGTTGAGTGACAGGCTGACTTTATTGCTGCGAATTGGAATTTCGATCAATTCACTGGTTAAACCAATGTAATTGACTTTGACATAGATTTTGTTCAGGTCGGCTGGGATGACCAGTTTCTGGGTGTACAGTCCAGTTGAGTTGGTTAGCCCTCGCAAAACTTCTTTTTCACCAACTTCTTGGGTGCTGTTGCCTAAATCAATGGCTTTTTTGCTTTGGTAGACAACAAATGGGGCTGCTTTGGCGGGTGCGCCTGCGGCTTTGGCACTGATTTGCAAATCCACTTGTTGTGTGGTTGCGTAGTTAAATGCCACGCTTTGTGGTGGGGGGCTTTGGGTTTGCTGACATGCAATTAAACCCATGGTTGAGGTCAGTGCTGAAAACACGATTGCTTTTTTCATATCTTTCTCCTAAGAACTTTCCTAATTTGGTTTTGGTGTGAAAATTGCACACTGTAGAACTTTGAAATCAGGTAGTCTTCTATAGTGCTAGCACTTAAGATTCTTGGAAGTTGTGCAAAAATCACACAGGGGATATTTAGACCTCGGTACATGCCCATTGTTTTGATTGGGCTGCTGATTGCGCTCAACACTGGTTTTTACACTTTTTTATCCCCTAATCTAATTCGGGAAGCTGTTGGCAAATTGCCATATTGGGATTTGCTCGAGCGTCCAGATTTGGAGTGGATCACGGTCAGTGGTCAGCCGAAACTCGAGCAGGGAATTTGGGTCGCAAATCAAAAAACTCAAGCTCAAATGCCTTTGATGCTTTTACCCAATCAAGCCTACCGCGTCAAAATCCCTATTCGGCTCGAGCCGAACGGTGTGGTTGAAATTTGGTTCAATGTCCAGCAAAAGCACCGATTGCAATCAAGCCACCTGCTGAAACTCGAGTCCAAGCACCAGCGCTTCTACTTGACGGCATGGGTTTACAACCGCTTAGGGGAGCTTCGGATTCTCGAGTCAGCCGAAGTGGCGGCACAAAATGCGGTTCTGGAGTTACAGGTCAATACTCGGTATTTTCGGGTTTGGTTTGCTCAGCAATGGCTCTTCACCGCCCCTCTCAGCTATTTAGGCGGGATTCTTGGTGTGGGATTGGAACGTGCCAGTTTGGAGGAGGTTCTGGTGGTCACTGACCCAACACCCATCCCTTCCAATCAGCCTTGGCAGCTTGTCTCGCCCATATGGCAAGCCCTTGGTGGGACTTGGCGGATTCAGAACGGAGTTCTCGAGCAGATTGACCCACGGGATTTTGATCAATTACTGGTCTGGCAAAAACCACTGACCGCGCTGCGCTCAATTGAAGTTGAACTCTCGGGTTTTGGGGCTGGGGTTGTATTTGCTATGCCCAAAGCCAACACGTCTCAAGGGGGGTACATGGTGCGGTTTTCTGAGGATGGCAAAAACTTATTCTGGGGGCGTTTTGGTCAACAAGGCTTTATTGGAAAAGGCAATCGAAGCATCAACGCCAAAGCTATTCAAAAGCTGCGGCTCGAGTTTCGGCAAAATCAGTTTGATCTGTACTTGAATCAGCAACGCATTGCCCAAAACATTATCATCAGACAGAAACACGGGTTTATGGCATTGACCAGTTCCTTATCGTCGGCTCGATTTTTGCAGCTTCGGGTCAATCAGCAAGCGATAGGTTGGTCAAAATGAAGGTCATTTCAGCTTTTTGGTTTGTTGTTCTGGTTTTTGTCAGCAGCCGCTGCCTTGTGGGTTTGGCAGCCGTGGTCGGGCAGCATTTTTTGCCATTTCCTGCAACTGAAGCATTTTACCGAATTCACCCAGAGCTACCACTGCTTGACGCGGCGGCTCGTTGGGACAGTGGCTTTTACCTCGAAATTGCCCAATTTGGCTACCGCATGAGTCTGGGCGAAATCTCGAGTGTGGCATTTTTTCCGTTGTATTCTTTGCTGATTGCCGTTTTTACACCACTGTTTGGTGAGGCTGTCTTAGCTGGGGTAATCATCAGCCACCTGTGTTTTTTAATTGGGCTGGTGTTCCTAGAAAAACTAACCAGACAGGTACTGAACCCATCGGCGGCTCGAGTAGCCGTGATGGCGGTGGCGTTTTTTCCAACTTCGTTTTTCTTTTCAGCCGTGTACACCGAATCCCTATTTTTTATGCTGACCACCATTTTTTTCTACGCGATTCAAACCAAAAACCTGCCATTGGCATCGGTCATGGCTTTACTTGCCAGCAGCACCCGCTTTATTGGCTTACTATTGTGTTTTTTGCTGCTGCTCGAGTTTTGGAAAAACAAAAAACAATGGCTTTGGGTGTTTGCTTCTGGGCTGGGAACACTGAGCTACATGGGTTTTTTAGCCTATATGTTCCAAGACCCAATTGCTTTTTGGACAGTCCAACCTGCCTTTGGACGGCAAGGTTTTGATCCAATAAGTGCCTTGCTGCGCGACCTTGCACCGCTTTTTTTAGGGTACTTTGCTTGGAATGTCATTTTGGATCTGAGCGCCTTGGGTTTGGTCATAAGCCAAGTGCCACGCTTGTGGCGCATTCGACCCAGTTACGGTGTGTATGCGCTGCTCAGCTTGTTGATACCACTGATGAGCGGTACTGGTAGCTTATCGCGTTATGTGCTGGTGGTTGTGCCATTGCTGGTCTTGGCTTATCGCTTGCCAAGATGGTTGTACTGGTTGTCGGGTGGTTTCTTGGTGATCTTTACGATGCTGTTTTCAACTTGGACATTTGTTGCTTAATAGACTGTACTTAACCAACCAAAACCAGTTTTAATAAATCGGTGATGTGCTTACCAACAATTGGTTTACACAGAATCAGCACTGGGCATTCTTCAGTACCAAGCAACGGGGTCAGGTCATCTGGAAAACCAGTCAAGGCTGCCACAGGAAGGCTTGGATAGGTTTGCCTGACTTCTTTGATAAAACCAATCCCATCACGCTTATTTGGCATTCGTACATCGCTGATCACCAAATTGACCGATTCTTTTTTCAGGATGCTCAGACCCTCGATAGGTGAGGCTGCCTCGAGAACTTCGCAGTCGGCAAGCTCGAGTTCTTCGCGCAGAATTTCTCGGATCATCGGGTCATCGTCTGCTATTAGAATGCGTGAACGATAACGAGATCTGACAAATGTGCCACGACCTTGTTCTCGAGAAATTAAGCCTTCGGCTTCGAGAACCGAAAGGGCATGACGCACAGTCAGTGGGGCGACTTTGAATTGCAGGGCAATTTCTTTATGTGGTGGTAATTTGAACCCGATGGCTAAACTGCCAGATTTGATCTGACTTCGTAAGTCACTAACAACTCGCCCTGCTTGTTTGCCTAGTTGATAAATCATAATATTTGGCTCATTTCGACCACTGGATTTTACTCTAAAATGTTCGTAAATGCCATATCTTCTTAAATTAAAGTAGGTTGCAAAAAATATATGAAAAGAAAAAAAGCCCGATAGGACACAATACTCGGGGTCAAAGAAAAGAGAACGTGTTTGGTCTCGAGTTCAAAAGTTTTTCAAAAACGTGCGCTGGTTCAGGTTTTTCATGATGATGACTTTCGGGGTTCTGATCACCCATGTCGAAAATGACCAGCCTCAAAAAAAAATAGTGCTAGCATCATTTTAGAAATCTTCAGATTTCCCAAACATTGTTCCTATCTTTTTTGCAAATAAGACCTCAGAAAAGATGGAGTTCGCGGTGCAGCCAATTGAATCATTGGTTGAGGTCAACAGCCCTATTGTGCTGTACAAAGGAGATTCGTTATGTACAAAATCATATTCACACTTTTCTTGGCAATGCTCGTCAGTTGCGCCACAACGCCTGCTCCTGCTCCTGCTCCGACCACTGCGCTCAATCCCTTGAAAATCAATATCGAAGCCAGTCAGTCAGCACTCGGTTTTAGTGCAGTTGTTCAGTTCGACCCTAAATTGCACCAATTTACAAAACTCGAGAAAGGCAAAGGGGTGCTGGGTGCAGTCAAAGAAACCAGCCCCGGGCAACTAAAAGTCAGTCTCATCTCGAGTACCTCCATACAGAACACTTGGGGTAGTCTTGAATTCAAAAGTCTTCAAGCAACCAACCAAGCCCCACAAATTCAACCCATAGAAATTGTTACACCTGATCGAAAGGTAATCAAGCTAAACAATAACTCACGCCCTCAAGTTGCCGTGCGAACTGCCAAGCATCTAACGTTTGAGGCTTGGTTTGTGCGGCTACCGTTAGGTGACATTGACCAATCGGGTCATGTGAACATCACTGATGCTATCAACGCACTTTTGATTGATGTTGGAACGCTTGTACCCACCAATTTTCAAATCTATATTTCCGATTTATACTCCGATGGCTTAGTGAATCTTGCCGATGCCGTTTGGATTTTGCAAAAAGCGATTAACCCAAATTTACCAGCCCAGCCAGTGATTCACCCTGCTTACCATGCTGTTGATCTTGCTGGTGGTGAAGTATGGACGGTTTTAATTGGTAACGCTGGCAATCTCGCTTTACCTGAAATCAGTTTAACCACCGCCCAAGGTGTGACAACCGAATTGGTATCAGCCAACGCACAACACGCCATGTACCGTTTTACGCTAGACCAAGCAGCTATTTCAAACCGAATTCTGGTTGAATTTGAAGGTTATTCTCCAATCCCTTTGGTTTACACAATTGTTGATAAAATTGCCCCAGAAATTCAATTTAACAGTGGTTCGCCTGTCCAGACTGTCAACTCGAGCCGCCAGATCACTTTTGATTTTAGCGTAAGCGATAATCATGAAGTTGAGCAAATATCCATATTTGACGGTTCACAATTGCTTCAGAATTTCCCAATCAACACAAGCTACACCTATACATTCAATACAAACCCGCACAACAATGGGGTGCATCCATTTCGTATCCAAGCTCAAGATAAAGCAGGTAACAAGGCTACTTTACCGCTTCTTATCACTGTGGATATTCAAGCCATCATTGTACACCAAACAAATTGTTATGGTGTGGCGATAGGTCAAACTTGTCAGTTGCACGTCCGTAAAACCGGTTCTGGACTTGATTGGAAAGGCTTTGGTTTTGATCTTGACATTCCTGGATTTCAACTGACCAGTGTGAGCAGCCAAGAAGGTTGCACCACTGATTATGCCACCCTAGCAAGTTATTCATACCGCATCGGCACAATCTGTGATGCGGCTGGTGACAGTAATGCCGACCTGATGGTACTAAACCTGACCCGCACAACGCTGGGGGAAAGCACGTTTGAAGTACAAAATGCGATTCTGGCAAGTGACACTGTTCCGTCAACTACGGTCATTGTTGAAGGCGATAGTATGACCATCCAATAAGCTCAAAGCGAGGTGAGTGGTATGAATTTCACATCTTATGCGTTTTTATTTGGGTTCTTACCACTCATGTTCTTGGCGTATTGCTGTTGTCCAAAACAATCGCGCTATTTGTTGTTGCTGACGGGTAATTGCGTATTTTACGGATTGCTCGACCCTCGAGCCTTGATGGTCTTATGGGCAGTGGTTGGGTTGAGCTTTGTGGCAGGCAAAATCATTTTTGTTATCAACCACAAACGGGTTTGGTTGGTGGGTAGTGTTGTCTTGCTTTTGGGTATTTTAGGGTTTTTCAAATACGCCTACTTTGGACTCGAGATTGCCAGTGGTTTATTTGGCACGACTGAACTTTTGCATGGCTGGGAAATACTGCTACCGATTGGCTTGAGTTTTTATGTGTTCAATGGACTGGCGTATGTGGCAGATATTTACAGCCAAAAAGCTGAACCAGAACCAAATTTTTTACGATTTGCCAGTGGGATGACCTTTTTTGCATCTTTGCTGAATGGTCCATTGTTGCTGTACTCGAGTATTGGTTCGCAGTTGCAGACTCCTGAAGTGAGCGGTCATCAAATCCAAGATGGTATCCGGCGGTTTATTCTGGGTTTTTGTAAGAAAGTGATCATTGCAGATGCCTTTGCTCCATTGGTGCGTGAATGTTTTGCTGTTGAGGCAAGCAGTTTGGACATTTGGTTTGGTGCTTTTGTCTACAGCTTGCAGCTTTACTTTGACTTTAGTGGCTACAGCGATATGGCAATTGGATTGGCATTGATTTTTGGGATTCATTTGCCTGAAAATTTTAATCAACCTTATGCGGCTAAAAGCATCACTGAATTCTGGCAACGTTGGCACATGAGTTTATCTGCTTTCTTAAAGCAGTATGTTTATATCGGACTGGGTGGGAATCGTTGCGGTGAGTTACGAACTTATTTGCATTTGTTGTTGACGATGTTGATTGGTGGTTTATGGCATGGTGCGAACTGGACGTTTGTCTTTTGGGGCGCTTGGAATGGGGGTTTGTTGCTGCTCGAGCGCTGGCTTGGTGTGAAGCTGAAACGCCCTCCACCTCCGGTTTGGTACGGCATTACAAAAATGTTTTTACTGGTCATGCTTGGGCGGTTGTTTTTTATTGCACCTGACCTGACCACAGCCTTTTCTTATTTTGCGGCTTTAACGGGGGAACACGGCTGGTGGCTTGGTTCAAATGTTGTGCTGTTGCTGACCCCCGAGCGATTACTGCTGCTGGTTGTGGCGGTGCTGTTGAGTTTTCCATGGTTGACATGGTTGAGTCCAAACCGTGTTGTACCACTTGGTTTGTTGGCAAACAGGGCTTATCTAGCATTGTTGTTGCCACTGTTTTGGTTAGCAATTGGCTTGGCGGCGGCTCGGCAGGCTGTCCCGTTCTTGTATTACCGATTTTGAGGTGAAGATGAATAAATTTCTGAATTTTGGTTTTGGGCTAACGCTTGTGATTGGCTTATTTGGATTTTTGGTTGGACAGGATTTCACGAAACATCCTTGGATGGTTCAGACCATCGGTTTTGCCAATGGTTTACGCTACTGGCTTTTAGCCACTGCTGACGATCAGGTGCATCTGGGTTCTAGTGGCTGGTTATTCTTAAATCAGGAACTGAAACTGCCCGCCGAGCCAATTCGTAACCTCGAGACTCGTGCCAGCGCGGTGCTGAGTGTGGCTAAGATTTTACAAGCTCGAGGCACAGAACTGATTGTTGTGGTTGTACCTAATAAATCGCGTATTTACCAAGACCAACTTGGCTTCGCTTTGCCCAAAATCTTGCAACACGGGTATAGCAGATGGGTGCAAATTCTTGGGGCTAACCAGATCAAAACCGTGCAACTCGAGGTCGTTTTCTCCAAGGCGGCGCAGCAGCAACAGGTTTTTTTGAAAACCGATACGCATTGGAATACGGCAGGGGCGGCAATTGCCGCTCGAGCGGTAGCTCAGCAAATCAAGACAAATAATTTAACTCGAGCCTCTTTTGTGACCCGAAGCCACGCTGCTCAACCATACCTTGGCGATCTGATTCATTTGATGGGTGTGGCGCAGTTACCGCCACCTTTTCGCCCCGAGTCCGAGCTTGAAATTTCTACCAGCACCAAAAGTTTGGCGGTTGCCAATCAAGGCTTGTTGGCTGCCCCTCAAAGCCAAGTGGTGCTGGTTGGAACTTCGTATTCGCTTCGCAGTAACTTTGGGGGTGCGCTCGAGCAGGCGTTGGGTGTGAGGGTGGCAAATCTTGCTCAAGAAGGCTCTGGCTTTGAGCGGAGCATCAGGACTTTTTTACAAGACCGTGTGCTGCAAGACCACCCACCAAAAATTCTGATTTGGGAATTTGCTGAACGATTCTTGTATTTGCCAGTTGAAGATTCGTTGTCGCTACCGTAAAGAAGAAGATTGGCTATCGTTACCGTAAAGAAGAAGATTGGCTATCGTTACCGTAAAGAAGAAGATTGGCTATCGTTACCGTAAAGAAGAAGATTAGCTATCGTGCCACAAAGAGGAGGCAACATGAAACAAATTGTATTGGGTCTGTGCTTGGTTGGTCTGGTTGCTCAAATCAGCCTCTCGAGTCCGTTGTATGCGCCTGCCCCACCTGCCAATTCAGCTTTTGTACGACTGGTGAGTACCTTGCCACAAACCACAACTTTGAATTGGGGTGGTGTGGTGTTGTCGTTAAAGCCGAATCAAGTCAGCCCATACCGAATTTTTAAGCAAGGCAAACACCAATTACAAACGGCTCAAATCAGCCAAAGTATAGTTCTCGAGGCGGGTTTCTTTTATACAGCGATGTTGTCGGCTCGGGGCTGGTGGTTTAATCAAGACCACAGCAATGCAAGTCTCATCCAAGCCCGAATTGCGGTTTATAATACCTCGAGCCAAAGTATTCAAGTAAAAACCGCCGATGGTCAGCAGGTGTTGTGGGATCGAGTACAACCACAAAGTTACGTAATGCAGCCGGTAAATCCTGTTAAGGTGCGCTTAGCCGTTGGTCTGGGTCAGAAAAACCTGATCTTACCCGAGAGCCAACTCGAGCCGAATAAAGCGTACAGCATCTTTGTTTTTGGCAATCAAAAAACCAATCAAGCCATTTGGCTGGAAAACAGCACCGAGGTCAGACCATGAAATCTGTCTTGGTGTTGGTGCTGCTTTGTGGTTTAGCGGTTGCGACTTCGTTTGGCGAATTTACGCAAACAGGGGTCAGTCAAGGCAAAAATGGTTGGTTGTTTCATATCGCCGAGTTTGGTGCTTATCAAAACGAACAACCACAAGACATTGAAGAAAAACTAAACTATATTGCCGCCATAGCTCAGCTTCTGAAAACCCAAGGTACGCAACTTGTGGTCGCGCTTGTGCCTGCTAAAATTCATTTGTACACCAATCAACTCCCCGATGGTTTGCCGCTGACCAGTACCATCAAAAGTCGGTACGAACGGGCATTGGGGTATTTACAAAAAGCTGGGGTCACGGCGGTTGACCTCTTGACTCCGATGCGTCAAGGACAACGCCTCCAAGAGGAAACAGTCTATCCGGTCTATCAAAAACTTGATCACCACTTCTCGAGTAGAGGGGCGCTGATTGCTGCCAAGGCGGTAGCTGATACGGTGCGGCAGGTGGTGAATTTGGCGCAGTTACCTCGGACACCATTTATCTTAAAAGCCCAAAGCCAAGAATTTTACGAACAACCCAGCTTACTCGGTCGCTTACCCAAGGTCGAGCAGAACAAATATAAAAAAGAAGCCTTTATTCCCTATGAACTGACCCAAACCAGCAATCAGCTTTTGAACAAACCGAGTCCTGCGATGGTTTTGGTTGGTTCATCGGCTTCTAAGGGCGGCAGGTTGTGGCCCTTTGAATATGGAATTCCGTATTACCTTGGTACGGAAGTTGCCAATGCCGCCCAAATTGGACGCGGACCGTGGTTGCCACTCGAGGAGTATCTGTCTGACCTTAGTTACCAACAGCAACGTCCAAAAGTAATAATTTGGCAACTCTGGGAGGCATTTTTACTCGATGTTGACCAAGCCGAATTGCCCGAGTATTGGGCAGCTCGTTTGGGTGCATTGATTGAGGACAAAAGCGGTGGTACGACGTTAAGTGTTGTCAGTCCCACACCAACCAGCCAAGAAATTGCTGTGCCATCAGGGCTGACTGCCTTGGATTCAATTGTAGTTGAAGTCAGTAGTCAAAAACTCGAGCGTTTGGTGGTCGAATTGGTTGGGGTTGGGCAAGCTCGAAAAGTTATTTTTCGACTTGCTGCAAGCAACACCAAACAACGCATCAAAATCCCATTGATGCTCGAGGCGCAAGTGCCAAAGACCATACGTTTACTTGCAGGTGGGCAAAACCTTAAAGTGCATCGGGCGTATGGGTATGGGCTGCATCCAATCATGGCGGGTTTGCTCGAGCCAAAAGGGCAACAAAATCTTTTGCAGCGCACCAGCCGTGTACACCTGACTGGTTTTGCTGAGATTGAAGCCAATGGTGTGCGGTGGGCAGTGGGTCCGGAAACCAGTGTTGGGTTTTTTATCCAGCAAGCCCATCCGATCAGACTTGAGCTTGATCTTTACAATCCAATTGCCAACCAAGAAATACGCTGGTATTTCAATGGTCAGTGGCTCGAGACTTGGCAGGCTTTGGCAGCCGGTGAACAACGTCAAAGGCAGTGGACACTTCAGCCTGTGCTTGGTAAAAATACCTTAAAGATGATGGTCAAACACCACAATGGTTTTGGTAGTGACTTTGCTCAGGATGATCCTCGGCAGCTTTCGGTGATGTTCAATCGTTTTGAAATTGGTTTTTAAGTACCTCCGTGAAATGTTTAAGCGTTTTTTGCTTAAACATTTCCGACCGATGGGAGTAAGGATAGCGTATCTACCGCTGTAATGGCAGAATTGCCGCTTTTTGAAAATTCTAAAATGAAAGCGGTAGATACTGAAGTCTTTTGCATGAGACAATATGCCAATGCTCTTTCGTCTGCTTCGTCTTGTGGGTTGGCTGACCCTGCTTGGTTGCCTTGGACTTGGTGTTTGGTTGCTCCTGCCAAGGCTTGAGCAAGCTGCCCGCCAAGAAGCGGCTCTCTCGGCGCTGAAAACCAAAGAAAAATCGCCAGATGTCTGGCGTTGGAACAACATCAAACCAATGCCGCGTTTACTTGAACCGTCGCGGCGTGACCAAATTACAGCAGATTACCAAGCTGCGCTGCGTGAACTGGGTTATGCCAGTCAAAGCGGCGACTCGAGCGGCTTAAGAACGTATTTTGAAGCGGCAGCGCTCGAGGATGCGCTTTTAGCTGCTCAGACCAAGCAAAGGCAGAACACTTGGGGTCACGAGTTACAATTGCGTTTCTATGCTCCTGACGGGGCAACGGTGGCGTTCACCGATTCGGCTTGGCAGGGCTTTATTTGGCAGGACAACTTTGAAGTTCGGTATCAGGTCATGGATGTGGTGATGAGCCTATCTGATGGTAATTGGCGGGTTTTGCATTGGCGGGTTTTAGAACGAAAAATTCCAGCGCTAACTCGAGCCTCGAGCCTCGGTAGCCAAACCCTGCAACAATTGCGTGGTGTGAATTATGTCGGACGACTGCACCCATTTAATGATTTTTGGAACAATTGGAACAGCGCCGAAGTTCGCTCGAGTTTTCGTTTAGCAAAAGCCATGAAGCTAAACACTGTACGCTTTTTTATTCCTTATCCCACGCCAAAAACTGTGTATCAGTACCTACCTGCTTTGCTTGAGATTGCTCGAGACGAACAGGTTCAACTGATGCCAACTTTGCTTGATACGTACACCAAATACGCACTCGAGGATATACCAGCCATTTACCAATCTTTTGTACAACTGCTGCCAATGCTCAGGCATTCGCAAGTCTTGGCGATTGATCTGAAAAACGAAGCCGAACGCGATGCCGACCAAGCTGGTTGGCACAATATCCGTGGTTTGCTTGGTTTTTTTGCTGTTTGGCTTGCCGAAAAAACCGCTAAGCCAATCACCGCAGGTTTAAGCGACCCAGACCAAATAGTCTCAAAGTCGCTTGATTTTGTGACCGTGCATCATTATGGTTCATTGCTCCAACTCGAGACTCGGTTGTTGGCAGCTCAGAAGGTGGGTAAACCTGTGCTGCTGCAAGAATTTGGGTTTCATACCCAAGTCAATAAGCTACCCGACCCACACACTGAACTCGAGCAAGCCGAGTATATTGCGGGGGTTTTGGCGCTTTGTCAGCGCCTGGGTGTTGGTTGGTTGGTTTGGAATTTACATGATTTTCGGGCGGGTACGATGCCCAATAACCGTGAAGTTGAGCGGCATTTAGGTTTGGTGCGTGCCGATGGCTCGCTTAAACCAGTCGCCGAGGTACTGCTTGGTCGAATTGTGACTGGTTCGTGGCAAGATAAACTAAGTAAAGTTCAGGCGCTTTTGAGCTTGTGGTGGCTCGGTGGGTTGTTGCTTATTGTTGTTTTGATTTTTCGACACTTTCGGACAGCCTGATTTGGGTGTGATTTTGGTCACACCCGTTTTTCTGGTCGTGGTATGATAGTGCTAGCACTTTAAGTTTTGGACAAGCCTGAATATCCACAGGCTCTTTGAAAATCCATGAACAGGCTTTCTGTTCTGCTTAAACACAGAATCCACAAACCACGCAAATACCTGCTACTCGGAGAATTTATGATTGACTTTAGAAATCCACTGCCTCAAAACAAGGGTTCGACTGGTATCCTGACTTTGTTTTCGACCCACAGCCAAGAAAAAAAGCAGACGAATACACAGCCAGCGTTCAACCATGTCCTCGAGGGATTGCTGGGCGCTCTGCACACCAATGCGGCTGTTTTGGACATGAGCGGTACTGTTTTAGCTACGAACTTGGCTTGGCAAAGATTTAGCAACCTTGGACGCAATTCGATGTGTGTGGTGAGCCAAAATTACTTTACTTACTTAAAAATCTGCTCGAGTGACCACCCATTAACCTCAGTGGAATTTGCCAATGCTTTGCGAAGTATTATCCAACAACAAACCCAGATGACAACCATTGAACTTGTTCATCGGGCGGCACTGGTTCGGATTCACTTAAAAAAAGTAGATCTGCTCGAGCAGCCATGTGTTTTGGTTCAATTTGAGCAAATTGCCTTACCAGTTTTGCCACAAAGTAAAGACCTCGAGTCATTGCTTGAACATTTGCCTGATATGGTTGCCCGCTTTGATGATCAATGTCGCTTTTTGTACATCACCACCAATTTTGAGCAGTGGAGCGGCTTAAATCATACTTTGCTCATTGGTCAGACCATGCAGCAGGCGGGTTTGTCCGAAGAACTGTGCCAACTCTGGAATTGGATGGTGCTTGAAGTCTTTGCAAGTGGTTTAAGCAAAACGATTGAATTTGAATTTCTAGGCAGCCCCTATGAGGCTTGCTTTGTACCAGAATTCAATCAATCGCAAAGCGTACAAAGCGTGCTTGTTTGTACCCGAGGCGTGACCAAGCAACTGCCCCAAACCATTGACCACGCTCGAGAACGCCGTTTCCGCGCCATGATCGAACACAGTGCCGAAGCAATCACCTTACTGAGTGGTAAAGGGAAAGTGATTTATGGCAGTCCTTCAACCGAAGAAATCCTTGGACTGCCACTCGAGCAGTTTTTAGGATCGTCTTGCTTGGCATTTATTCACCCTGACGACCAGCCACAAGCCCAGACTGCTTTTCGTAAAGCCCTGTTAAACCCGCGTTTAGGTATCACCACCGAAGTTCGTTTTTGTCATGGCGACGGCGCTTGGATTTGGCTGGCTGGGACATTCACCAATTTGCTTCATGATCCTGATGTTGGGGCAGTTATTGCCAATTACCGCGATGTCAGCCATAAGCATGTCCAAGCTGCCGATCTGAAAGCCCGAGAAGAGCATTACCGTTTTCAAGCTGCCTTTGACCAATCGCCAACTGGAATTGCTATTCTTGGACTAGATGGTTCATGGAAGCGAATCAATCAGGCTTTTGCAGCCATGTTGGGTTACTCGGTTGAAGAATTAAAGAATTTAACCATTGCAGCAATCTCGCACCCAGATGAACACCAAGCTGACCTTGAACGTGGATTAGAATTGACCATCACAGGGCAACTGCATTACGAGAAGCGCTTTGTTCACAAAAATACTTCGGTGGTTTGGGCAAGGGTTCATTTTTCATTGGTGATTGATGGGGCTAACCATTACATCCTCAAGCAAATTGAGAACATCACCGAAGAAAAGCGCTTTCAGACTGAGGTACAACAATTAAATTTTCAACTCGAGAAACGTCTAGCACGACTGAGTGCTTTGCGTGAAATTGATACAGCCCTGGTCTCGAGCCTTGATTTATCATTGACTTTAGGGTTAATTCTCGATCAAATCTGTAAACAACTTGGGGTTCAAGCAGCTAACGTGATGCTTTACTACCCTGAGTCATTGAGTTTACGTTTTTACATTGGGCGAGGTTTTCGCACCTCCAGTGTCAGAAACTCTTGGGTACGACTTGGCACGCCACTTGGTGGCTTGGTTGGTTTGGACCGAATGACCATGGTGATTCCCAATGTTTTTGTGCGTAAGGATTTAATTGGCAGTTACATGGAATTTTTACAAAACGAAGGCATTCAATCTTTTGTTGGCTTACCGCTTTTAGCCAAAGGTGAGTTGCTTGGTGTGATTGAAATTTATCACCACACTGCCCTCGAGCCAGACCATGAAATGCTCGAGTACCTTGAATTACTGGCAGGTCAGGCAGCTTTGGCGATTGAAAACACCAAAGTGCTTCGAGCCTTGCAGTATTCCAATACCGAATTGGCAATGGCGTATGACGAAACCATCGAAGGTTGGTCTCGAGCGCTTGATTTACGCGACAAAGAAACCGAAGGACACAGCCGTCGGGTCACAGAAATGACGGTGCGTTTGGCTCGAGCCATGAATATCAATGAAGGCGAAATCATTCAGATTCGACGCGGGGCGCTGCTGCACGACATTGGCAAAATGGGAGTCCCAGACGAAATTCTGCTGAAGCCCGGTAAACTGACCGATGATGAATGGGTGATGATGAAAAAGCATCCTGACTATGCCCATGAATTGCTAGCACCCATTGGATTTTTAGGAGCTGCTTTGGATATTCCATATGCCCACCATGAAAAATGGGACGGCACAGGTTATCCGCGTGGTCTTCACGGAGAGCGAATCCCATTGGCTGCCAGAATTTTTGCAGTGGTTGATGTCTGGGATGCCCTAAAATCAGACCGCCCGTACCGCTCTGGCTGGACAACTGAGCGGGTCATTGAACACATTGCACAGTCTTCTGGTACGCATTTTGACCCTCGAGTGGTGACAAATTTTCTTGCCTTATTAAAGCAAGATCAAACCTTGTTATGCGATGAACCCGAGGTCAAATAAACCTTTTGACCCACCAATACCCGCCGTGTGATTTTTGCACACCGATTGATTGCTTATCCAGATATAGTGCTAGCACATACCAAAAGGAGTGACCATGGAACAATTATTCAGCACCGCGTTTTCACCATTTATCAGCGAAGCTCAAGGGGAATTCTCGAGGAACTTGATTGTCCAATTGGCAATTGAACTCGAGGAACGAGGACTCGAGCCTCAAGGACATACCTTACGCATGGTGCGTCTGGCAGAATCTTTGGGTCAAATGCTTAGCATTTCGGCTGATCACATGGAGGCATTGATTCATGCCGCTTACTTACACGATGTCGGTAAGTTGATGCTGCCCGTTGGCACACTCCTTAAACCCGATGCCTTAGATCCGCTCGAGTGGGATGTGATTAAAACCCATCCTCGTTGGAGTGCAGTGATTGCGGCTGCCATCAGTTCAGTTCACCCCCGAGCCGTCGGTGCGGTGCTGCACCACCATGAGCGCTGGGACGGAACTGGCTACCCATTGTATTTGCGCGGCGAGCAAATCCCGTTAGAGTCTCGGATTATCGCTGTCTGCGATGTTTACGATACCCTGATTTCAAAAAGAAGTTATGGCAGGGCTTGGTCTTGTAACAATGCTTTAAGCGAAATTCAACAAAAGCGTGGTAGCCATTTCGACCCTCGAGTCGTGGATGCCTTCTTGGAACGCGCCTTAGGCAAATTAACCATGGTTTAGAGCCATTACGCTCCGAACGATAAGGACACCATGCCAACCAAACAACAACTTTCACATACTGCCTTGTTAATGCTGATCCAAATTGGCATTCAAGCCGCAACTTACTTGTACTATGCGGTTTTGGCGCGGTGGCTCGAGCCAACTGAATTTACGGCTTATGTTGGTCTAACGGCTTTTTTTTCGATTTACAGCGTAATTGGAATCAGTTTGCAGCAATCGGCGGCTCGAGCCACAAGTCTTGGTCAAAGCGTGACCATTCCCAACTACCTGATCTGGCTTGGTGCAGTAGGGGTGGGGTTAAGTATGCCAATTTTAATGGTCTATGCCCATCTGCCTTGGTATTGGACTTTAGCCCTTGGGTTGATGATCCCTGTCTATATTCGCCTTTCGGTTTGGCGTGGCATTCAATTGGTCCTAGCCCCAAAACAGCTTGGCTTGAATCTGATGCTCGAGCATGGCAGCAAACTGCTGTTGACTCCCGCTTTGGCTTTAATCTTCGGTCTTGTAGATGCAGCCGCTTTGGTTATCCCAATTTCAATTGGTTTGGCGGCTTGGCACGTCCGAAAGCAAAAACTAATCCATAGCCCTAAATCAGACTTTGATGGGTTTTTGTTGCACGGTTTTTTTCAGCTCTTCTTAGCAAACCTTGATGTACTGCTGGCACAAACCCTGCTCGAGCCTGCCCAAGCCAGTGTCTATATACAAGCAGCGCTGCTGGCTCGAGTGATGGGATTCTTGGCGCTAAATCTGACTCAGGCTTCGACCCAAACCTTAACCACCCAACCATTGGCGGTTTGGCGGGTGATGCTGTGGATTACTGGTGTTGCCATGATTTATCTGTGCGGCATTGCTTTACTAGGCAACCAAGTGGGGCTGTTGATGTTCGGCACAAAACTCGAGGTCAACCTTTGGATGCTTTTGGTGGTGGCAAGTGGTTTGTTATCGCTGTGTAGTTTGCTGTTGCAAACAGCTTTTCTCCGAGGACACAAACCAGTTTTGGTGTGGTGGTTGTTTGGTTTGGGCTTACAAATCAGCGTCATGCTGATTTCGCATCAGTCGGCGTATCAGCTTGCAAGCGGTTTGGTATGGGCTGCTTTACTTTGGCTTGTAGCAATTCTATGGCAACACAAAAATCTGGCACAACAAGGAGAAGTGCATGTCTTACCAAAAATTCAAAAAATGGCGTGACCACCCCAAAAAACGCCCTAGTCTTTCAATCATTGTTCCAACCTACAATGAATTGGTGCGGATTCTTCCCACACTTGGCAGTATTGCAGTTGTGGTTTCGGGTATTGAAGACAATTGGGAATTGATTGTCTCAGATGACGGCAGCAGTGATGGGACACTAGAAGCCATCGAGAATCTGAAATGGGTAAATTTACGCATCCTCAGACATGCCAACACCGGTAAAGGCGGCGCGGTTCGCCGTGGAATGACAGCGGCTCGAGGACAGTATTTGTTATTCACCGATGCCGATAACAGCACTCCTATCGAAGAACTACCGCGTTTTCTCGAAGCACTGCACAAAGCCGATATGGTGATTGGTTCAAGAGCCGTAACTGGGGCAAATGAAAAAAACAAAAGCCTGATCCGCAGCTTTGGTTCTCGGGTTTTACGTGGTTTAACCCAAATGGTGCTAGGACTCCCCATCCGAGATACCCAATGTGGTTTTAAGTTACTGCGTCGCCATACCGCCTTAAAGCTCTGTGCTTTGCAACGCATCGAAGGGTTTTCATTTGACCTCGAGTGGTTGTACTTGGCAAAAAGACTGCAATGTCGGGTGCTTGAACTACCAGTGGGTTGGTTTGATGCACCAGGTAGTAAAGTACAAGGGTTGCGCGACGGGCTACGTTTTTTGCAGGACATGGGCAGAATTCTGCACAACGATGCCCTTGGTTTGTACCGCCGTTTGGAGGTGAGTCATGCACCTCGTTATCATCAGCGCTCTGCCGCCGAGTAAAGGCACGCTCAACGAATATGGTTTACATCTGATCGAAGCCCTGAGTCAGAAATCAGAGATCAGTCAGATTACAGTTTTGGCTGACCGAACTGACCAAGCCGAAACACTGCACTTTAAGCACACCACCATTCAGCGTGTTTGGGAGTTTAATCACCCACTGAACTTTTGGCGAATTCGCCAAGCCATTGTGCGACTCAAACCCGATGCGGTGCTGTTCAATTTGCAATTCTCAAGTTTTGGTAGCCAAGACTTAGCGGCGGCACTGGGTTTAATCACACCTGCCCTGATTCGTTTCATGGGCATTCCAACCATTACCTTGCTGCATAATCTGATGGAAACCGTCAACCTCAAAGAAGCGGGTTTTGGCAGCCATGCGTGGCGTGAAAAAATCATTCGTTTTGGTGGGCGAATCCTGACCAAATGCCTCTTAGCCAGTCACCGCTTAGCCATTACCATGCCCGAGTACCAGAAAATTCTCGAGGATCAATACGCTGCCAAAAATGTTTTCCATGCGCCTCACGGGGCTTTTTCTAAGCGCGAACCAACCCCACTACCAACGAACCGCACAATCATGACCTTTGGTAAGTTTGGAACCTACAAACGGGTTGAAGTGCTGATCGAAGCCCATCAACGACTTCTAGCCCAAGACCCAAACCTGCGCTTAATCATTGCGGGAAGTGACTCCCCGAACCGCCTTGGCTATTTGGCAGCCGTCCAACAACATTTTGCCCATGCCAAAAACATTGAATACACGGGTTATGTTCCCGAAGAAGCTGTGCCTGCTTTATTCGAGAACTCGAGTGTCGTGGTTTTTCCGTACACTGCCACGACCGGCTCAAGTGGGGTGCTCCATCAAACAGGCGAATTTGCTCGAGCCGCCGTGATGCCAACCATTGGCGACCTTGAAGCCTTGGTGCAATGTGAAGGGTATCAAGCCGAGTTTTTTGAACCCAACGATGTGTCTGGTTTGGCAGCAGCCCTTTGGCGGGTACTGGCAAACCGTGAGTACGCCACCCAACTAGGACTGGCAAATCACCGTGCCTCGAGTCAGTTATTAATTTCAGAGGTTGCCGAGATTTACCTAAATCAATTCCAAAAGCTACGTCGCAAACAACTCACACCAATCATGGAGGTCTAAGATGGAAATCCGCACTGAATCCCAAGGTTCAACCACTTTTTTGTATTTACTCGGGCGATTTGATGCCCACACAACCCAGTTATTTCACAGCAAAACGCTGGATATTCAAGGCAGACTGATCATAGATTTAACCCAAGTTAATTTTATAGACTCACGCGGTTTAGCCGCCCTGATTGGGTTGTACCATCGCCTTGGGACACTGTTGACGCTACGCGCTCCACAAGATGCGGTGCGCTTGATTTTTGAAATCACTCGCCTCGACCAAGTGTTTATCTTCGAGCAATCATGACCACCCAGACCAATGAACTTCAAGCGCTGGTGACCACACTTGCTGACAGTTTTGACCAAATTGTCTTCCTCGAGCGGGCAGTGCAGCACATCAACACTTGCGAAACCCCCGAGGCGCTGCTACCAATCCTCGAGGAAGCCCGCCTGATGTTATCGGCTCAACACGCAGCCTTGTCACTTGGAGGGCAATGGCTGACCCCTGTGCCGCCTTGGCTGGCAGAGCTGGCAACCTATCAAGTACCCATGCTCCAACCAGCTTTGCTGATACCATTCAGAGGCGGATGGACAGCCTTTTGGGGTAAAGCCCAAGGCTTTGGGGCAGCCGAACGAAAAATTGCTGAAACCCTTGGGCGTTTAATGGCTGGTTTATACCAAAGTCTCGAGCTGCGCCAAAAACAGCAGCAACAAGCCTTAGAAGCCCATGAACAACGGCTTGCTTCGGATTTATGGCGCACGATTATGCTGCAACCTCAAACCCAATTACCAGCTTACCAGTGGCAAGTCTGGTATGAACCAGCCAAAGAGATTGGCGGTGACTTTTACCTGATGGATGACAATTGGGTCATGGTTGGCGACATCAGTGGCAAGGGCTTAGCCGCCGCGATGCTCTCGGGGATGTTCCAAGCTGCGGCAAAAGTTGCCTTAAAACAAGCCCAACCTTTTAGGCAACTCGAGCAAGCCATGCTGGCTGATTTTCTAAAAACAGGCATGTTTTGTACCTTATTTGCCACACAATTTTTGAGTAATGGCGAACTTGGTTATTTGAATATGGGGCATCCGCCAGCTTTGCTGATTGATCCTGCTGGCTCGGTGCGGTGTTTATCAGCCACGACTTTACCGTTTGGCATTTTTCCAACGCCAGACCTCGAGTTGCAACGGGTTCAACTGGTAGACCAAGAAATTTTGGTTATCCTGACCGATGGTGTCACCGAAGCCAGTCAACACGGTTTGTTATACGGGCAAGAAAGACTGATTTCTTTACTTAAAAAAACCACGCACCCAAGCCAAGTTATTGCTAAAATAAAGTCAGAACTCAAAAGTTGGCAAATCGAAGATGATGTGTGTGTCCTTGCCATCCAATACCAAGCCACTTAAAGGACTGTTATGCAGCGTCAATTTCAAGCTATTCCCGCATCTTTGGAACAGATTGCACTTTTTTTAAGCGAGGCGGGTGTGGTGCATCCGCGTGTTCTTTTGGTTGTCAATGAGTTAGTCACCAATGCAATTTTACATGGAAAGGCTAAAATATTAAAAATTGTGATTCAAAAACAAAAAGAGTCTTTAAAAATCATTATTTCTGATGATGGAATAAAGTTTGATATAACTCAAAATATTTTTTCTTTACCAATTCAAATTCAAGAAAATGGCTATGGTTTATATGTGATTCAAAATTTAGTGGATAAAATAAATTACTCAAGAGAAAACAATTGGAATTTCAATGAATTTCAGTTTACTGAAAACCATGAATAATCAACTGATTGTTGTGTTTTGTAAAGACATTAGCCTTCGATTGCTGATTGATTATATTCTAAAAAGTCGTTATCAAAATATTCAATTTATTTCGAGTTTATCAGAATTATCGGGTATTTACAGCCCCAATATTTTTTTAATTATTTTTGATTTTGGTACTGAACCAACCCAAACACTTCAAGCTATTAAAACAATCAGACAAGTATCTAAAATACCCATTATGGTCATTGAAAACTACACTGAGATTTCCGATGAAATTCATTTGAAAGCCCTTGGTGTCAACAGTTTTTTAACCAATCCATTCTCTCGAGATCAGTTGCTGGCAGAAGTCAAAAAATATGAATAAGTTAATTCAAAAGCACGCCCTTTTTTTTGTTGCCTTAGGCATTATTTTGCTTTTTCATGGCACATTGTTAGTCAATCAAAGTTTTTATCGCACCTATGATGCGCTGATTCACATTTTTTTTGCTTCGCATTATGCCAATGCTTGGTTTGACCCTTGGGAACCTCGGTGGTACACAGGTTTTACAGTTTTTTCTTACCCGCCACTTTCACATCAATTGATTGCGTTGCTCAGTTGGTTTATGGATTTGCGGCTTGCTTTTGGCTTGGTACAATTTGGCGCGATTTGCGTACTGGCGCTTGGAATTTACCGCTTTTCGCAGCTTTTGGGTTCAACCACAGCGGCTGGTTTGGCAAGCCTGCTTTTTGCGGTCTCGAGTAGCTTAACCCAAACTGTGCATGTTTACGGACAACTCCCAACCATTTTATCACTTGGGTTGTTGCTCAATGCCTTGCCTTTTTTGGTGGACTACATCCGCTTTGGGCGTAAACAGCACCTCTACAAAGCCTTGATTCTGGTGGCTGCCACCACCACGGCTCATCATGTCACGACTATTTTTGGCAGCGTTTTTTTTATTCTGCCGCTGATGGTTGCTTTTTGGTTGCCAACCGCCAAACAAGCCCGTCCACTCGAGCCAAGCACCCCGACTTTTTACCGCATGTTACCGACAACCTATAGGTCTGTTATTTTTCTGGGTTGCACCGTGGTTTTTTTGGTACTAACGGTACTACCTTACTGGCTTTGGAGTCGCAATGACCCGATCACCCAAACACCCATTCCCCATGCCAGCCGCGATAATTTTATCCAAAACCCCAATGCTGGGTTACTCTTTTTTGTGATTCCGTGGTCGAGTCTGATTGTCTTCTTACCCAATGCCATCAGCCATGCCCTACGTTCTTGGCGTTGGGCAATTGGGATCAGTCTGATGCTGCTTTTTATCCTCGGCACGGGTGGCACAACACCATTGCCAAAATTGATGCTGGGTCCTGCTTTTGATATTTTAACCCTCGAGCGTTTTACCTTTTGGGCAACCATTCTGATTTTACCATTTGCAGGCATCAGCCTCGAGCGATTGCTGCATAGCGATTTAAGTCCGTTTTCGGATCAACGGCAATTCAAGCTGCTGCTTCTACTTGGTGGGGTAGCAGTAAGCCTAGGCATTGCCATTTATATTTCTGGGATGACTCGGCTGCGCCAGTTTCAACCAGAGCCAATCAATGTTCAACCAATTGTTGAATTCATCAACAAAGACGAGCATTGGCGTTACCGTTACTTAACCCTTGGCTTTGGTGACCAAATGGCGTGGTTGTCTGCCAACACCAAAGCCCAGACACCAGACGGCAATTATCATTCTGCTCGGCGTTTAATTGAACTGACCAAAACCAGTGTCGAGCGGTTGGATGGTGCAAAATTTAGAGGCGTAGATGGCATTGGTAGCTTAGAAGAATTTCTGACCAACCCTGAGCGCTTTCACCTGAAATTTATTTTTAGCAATGATACCTTCTACGACCCCCTACTGTTTTTTATGGGCTGGCACAAAGTCATTCGACTCGAGAATGGGATCATGGTTTGGGAGCGCGAGGACATCCCACCTCTGCCTGAGCGTTTACCGCGTCCAGTCATTGATTTATGGCAAAGAATTGTCTGGGGCAGTTTACCAATGCTGATTTTGGGCTTGCTCCCCTTGGTGCTGATTCGCCAAGCCAAGCCAGACCGTCTGTATTTTTGGCATCGCTACACTTGGGGTAAAGGCTGGTTGCGGCGCTTAAAAGCCGATTCCAGCCCAAGGCAACTTGTCGAATCAGAAGCGACTTTTCAACCGATTCGCCGACCTCGAGTTTGGCTTGGTTTATCTGGTTTGGTTGGTCTGGTTTTGCTTGGCGTTTGGTTATATCCAACCCCAAGCACCCCCGAAAAAACCATTCAAGCCTACTGGAATGACCTTGATTTTGGACGTTTCAGCCAATCATTTGACTATATTTCAAAACAACAAGGTCTGACTTTAGAACGCTATTTGCTCGAGCGTTCGATTCGTGGTGGTTTAATTGTCAATTACGCTAAATTGTCCGAAATAAAAACAACCATCATCTCGAGCAGTGCCAATCAAGCTGTAGTACAAGCGGAGATCAGTTGGTTGACCAGTCTAAGTACACTCACCCGACGCTTTGTCTACCAAATGGTGCTAGAAGCTGGAGCTTGGAAAATCAAGCAATCACCTTCGGTCTTACCGCGTCCTACCAAGCGTTTTTTCACCGAACCAGCCTTGGAATACGATCGCGCTCCAAGGCGTTTGACCACTTTGACCAGCGATGCTCGAGATATTTTAGACCGCCCTCAACTCGAGGTGATTTCTGCCCGTTTGGTGACGTGGAAAAACACCACAGGGCAACTTGTTTGGTCCGTGATAGGCGAACTTGAAAACATTGATGCCCGCCCAGCTGACTGCACGGTCACGGTGGTGCTGCGCGACCAGTATCAACGCCAAATTGCTCAGAGCAATGCTGGAATGACCCTGTTACATAAATTATTGCCAGGTGAGCGTACAGCCTTTCGGGTTGATTTTACTGCCCTATCAGCACCAATCAATGACTTTGAAGTGATTGCCAAAGCCGTGGTTACCCAAACCGACCTCGAGCGACCATTGGCAATTTGGGTAAAACAAAAACCTGATCGCTTTGAAGCTCAAATAAGTAACCTCAGCAACCAAAATGTAGTTGTGTCAAGAGCGTTTTTTCATTTTTATGACGCATCTGGTTTGGCTTGGTCAGAAAACCAAATTATCGAAAACCAAATTCCACCCTCTAGCAGCCTGCGGCATTCGTTTGTCCTGACAACCCCAAAAGAATACCGTGTGCTTGCCATCCAGCGCCAAGTGACTGATGCTCGAGTGGTTTTTGATAATAAAACTGCCCAACGTCCTGCCTCGACCACTGTTTTCAATCTGCCTTGGTCATACCGCATTCAAATGCAGGCGTTTTTAGGAACGCGATGAAGTCGGTTATTTTCCTAGTGATGGTTTTTATCCTATCTTCTTTAGCTGGAGTGGCGTTTTATATTGTTTTCCATGTATTATTTCAACCTTCAACCAAGCAGCTCGAGTTTCGCCCAGAAACCAAAGTGGCAATCACCCAAGCTGGTATCGTCTTACAAATTGTTGCCCCAAATCAACAGCCTTTCCCTGGTGGACTAACAGCCAAAGTTTGGCTTGAGACTCCCGCCGGGATACTGGTAGCCACCAGCATAACCACACAAGAAGATAAGCAAAGCTATTTTTTCCCGTACAAACGAGCTGGCTTGGTGATCTACCAAGTGCAGATCGGTCAGTACCGCAGCTTTGGTCGTCTGGAGCGCCAGAGCCTCTTACCAGTCAATCCGCTAAAACTCAATGTTGGCGCTCGAGCGGTACGACTTGATACCAGCCGCCCACCTGCTTTGGTGATTCACCCAACCGATGCCTTGGGCAATGTCAGTGATGCACCGATTCTGGTCACTACCCGAACCCCCAATGGCACAATTCAACAAACAACCATTCGCAGTCAGCATCTGCTGGCGTGGACTTGGCTGCCTGTTGGACAGCGCCCGGGTTTACTTCATGTTGCCGCCCAAAGCAGTCAGGCTTTTGGTGAGCGAGCCGAAGTGGATATTCTGGCAGGCGCAACCCAACAAGCCCAACTTGACTCGAATGCCAATATGGTCAACGACCCAACTCGAGATCAAGTCGAACTGTTATTCAACAAGGCAATAGATCAATTTGGTAATCCTGCCACCGATGGAGCAGCCGTTGAATTTACCAGTCAGTCAGTGTTAGGTTGGAATTTATTTCTAACCCGCCCGTTGGTGCGCTCGAGCGCCACTGGCAAGATACCTCTGCTTGGTTCTGGCAAGCTACAAGCTCGAGCCGAAGCGTACCAAAGCCCAAAACAGAGCATCAAAGTTAAATCTTTGCCTTGGCAGGTCTGGCTGGAAAACAATCAGCTCCTGAGTTCAGTTTTTCGGGATGAACTTGGTTCAACCTTGGATGATGGCACACCGATAGAGCTAGACCTGATAAACAAAACCACACAACGGCACTTCACAACGTACTTGAAAAACGGTCGTATCGGTTTCCCACTCCCCAATATTGGTGCGTTTAAGCAACTCGAGGTGACAGTCTATGGCGAGACAAAAACCATTCAACTTAACGATTTGGGAAAAAAAGGCAAACCCTAAAATCGGGTTCAACCTCGAGCCAAATTCGGGCATGGTTTCGTTCAATGATCTGCTTAACAATATGCAGCCCTATCCCCATTCCATCTTGGGTATTGGTGGTGTAAAACAAATCAAACAAACGCCGAGATGATTCTGGGGCTATTGGATTTGTATTGTTGGTGATTTCCAACCAAGTTCCACTTTCAAACGCCATACTGACAATCTGAATCCACGGAGCTTCTTGGTTTTTCCCTGCAAATTTCACAGCGTTCTGTACCAGATTTTGTAAAACTTGATAAAGTTCGGATTCAGCAAAAAACACACTGGGAGAAGCTAAGTTCAACTCGATTTTAACTTGGCGCAATTCAATGTCAGCCTCTAAACTATCAAAAACCTGCTGCAATATGCTTTGCAGTTCCACTTGCCCAATCAAAAGACTTGATTGACCTCGAGCCAATTCAAGCATCACATTCAGCATTTCATTCATCCGCACCGCAGCCGTCTGCACTGAGTCGGCAATGCGGGTTAATTGACTGTTGGTTGCACTCTGCTCTTTGATACGACGACTAGCCGCCAACAAGACACTTAAAGGCGCACGGAGATCATGTGAAGCGCTAAACACAAACGCCTCGAGTTCGATAGTTCGATTTCGCAATTCATCGGTACGAGCAATCACTTGCTGTTCGAGATCAAGATTAAAAGCCCTGAGTTTTTCGACCAGTTGAATTCGTTCAATGGTATGAGCCAAAATCTGGGAGATACTCAAAAATAAATCCATTTCTTCCATAATTTCTTCGGCGCTTTGTTTGGCAAATCCCAATTGAATCTCACCAAATACACCGTCTTGCGTTACAATTGGCAATAACAAGATGGTTAATAAATTATTTCTATGAAGATAATCAATATCGGCTCGGTTGGCATGTGTTGTGTCTAAAATAACTGGTTTTTGTGTTTGCAAAACCAATGCAGTTGGAGAATTTTCTCTGGTCATCCAAATGGTTTCAGGTCTACAAGCACTTGATTTTATACCTTCAATAACAATAATTTTAAGGTATTTTGAACCAACTAAACTTGAAATTTTAATCGATTGATTATTAAAAATTTGATAAATTTTTTGAGTAAAATAACTACAAGCGCCTAAAATTGTATAAATATTATTTAATTCAAACGAAGTTTCTTGAAGTAAATATCTTTGTTGATATATTTTTTTATATTTTATAAGTAATTTTACTTGATTATCAATATCTGTATTTGTTCCAATCCAGTGCGTAATTTCATCATTTTTAACCACTGGCTTAGCTGTAACTTGAAACCATTGCCAAGTATTTTTTGAAGATTTTAATCTTACTTGTATGTTTAAATGAATAATTTTTTGTTCAGCCAATTTCCAAGCCATTAAAAAACCCGTAAGATCTTCTGGGTGTATAACACTGTAAAGCCTTTGACTAGATATTTTACTTTTACCATATAATCCCGTAAAACTTTGCCAATATTTGTTGAAATAAACTATATTTTTTTTAGAATTTAAGACAAACCAGACATGGTGCGGAATATTTTCAAAAAGTTCTATATTTTCAGGGATTAAAGAATCAAAATCTAACAAGATAAGCCTCCAAGCATGGTTTCCTAAATTCAGAAGCACCAAGCCAACATCAGCGATTCATGAGATAAAATTTTGAACAAGCTAATAAAAACTCACTGAAACTTCACTGAGAAAGCTGTCTCAAGCCAAAAAGAGACAGCTTTCTCAGCTTGACTTGAGACAGCTCTATCCAGTCAATTTAATTGATGTGCATATTTCGCTCGAGGCGTTGCAATTCTTGTGGAATTTCATCAAGCTCTTGCAAAAAACGATTTTGCAAACGAATAAGGGTGCGTTTCGCTGCCAGTTCACCCTCCAAAGCCAGGGTGGCATTGACCATATACTCAGCTAATGCCACATCCAATTCTAGCTCGAGCAATCGCTCAGCCAGTGAAATACATTTGTGATATTCACCAAGAGCAGACCATTTTTGTAGGGTTTGTAATCCGATTTTTGTGATTGACCAAGCCAAAGTATTTCGCTCCCTTTCCGCCCAAAGGCTGGTTGCCTGAGGTAAAAATGGACCCGCCATTTGATCCAAAGCAACCTGAACCTTATTTTCAGCATCGCTTCTGAGGATTTGCTGAAGTAAAGTATAGTCCCACTGAAAGTGTTTAGCTTGGTAACTGAGCGAATACGTTTTATGCCGAGCCGAATACTCAAAAGAAATCACTTTGGTCTTTTGACGCAAATATTTATTGGCTTGGTGAAAGTAATCTATGGCGCGTTTAGGATCGGAATCCGGAAACAAAGCAGCCATGATTTGCTCGCGTCGGCTGTGCGGGTGAAGCAGCAAGTACGCCATGATTTCAATGGTTCTGACCATATCCAAAGCAATCACTTCGCCATTGATACGCAACTGCATTTGCCCTAAAGTCAATAAATCAATCTGCATATCCACTGAACTTGGCACAACATCTTCTTTGGGGATAACAATGTAGCGCCCACTGTGCTTAGCTGGTAAAGATCGAATCTGCTTACACAATAAACTCAAACCAGATGCTTCAACCAACGTACTGTGTGCATTACCCGCAAAGGCAGTGCGTCCTGCCAGAACCAGACACTGGTCTATCCGTTCAGATGACTGCCCCAAGCGCAAATAGCCTTCGATTTGATTTAACAAAGCCCAAAGCACTTCTCGAGTTGCGCCCAAACGCCTAAATTCAGTTTCTGCAAAATTGAGGCGCTCTAACCCTAAAGTATCACCTTCGGCAGTCAGTAAGGCACCTTCACGCAAAGCAAAATAAGCGCTTTCTCGAGCCGTCATGGTCGGTAAAGCATTTTTAGCTCGCAACAAATGTAAACGTGCCAGTTCAGTTTCCCCGAGTACCATCAGGGTTGTGACCAAACCAAGCTCGGCATAAAATTCGGTGGATGAATCGGGTACTTGTTTAGCAAAACCAGCCGCTTTTAAGTAAGCGCCTTGGGCAGCTTGCCAATCCCCAACGGCTCTTGCCCAAGTACCAAGTGCATACTCGAGCAGTCCTTCTAAAGTCGGAGTTTCCGAAATACCAATTTTTGCTTGGTTGAGGTCTTGTTGCGCCACATCCAAGTGACCTAAATACACCCGACACAAACCACGGTAAATCAGTAAACGGGTGCGCCTTCCGGGGCGTAAACAATTTAAGCCAAGCGAGTAATAATGCACTGCATGTTCGTAACGCTCGAGTTGATTGTAGATCATACCCAATGCTTGAGCTATACCTGCTTGTAAAGGTTGAAGCCCTGCATCTGAAAGACTTAAACTCCAAGCCTGCTCGAGACATTCAACAGCACATTGATGCTCACCAGTACGAAACGCATGAAGACCAGACTCGCGCCAATACAGGATTTGATTGATCGGCGAAAGTCGGTGATGGTGCAATTGATCAAGACACTGTTTTGACTTAGCAGTTTCACCTAAAAAACGGTACATCGTAGCAAGTTCAATGGCGGCTTCTTCACAACCACGGGTTTTGGCTTGAAGCAGCAAGTCTTTAGCTTGAAGGATTTTTTGTTGATGAAGTAAATATACCCCTCCCCAACGATCATCTTCAGCCGTAGGTTGCTCGAGTTCACAGTAAAGACTCCAAGCCAATTCTTCTTCACCACTAAGCAGATGCTTAAAAATTGGATTCATACCCTCTCTCAGTGTACACCTCAGTATTCCAACAGAACGTGCTTTCTAGCATAGCCGCAACCTTAAAGGAGGTTGTGTATGCAAAAAGTATTAAAACTCTTGGCTATGGTTTTTGTGTTACTGGCTGGTGGAATCGCTTTAGCTGACCCTGACACTGGGGCAGGAACAGGCATTGGTAATGGCATTACACAAAGACCATAAACACAAGTAAATACCATGGATTTTAACAACTAGCGGCGCAGATTCAGGCTTTGACCTCGAGATGCGCCGCTATTTTTGTTTTGTGCTGCACTTAAATGACGAGTTGATTTGAAAAAAATTGAGCTTATCGCCGTTTCTGTGATGCACCACTTCTCGAGGCTCGAGGGAGCGCCCTAGTTTCTGCTCGGCGGCTAAGCGGTGGGCATAACGGGGGTTCTGACCGCGTTCTGGACTGTGGATCCGAGTTCGTTTGTACCTCATGATTTACACCGTTTTGGAATGAATGAGCTGATGGTTTGGGATGGCATGTTGAAGGGATTGAATGGCTTGTGGGCTTAGGTGCTGGACACGTAAATAATCTTTGATGTTGGGGTCTGTTTTGATGTAACACTTGAGTTCTTCTTGTACTTCGGTAGGCAATTGAGCGCGAAACTCAAAACCCAAATCAGTCAGCAGGAGTTCGCTGTAGTGGAGTACCTGAAATGCCCAGTCTGAGTCAAACCAGTACATCATGCAAGACGCACCCCCCGGTGAGTTTTTGGTGGGTGTTTTAGAAACCAAGTAAATGAAAGTTGGGTTTTGTTCCAACTGGTTTGATTCGTAGAATGCGCCCACTTGAGCTTGAAGCATGGTCTTATTCTACAACCCTGCACTTTGTTTTGCTGCATTATTTGCTGGTGGTTTTGACATGACAGTCCGAACAAGGCTTTGTATTTGTACGGCGTTGACACCATTTTTGAGGCGCACAAGTGGCAGCCTGACAGCTTCAAAAGCAGCGTCTTTGGTAGCATCTCGAGTACGTTGTTTTTCTAAAGTGTGGCTCCAGCCATCGAGTTCAATAATAAAAAGTGGTTGGTGGGTCTGGGCATTGACCACCAAGAAATCGAGGTGCATTCCTCGCAAACGATTCAGGGTTTGTAAACGTGCTGCACCTACGGGGTCAATCACATCAAGCACCCGAACCTTTGGGAAGACTCGGTATTCGGTATCTGCAAGGGCTTGCTCGAGCAGCAAAAAGGCTTGGCTTTCTGCATTGGTGAAAAACCGCGATCTGAGTTTGACCTCGAGCTGGCTGGTGGCTCGAGCTGGTGAATTGTAGGTTTGGGGTGTTGGGGTTTGCCTGTCTGGTTCGGCATACGAGTAAGAAGAATTCTCGAGTCGGCTTGACGGCTTTTTCTTTCTTGCCCGATAAACAAAAAAAGCAACCACGGCAGCCCAGAACAAGATGCCAAACCAATTTTTAATGAGGTAGTCCATGCTCCAAACTAGCACGGGATTTTTTTGAGTCTGGGTTTATCGCCACAAGCCGCGTTTTGCTGCTCGAGCTTCGCGGCTGGCGGCTAGGATTTGCTCGGCGTATCGGACATTTGGCGGGATGGTGAGTGGATCGGCATAGCCTGCTCGAGCAATTTCAACACTCGAGTTCTTGCCATTCACAAGCAAGTAAGCAAGGTTGCGCTGGTAACGGTCTGTACGTTGTACATCCCATTCAATCGTGACGGTTTTGTTCTCGAGCAAGGATTTGGTGAATGCCTTAGCGCGTTTACCTTCAGCCACAATGCTGTCTAAGCTCTGTCCTGTCCGAGCTGCAATTGATTTGGCGCGAGCGTTGCGGCGCGATTCTGGGGTGTCTATGCCGATGAGCCTAAAGTTCTCTTTGAAGCCCTCGAGATGCACGGTGTCGCCGTCTATGATTCGGGTGACTTTGGCGATTTGGACTTGCTGCGCGTTTGCGGGTTGGAGTGCTGTCACGAGCTGGTACATGGCTGCACCGATGAGCAATGGAACAGCGAAAATAAGCTGTATTTGCAAACGATTCTTCATGATTGACCTCTTAATTCTGTGAAATTCCCGCTTTGAATGCAGGAATTTCGCATTTTTGATAGAATGAATACATGGTTACTCGAGAAAAATTATTGGCTCGGATACGCACCGCCCTAAGTCGCAGTAAAGCCGTGGCATTGGTAGGACCTCGGCAAGTTGGTAAGACCACATTGGCTCGAGCTTTTTTACCCACTAAACATCCCAATTACTTTGACCTCGAGAACCCAGTGGCACAAGTGCGTTTACAAGAACCAATGACCGCACTCGAGCCGTTAAAAGGCTTGGTGGTGATTGACGAAGTTCAACTTGCTCCCAATCTTTTTCCTGTCTTGCGGGTTTTAATGGATGATAAACCAGATAACGGACAATTCTTAATTCTAGGCAGTGCCAGCCCCAAATTATTACAGCAAAGCAGCGAATCTTTGTTGGGACGAATAGAAGTGATTGAGGTGAGCGGTTTTGACATGGAGGAAGTTCCTGACCTTGAGATGCTTTGGCGACGCGGTGGCTATCCACTTTCGTATTTAGCCAGCAGTGAAGAGAACAGTTTGCAGTGGCGTAGAAATGCGGTCAACCGTTTTGTAGAACAAGACTTAACCCAATTGGGCATTAATGTTGCCAGTCCTGCAATGCTGCGTTTCTGGACGATGCTGGCGCATTACCACGGTCAAATCTGGAATGCAGCCGAACCAGCGCGGTCTTTAGGGGTCAATGAAAGCACCGTTCGGCGCTACTTAGACACACTGACCCAAACCTACATGGTGCGGCAATTACAACCTTGGTTTGAGAACCTTGGTAAACGCCAAGTCAAACACCCTAAAATATATTTTTCTGACACGGGTTTACTCCATTATTTACTGGGGATTCGCCAAGCTGATGATTTACTGGTTCATCCACGGCTAGGCGCATCGTGGGAAGGCTTTGCGCTCGAGCAGGTGATACGGCGGATTCAACCCGACCAAGCCTATTTTTGGTCTACCCACAGTGGCGCAGAATTGGATTTATTGCTCTTCAAGGACGGGAAGCGATTAGGCTTTGAATTTAAGCGCGGCGATGCGCCAAAACTCACCGCTTCGATGCGAACTTCTTTTGAGGTTTTAGAACTAACGAGTTTACAAGTGATTTACCCCGGTGAGATTGCGTACCCATTGGGCGAGATTGCCACAGCCATGCCCCTAAAGCAATTCGGACTCGAGCAAGACAGTCTTGAGGCAAGGCAGGCTTTGGTCAAGGTTTCGTTGCCTCCTCGAGCAAAGTGATCTCGAGATTGACACCTTTAGCGGTGACACCACGCACTCGCACTTCTGAGACAAGGGCTTTGAATGGAGATTTCACCCATTGCTTCTCGAGCGTGCTGTCTGATTGGGCTACTGCGGTTTGAATGGTCAGTTCGGCTTTTTGAATCGTGGTCTCGAGGTGGGATTTCTCGCCTGTGTACCGCGATAATTCACGCAGTTGCTCGGCTTTGGTGTCGCGCAGCTTGGCTTGGGCGGCACTGAGTTTGACTCGAGGCTCTGCCCCTGCACCCACAAGGTACTCGAGGCGTGAGACTTCGGTCTGAGCCGCTTTGATACGCTCCTCGAGCGTGGGTTGGTACGCCACAAACCCCACCCGAAGGCGCTCGAGGTCAGCTCTACTTTGGGCTACCGTGGCTTTGGCGGTACTGACACGGGCTTTGACTTCCTCGAGGGCGGCATCGTTCACATAACGCGCTAAAGGCTGACCAGAGACGACTCTATCGCCCGGCTTGACCACCAGACCCGCGATTGATGGCAGATTGGGAATGGGTAGGACATGGGTTCTGGCTCTGGCTTGTTGTTGAAACTCCAAAGCATCCATGATGCGTTCACCCGGTTTGTACTCGATTCGCACCCGAGCAGTACCGCGATTGATGAAAGCATTCTCTAAACCAAAGAAGTCATCTACATGGGCTGAGCGAGCTTGTAACTCGAGGTTGATGCTGGTCACGCGCTTATACCGACCAACACGCGGCGGGGCTGGGAAGGTACGCTCGAGGGTCTGGAAATTGGCGGTGATCCAGACCCGTTGGCTTCTGGGTAGGGAGTTCAGCAAATCGGATAAGGTACGCCCTGACATTTCCAAGTCATATTCTCGAGCGGTGACAGGTTCGCCTTTGACACTGAAAATACGGTACGTCGTGAGCTGCGCTCCTCTGGTGATACCAGTGGCGAGCGCTGCGCCCGTTGCATCTTCGACGATCAGACCTTCTTTAGAAAGAATATCCACCACTTTGAAACGCCCTTGAACGCTTTGCTGAGTTTCGGTGTTAAAGCCTTCGATGTCGGCGAAGACTTCAAACTTATCTCGAAGCTCGAGGTAATCCGCCACCACACCAGAAGGTGTGCCGAGCCATCGGTTAAAGGCGAAGCTAAAGCCTTCTGTACTGGTTGGCAGGATAATCAGTGCCGCCAGTGCAAACCCAAGCGCCCATTGCCATTCGGCTGGGCTGCCATACGGAACACGCCAGCGCCGATTGGAGATAAACCAGAACTGCAACCGACTGGGATAAAGCAGTGGTACACCGATGATGTTCATGGTGTCCAGAATCAGGTGAGACGCAAAGCCAAGCAGCAGGTAAAAGTACACACCAGGCATGGCTCGAGCCAACGGAAAAGCACAGGCGGCGAGGATTGCCATACCAAGCAGACTATGGGTGATGGTGCGATGCCCAAAACGACGCTCGAGGAATCTCGAGACTGGTTTAACGAACTTCCCAAGCCCTGATTGAGTGGTGTCAATGTCTGGCAGGATAGACCCAAACGCCAGCGCCGCCGCGCTGATTGGTTCGAGCGGCTGACCCGTGCCTTGGGCAATCACTCCGCACAGGGCAGCAAAAGCAACGTGAGTTCCTGCGATCATTTCAATGCTCCTCTAGCAGAACGTCCATGCGGTTTTGCGTTTGACTTTGACTTTGGCGGGTTTGCTGTTTTGAATCACTCGAGTTTGCCCTGTTTGCACCCACACCTTTTTAGTACCTTGAACTTGCTGTTCAAATTCAAATTCTGTTCTTGTGTAGGTGGTGGTGAACTCCTCATACGTGGCACAAGCAGACTTTGAACCTGAGTAGGTCGGTGGGACGGTCACATCTGCACCACTGGCACTGGCGGTTTTGGAACTGAACATATAGCCCGTGCTGGATTTGATTTTGAGTTTGTAATACCCGCCAGCCGTGATGTTGAAGGTACTGGTGATGCGCTTGACTTCTGTGTTGGTCAGGGTGATGGTTTTATCGGTCTTACCTTTCTTCCATTTCTTCTGCCCTGTGACAGTTAAGACAGCCGCCTCGAGGGTGTCATCTGTCCAATCCGTGTCGTCTATTTCATTGGCTGGGGTGCTGCCTTCTGAACTGGTGTCGAGGACCGCATCTGGCTCGAGTGTGCCGTCTAAGCTCGAGCGGTCTTGGGTGATGGTGACTTCGGTGGCGATTTGGTCGCCGTCTTCGTCGAGCAGATTTGGTGCAGCACAGGCTGCAAAAAAGAGTGTGATTAACAAGAGTTTTTTCATGATTTCCTTACCAAGACCAATCCTGAAAGATGTAGTTATTGCTGGTGTTGGCATCTTCGCCCACGGTGTAGAAATAACCTGCCATAGAAGCATTGGGATTGGTTTCGGCTGTGACTGTGGTTAGGGTTATGGTTTTTTGTTGCCCAGCCGCAAGGCTGATACCAACGCACTCAAAAGCACGTCCGTCGGAGCTGCTGCAACTTGGGTCACTGCTCGAGAATGTGGCTGCTCCAGAGTAGTACAGCTCTAAATCAGCTGTGCCAGCTTCTGCGCCTGTGTTGCTGAGGGTAATCAGGTGCTTTGCTCCAACCGCTTGGCTGGCTGGGTCGGGGTCGCTCGAGAGACTGATGGATAAGTCTGCGGCTGGGTAAGTGGCGCTGAGTTGCACAGAGTTGTTGTTGTAATTGGACTCGAGGGTATTGGTGTAAATCGAAAAGTAATACGTGACATTGGCAGCCGTTTCTTCTTGCTCTGTGGTTAGCGTGACCACTCGAGTTTCATTACCTGCGATTGTGCCAAGGTCGCAGTAAGAATCTTGGTTGAGGCAACCAGTGTAAACACGCTGGACACTCGAGCCGCCGTCAAACAAGCGGGTGTTCAAAGCTGGGTTGCTTGAGTTATTCGTGACGGTTAGCGTAAAAACCTGACCCGCATTTTGTTGTGGTGGGCTAGGGTTGGATGACAGACTGACACTGACATCCGCAAAGGTGGCGGGGTCTGGTTCAAAAGTAACGCTGGTGGCATCTTGGTTATTCCACACTGGGTCAAGGTCAGAACCACCGTAGACCGCCGCAAAGAGTTGAATGGTTTCTTGGTAGGTGGTGAAGACCGTCCAAGTCATACTAAAACTGGCATTGGGTGCAATTGGTGGGACAACGCAAGCATAGGTATAATTGGTGTGCTTAAAACCGCAATTACTGGGGGCTTGGGTGTCGGCAAGTTGTCGGTACATCTGAAAAAACATAGCTCTGGTGGTGCTGGTACTCGAGCCACGATTGGTGATGATGAGTTGCAGTGGGGTGAGCTGATTCGATGTGGCTTGAGTTGGTGCAAGCCATTTGACTTCAAGGTTGGCTCGAGTTGGTGCATAAGTTGGTAGGTTGGCAACCAAAGTGTTGTTGCTGAGGTTGGTTTCAGTCGCGGTGCTGGTGTACGTGACACTGAGCGGCACAGTTTCGAGGGTATCCGGCACATCGAAAGTCAGGGCTAAGCTGATGACATTCGGAGGCGGTACGCCAGCCATATTGAAGTAAAATCCACCAACGCAGCTCAGACCATCGGGAATCTCGAGACACTGGGCATTCCATAAGGGCGGTGAGAATTGAAAGTTACTCGCACCAGGCATGGAGATGGTCAGGGTTTCAGTACCAATGGGATTCTGCGGGTTCTGAGGACGAGTCAGACGCAAAGAAAGGCTCTGCCCGTAATTTCGGTACAGCTTGGTATTACCGCCCAAGGTTATGGCAAGGTCAATTGGGGGTACATCTGGGCAAATTGGCTCGAGGGACTGGCGTTTGAAGTTCGTACCTAGACTGGTGGTGACATCGAAGGTGATTTGCACACAAGGGCGCTCAGTCGATTTGACTTGAGGGGTTCGTAGCAATGCACCAAGGTTATTGATGGCGGCTGTGGTGGTGTAAGGCTGCCCTGTGACGTAATTGGTCAGCGGTTCTCGAGTGATGCCATCCAAATACGTCAGGGTAGCCGTACCAGCCACTTGAACTTTAGAACTGGCAATGACGGTAATCACTGATTTGGTCTTGAATGTACCCGCATCCAAGGCTGCACCAAACCGCAACCTGACTTCAGGCATGGTGATAACAACATTCTGCAAGCCAAGCCGATTATCCGAAACTGTTTTGATACCTCGAGCCGTCAAAGACAAAGTGCGCCAAGTAAACGCACCATCGGGCAGTTGCGTATCCTCGAGCAGCACAGGTGCTTGAGAACACGCAAAGAACGCCAAGCAAAGCATGAGGAAAAGGTTTTTCATAAGAAGAAAAGAGAAAAGGTTAAAGGTCAAAGAGGAAAGTGAAAGGCATGGTTTTCCTTTTCTCTTTCCTCTTTTCTCTTTCCTCTGCTCTTACGGCTGTACGTCGCTCGAGACGCTGGTGTTATCGTTTCCGCTGCTCGAGTCTTCGGTCATGCTGCTTAACTCGGCAGTGACACCGACGATGCCAGTAACGCTTGGTGTGACCACAAGCGGCAGGGTTAAGGTGGCTGCATTGGCGATGCTTGGCAGGGTGCAAGTGGTGATGTCACCTGTGTTGCTGCACGTCACGCCCGACAAGGTGGCACTGCCAAAGGTCAGGCTGCTCGAGCGGTACAGGTTCAAGGTGCGCCCTGCGGTGCTGGCATCAGGTCCGGTGTTGGTAATGGCGATGCTGTAGGTGTAACCAACTCCAACTTTTGGAGCTGGGCTGCTTGGTTGAGTGATACCAACAGCCAAGTCAGCACTGATGCTGGCAACGGGAGTGTTGGTGACACTGAAGTTGACTGAACCCGAGTTATTGCTGTTAATGGGGTCAATGGTGGCGCTGCTGACCGTGGCTGGAATGGCAATACCACCAATGCTCGAGCCTTTGAAGGAGAGTTTGATGTCTTTCGAGGACTTGGAGAGTGTGGCAGCATTGCAGGTGATAAACGTGGTTGGGGTGGCGTTCGGGATGCAAGTAAAGAAGGGTTGAGTGGCATTTGAGCTTGGTGGGACGTACTCCAAGCCGTTGGGTACAGTCACCACAACACTGACATTGGTGGCTGCTTTGGGTCCGTTGTTCCGCACGACAAAGGTGGCTTGTTTAGCGCTGTTAATCGCAGCACTGATAGAACCCGCGCTGGTGACGGTCAGGTCAGCTACAGCGGGTGGTGGTTGCTTTTGGCAGAACGTGACTTTTTGGGTTTGGGCAAAAGAATACGCTGGGGTTGCGCCGCCAGTTGAGAGATTCCAAGTCACATCCACACAAAGCGCATCTGTGCCAACCACTTGAGAAGCAGCATTGGCGATGTTGCCCGTGTAATTCGCTACGGCATCCCCTGTTTTGTTGCTCGAGACATTGGCAGTGGTGCTACCAAGGACTGTAGCGCTGTTGAGTCGGCGAGTCTCGAGGGTGACTGCACCTGTCATGGTGGTGGCGGTGTCATCCCATTTGAATGTGCCAGAAGCGATTTTCTCGAGTATACCAGCCGCGTTCTTCTGGTTTTTGATACGAAGGCGGACTTTTAGAGCTGGGACATCACCATCGGCTAGAAGTTGCAGATTTGATTGAGTCCGAAGAGCGCTCGAAGCTGCACCTGGGGCTTTAGCAGCAAAGAAGGTTAAGTCGGTGCTGTCATCCTCGAGTAATTCTGTGGTGCTTTGGGTGTTACAGGCGGCTAAGGTTGCTATGGCAACCAAGCCAAAAGCGATGAGTTTTTTCATGTTCACTCCATAAATGTAGAATTGAATGCGGAAACCGAATTGCCTTTTACGAGGGGATTCACTCCTTCCACCCGTCCCTTTTTCGCTTGCCGGCTGACAGGGGGCGGGGTTTTGATTTAACGAGCAATAAGTTGGCGGCGCTGAACAATTCCAGTGACACCGATGAGGTCAAGGTTAGCTGTGAAGGCGCTGGACTCGAGGGTTAAAGACACAATGTAAAACCTCTTTGCATACTTACTCCTTTTCGCAGGTTTGAGCTGTGCCTGAAATGGTTTTTTCATCACCATTTGAATTAAAACCAGTCGCAGTCATGGTCATGACCGCGCAGCGTCTACGGGTTTCAGAAGTGGTGTCGGTGCTGACGGATTTAGAACCATCTGGTTCAAGGTCAAAATTGGTATCGAAGCGCTCGAGTTCCTCGAGTTTATTGGTGTCAAAGCGGTACAGGGCTACGCTGGTGGTGACACTGGCAGAGTCCGAACCTGCCCAAGTGAACAGCACCACTGCGAGGGCTTTATCTCCTGCTTGGCGTATCTCGAGTTTGCTCGAGAGTGTGCCAATACCGCTTAGAGACACGGTTTTATTGGCGCTGGCGGTGATCTTGATTGGCGTGGTTTTACCGCAACCAAGCAGCAACACAGCGAGCAGTAAGAGTCTCATGCCTTTGGTAAGTCCTTGGCTCGAGGGAAGAGTGGTGCTTGGAACGATGTATCCACTTGTACTTGGCGGTACTGGTCAGCAATCGCGGCAGTGAGCGCGTTTTGAGCCGCTATTTCCTGCTCGAGGTGCTTGGCAATGGCGACAATATCGGGGTCTACCACTGGGCTTTCCAGTAGCACATTCATTAGGGTCAGGAGCTTTTCGGCTCGGCGAGCAGTCAGGGGCAGATTCATTTTGTCTCCTTGATGATTCGCTCCAAATCAGCGCTGGTGATGTTGCAAATACGAATCAGGGTGTACTTCGTTTCGATGACTTTGGTATTGGCAGTGCGAAGGTCGTTATTGGCTCGAGCCGCATTGTCACGCGCTCTCGAGAGATCGGCGGGTGTGGCAGTGCCAGCTTTGAACCTCGCTTCGACTTGCTTAAATTCGGTTGTGGCAGTGTCCACAGCGTCCGCCAGTTCCTCGGCTTTCTGGGCTGCCAGCCACCATTGGATATAGGCGTTCAGGGTGTCAGCTCGGACTCGAGACTCGGCTTCTTGGAGTTTCGCCTCGAGTTCAGGGACTCGGCTGGGTTCGCTCTTCAGTAAACCCGTAAGGTTGAGGCTGACCGAGACTGAGAAATTCGGATTGACCTGACCATCTGGGAGTTGAGCTAGGTTTCCGCTCGAGCCTGAAATGGTGACACTGGTGTTGTTCAGGAGTTGATTACCAAAGCCTTCGGCTTGTTTGGCTGTCTCGAGTTCACGTCTGGCACTTCGGACAGCGCTCGAGCGATCTACGGCAAGGTCAGCTAAGGCTCGGACGATTCTTAGGTCGCGGTCTGTCAGTCCAAACGACTGAGCAGCGGCACTCGAGACGAGACAGATAAGAGTAAGGGCAAGAGCAAGTATTTTCATATGGTTTACCTCCGAAGGAGTGGGCGTATCACCCATGTAGCAACAGTCACAGCCGCGATAACGATGCCTGACAAGACATAGGCGTTCATGTCACCTTGCGCTCGAGCGATGTACCGCCATGCGATGGCAAACATGGCGAACGCCGCGACGATGGGCAGGATGGCGATGCCTTTTTCTTCCCTTGCGCCTGAGTGTTCGGACAAGCTGAGAATGTGCTTGGCGTTCATCACTTCATCAGGGGATTTATAGGTGACGAGCCGCACGACTTCGCCCGGATTACCTTGGGATAATGCCACGATGCGCTCGGTGTAGGCTTCATCATCTCGGGTAATGACACGATTTTGCTGCATGACCAGCTTGGTTAATTCTCGGGTGTCCTTTTGGTTCAGGTTCTCGAGCCTGACTTCCTCGAGCCGTTTCCAGAAACGCCGTGTGTCCTTTTTGTTCATGGCTTCAGGCAGACACGCCACAACCAAGGTCGCAGCCTCGAGCCACGCGATTAAAAAGGGTTGAATACTCGGGCTGATACCGCCCACGTCCTCGATAACAAGGGTGATTTTTGGATGGTCTTTTTGGTACTCGAGAAACGCCTCGAGCAGACTCTTGGCTTTTTCGTCGTTGTTAGGGAATGCTTTGCCCCATTCTTTACGGGCGAAATCAATATCTTTGTACCAATCGGTGCGGGGGATATTACGCAGGATGTTCAATGCCTTTTGGTCATGCAGTTGCGTGAAAATTTCACGCAGGGCAGCATTCCACGGGCTGACGCGCTCGAGATGTATAACAGCGCTGCGCTCCTCGAGGAGCGGATAGAGTTTTTGGAGCAATGCGGACTTACCTGTGCCTGAGTCACCAGTGACAAGCACACTGTTTCCGCGCTCGATGTGATTAAACACGGTTCTGGCATAGCTCGAGCGAGCTATAAGAACTGTGTCCTCGCGTGCTGCAAACACGGTTGGACCCCCTTTCACCTGGAAGGGAGTTTAGCAGATTGATAGCAAAATGTCATGCTATATTGATAGCATTCTATATTTATATATTTTGTTGTTTTAATTTTGATATAATGCTATAATTATATCATGGCTAAGAAAAAACCCTCCTCTCGAGTCGTAGCATTTGTCAGCCTTAAAGGTGGTGTCGGTAAAACCACGAGCTGCTGGTTCTTTGCTGGTGTCGCCCTCGAGCTTGGCAAATCTGCAAAAATCATAGATGCCGATAACGAGCAAAGCACCCTCGAGTGGGGTGCAATCCTCGACGATAAACCCAATAACTTGAGCTTTATAGCTGCCAATGCCCGTACCCTCGAGAAAGTCGCCCAGCCAATGCCCAATGAAGTGGTGCTGATTGACTGCCCACCGAATCAGCGTGAAGTCTTAAACGTTGCGGCAGAATTGGCAGATGACATTATCTTATGTGTGCGCCCAACTGGTGTGGATGCCAACCGCGCCCGATCCACGCTCGAGGTACTGGCGGCGCTGGACGAAAAACGGGTCAAAGCTGGTAAGAAAGCCCTACGGGTGGCAGTGCTGGTGACGCACTTTCAAGGGAATAAGAAACTCCATAAAGAAGCTTTTGCCGCCTTATCCAATGCCCTGCCAACCTTTGAGACACCGATTCGGTACTTGACCATGTACGAAGAAGCCTTTGGGCAGATTCCACGCGGTAAGGCACTCGAGGAGTACAGGCAAGTTTGGAAGGAGTTGGAAGACGCATGAAAACCAAGATGAAAAGCATCTCGAGTATCCTAGGCACTGCCACGCAAAAAGCCGTGACCACAAGTGAACCCACCAACCAAGAAGACCAAGTGCAATTATTGCTGCGGATTCCTGCTTCGTTACACAGTGAAGTCAAAGCAAAAGCGGCTGCACAACGTAAAAGCATGAAGGTTGTGGTTGAGGAACTGCTGGGCAATTGGGTCAAAGGCTTATAAGGCATGGCAAAAATCACCCTTGAAATTCTGGGGCAGCACATTCAAAGCATTGCCAGTGGTTACAGCAAGCAAATTTTAGAATTGGAAGACGCGGCGTTTCTTGCTGATGATGTCCAAGCCATTCGGATTCAGCTCGAGCAACTGCAACACCAAATGCGGCTCGAGCAGCTTGAGCCTTTAAGGGTAAAGCATCCTGTGCATATTGCTTGGTTCACGATTGATGAATTGCCGAAGCCTTTGATTGGAAGGATTCAAAACGCCATCGAAGTATTGCGCTTGCTGTTGCCACAACCTCAAGGACACGCGGGTTTCTACCTTGAAGTGCTGCACCGCCCTGAAATGGTCTGTGAGTACAGGTTCGTGAAACCTGACTTTTCGGAAATTTACCTCCGAAGCGATGCACCAACCAATGTGATTGTGCATGAGCTTGGACACTGGCTCGAGGCTTCGATACCAGGCGCAGAGAAGGCAGCATTTGCCCACCTTCTGCCTAGGGTGCAAAATGAAGAGCCGCGACACCTTGGACCTGGATACCATGCGCTCGAGTACACGCAGCCAGACGCATTTATCCACCCCTACACGGGAAAGTGCAAAGCAGACGGCTCGAGGGTGTACACTGAACTGATTAGCATTGGCTTGGAGTACCTGTACCAAGACCCGATGCTCCTGATTGAACAAGACCCACAAACCACTGTTTTTCTTTTCAACCTATTGGAGTCCGTATGACCCTTTCAAGTACCAACAGCAGCAAACAAACCCAGCGCAACCAGAAACGCCCAAAAGGTGGTGTTCAGACGCTCGAGCAATTAACCGCCCTTGAATACCAAGGCACTCGAGCCGAGTTAAAGCATGGGGTTTGGCACTCGAGCGACGCGGCGTTTGCCAAGCGATTGACCGAGTTGAGTTTAATGATTGGTTACACTGCGGCTGACCCAAATCCAGATGCAACCATTGCTCGAGGGATTGCTGCACGGCTTGGGGCGCGATTGGTACAAGTTGGGGCTGCTCCGAAACGCTCACCCGATGCAATATATTAAAATATCTTTATATCATTATATATTGATAGCTTTATATCGGTTTCATGCTGGTTATATCTGGCAGCGCGGTGACCGCTGTTTGCAACCGTGCTTGACTTGCATGAACATAAATCTGTGTCGTGGCGATGCTGGCATGACCCAGAATGTCCTTTACCTCGTCTAAGCTCCGTCCATGCTCCATCAGTGCTGAAGCAAAACTATGCCGTAACTTGTGAGCGCTCCTCGAGCCTAGCCCAGCCTCGGCTGCTGCGGTGCGGATAATTTTGTCGGCACTCTGCACACTCATGCGTTTATTCCTCGAGCGCCCTCGGGTGTTCACCCAGACATACGGGTTGGTTAAATCCCCCTCGAGCTTGCGATGCCGAATCCATTGGTGCAGCGCGGTTTGAGCGGTTGAAGAAAGCGGCACGATTCTTTCTTTGTTGCCTTTACCAATCACTTTGACCGCCACTGGCAAACCATCTTGGCGAATAATGCTCGCCCCTTCCTCGAGGGTCATGTTTAAGCACTCCGAAATTCGCAAGCCAGAGCCGTACAAAAACGCGATCAGACTCCAGTTACGGGTTTTCTCGGCTGACCGACAATACTTTAAGACCGCATCCAGCATTTTTGAAACCTCGAGCGGAGTCATCGATTTGGGGAGGCGCTGCGGCAGTTTGGGTTTGCTGATTTTCGCGGCTGGATTACCATTGATCAGTCCTTCGGCTGCCAAGAATCCCATGAATGACCGCAAAGCAGCCACCACCCGATGAACGCGGTGCGGTGAAGCACCCTCGAGCGAAGCTAAAAAACCCCGAATGTCCAAGGTGCTGACTTCTGACCACTGCCAAGCTGGGGCGTTCTTGGTCATGAATTTAGAGAATTGCTCGAGGTCGTTGCTGTATTCGGTGATGGTTCGGGGTTGCCTGCCTTTTTCGGTTTTGAGGAAGGTGCGCCAAGTGTCGAGGTGGTTCATGGTTCTCCTTATGAATAGGTTAGACCCAAAGGGATGACGGGGGTCTGGCGGTGTCGTCTGGCTCAAAAGTGATTATACCACAAATAATAGTTTGTACAACTGAGTTTAAATGCCCGACCAAGACGGTTTAAGGCTGTCTGAGACGATGAATCGCCACCAAAACGCGCTAGGCGATGGTACAGTCAAAGGCTAGAATTGGATTACAAATAGTCAGATTGGATTACAAATTATTGATATTTTGATATAATGATAGCAATACATCAAGCTAGAAAGCTATCGAAAATTGTTCAGAGTTGTATATTCTTTGGCATGACCCAGAAAAAGCCTAAAACCCTCTCAAGCCTCGGAATCGAACCACGAATGAAGCAATACAGTGTTTTGGAAGCCCAAGCCCTACTGGGTTACAAAACTCGAGCTTCGATCTACAAATTAATCGCTGATGGATTCCTCGAGCATATCAACCCACAAAAGCATGTTGCCCGAATTACTGGCTCGAGCTTGATGGATTATTTAGAGGCAACCAATGCTGGGAAGAAGCCACAAGCCAAGTACACCAAAAAAGATGCTCGAGCAGTAGAAGCGGCTGCACCCGTTAGAGCCGAGAAAGGCTCGAGTGCGGCTGATAAGTTGCGGGAGTGGATGGGACTGAAGAGGTAAGACCCCTCGGGTTTGGCTCGAGCCACCAGTATGGGGCTTACAGCGAACGGCATTTTAGGTATATTTAGTTTTTTACAGAATATACCTATGTAATTTTTGTCAATAACGTAGTATCTAAATCAGCATTATGTTTTTAGCTAATGTCACATTAGGTTAATACGTTCAAATAAAAACGCTCAAGAATGGCAAAAGCCGCTCGAGCTGCTCAAGATTTTTGAAACTGATTTTTAAGCCATCGAAGGCTTGCCGAGGTGTAAGTCCTCGGTTATTTTCTCGAGCTTCTGCCAATCCAGCCCATTTAAGAGCTTTCTGGCATAGGCTCCCATGTTACGAACCTTCCCACTGCTTGACTGCTGTACCAAAGTGCCAACCAAAGCCTCCATAATCAGCTTTTGGGCATCTATGCCGTGGTACACAATGGCTTTTGCGGCTGTCCATGCCACGGCTAACCAACCTTCTACAGAATGATGGTCGTTTAGCGCCTGTGAAATGGCATTTGCTATTCTGTCAACCCAAGCAACACGCCCGCGATAACGGGTCGGGATGGGTTCTTCGAGTGCGTCATTGACAGCGTTAAGCGATTCAAGGTCACATACATTAACTACGATCTTTTCAATAGAAAATACGGGTAACGATAAATAGAAGAATTGCTTTATGAGTAAAATGTTCGACATATTGCTTTTGTTCCGCTTTGTATGTGACTTATCACCATGAGAAGCGAAATCAGCCGTGTCCGTGGCATTCACTTTCCGAGTTTTAGCCTGCTCGAGCAGCAGCGAAGCGGTACGCCCTGCCTCGATGTCTTTGCCCATGTCTCGCCAGACCCGTTTGAAGTCTGCTCCTCGAGGGCGTGGGGACTTGCCAAGAGGTAGTGGGGTTGGGTGGGTGGTGTAGATCGTGCCGCCAGTGGCTCGAGCGGCTTCGGAGTCCGCTGCGCCCGAGCTGGCAATCCAGTAATCTGACACCCAAGCCTCACAGCCAATGAGCCGTTTGAAGAATTCACCTTCGGGCTTGGTTCGGATTAAGCGGTAGGTGTGTTCTCGAGACCAGCCGCACAAGTAAGCAGCCACGTTAAAGGGCAGCACACCGCACAGGATAGCGTTTGATTTGGCTTTGGTGTTCCACATCAGGGTAACGGTGCGGAGAAGTACAGCGAGGTCAAAGAGGCATCCTAGTTCTTTGTGGTACTGGCTGTACTGCTCGAGCGCTCGCCCTCGAGCCATTGACCAGGCTTGAGAGAATTTGTCCACGTTCATGGTGAGGTCTGGGCGTAGGTCGCGGCGTTCAATGCTAGGGAAGATGGTTAGTTTTTGCTGCACCGCGCTGGTGGGTGTTTCTTCGTCTGGAAGGTCGGTTCTGAGATTGGCTTTAATGCTCTCGAGGAATTGCGGGTTTATAGCGGGTCTCGCTTGAGGTTGGGGGAAGAGCTGGTTTTGGGCTTTGAGTTGGGCTTTATAGGCTTGGTCTTTGGCTCGAGCAGCGTTTTGGTGCTGACGCACCTGCTCGAGCATGGCTTGCCATTCGGGGGTGTTGGGGGCAGGGGTCATGAGTGACCTTTGCTAGACTTGAGTCTAAATACGAGGGGTTTGGGGGGCGAAAAAGTGTATAGCACGGCGACCTCTTTTCTAGGGAGATGGCTGTTACCAACGTTTTACTATGTGTTGGTATAGCGATATGACGGCAAGGGAGTCCTCTTTTTGGGGAGGCTTGCTAGATTCGGGGTTTATCGCTACACTCGAAGCAACTCAGGTTTCGATGTGTAGCGCCCCCCATGCTCAAGTGGGGGGTTTGCGCTTTTTGCGCGGCTGTGATTCACCTACGGCTGGTTCGCCTTGCTCAGGGGCGGCGGTTGGGTGGGGTCACTGGGTCAATAATATCTCCTTGATTTGTATTGTAATGGATTTGTCAGGCGAGAAGCCCGAGAAGTGTTCTATAAAAAAGCTGAAGTGTTCAGGTAGAAAATAAGCGCTCGAGTTGGTTTAAAAGGGCTTCGGCTTGTTGGCGTTTTTTGGCGGGTAGGGTGTCTATTTGCTTGGCGATGGTTTGCACTCGAGGTCTGAGTTTTGGAAAGCTGGGCGGTGGGGCTGGGGTCAGGGCTTTTTGGGCTTGGCTGACCAAGGTCTTGATTTGGGTTAGGGGTAAGGAGAGTTGCAAGACCCGCTCGAGGAGGTCAGCGCGGGTTTTGGGGTCTTTGATCTTGCTGAGTTCTTTGGCTTTGGTGTACTCGAGTTCGCCTCGTTGCATGACATCGAGGAGGTCTTGGGGTAGTGAGAGGATGGGTAGGCGATTGGTCACAAAGGATTCCCATGTGATGTGATGCGAGTTTTGAAAAACCTCGAGGATTTTTGACTCGATTGGGCTACCCATGATGAAGTGATTTGGATTTACAATAACGTTATTGTAAATTTTGGTCTTGCCTCGGAATTCGTTTTGATAACGATTGAGTATCTTGGCTACCACAACCCTAATATCATTGTTTTGCTGACACAAAAGTTTAAACTCTGGTAGTGGCTCGAGTTCAACCGATAAAAGGTCTAACCAACCAATGGTTTCTTCATAGTCGTTCAGGTCTTGGCGTTGCAGATTTTCCGATAAACCAATGCGGCGGGCTTCTCGGTTGGTCAGTTGGCGGATGTTAGCTTTGAGGGTGGGCATACCAGCCACTTGCGCGGCTCGGAGGCGGCGTTCACCGACCACGACCTCGAAACGCCCGTTTTCGGTGGGACGAACCATGATCGCGTGAATTTGACCATTCTCGAGCATGTCCTGTCCGAGGAGTTTGATTTGTTCGGAGTCAAAGTAACGCCGTGCGTTCCACGGGGCGGGGTCAAGCTGATTGATGGGCAGGTCATTGACTGGCTCGAGCGGCGAGAGGCTTTTGAGCGGTTCGGATTGGGCAATGTTATCGCGGTAGGTGTCTATGGCGCTGAAGTCTATGCTGCGCTTGGGCTTGGTCATGGTTCACCTGCTTCGGTGACATCAAGGTCTATTTCAGCTGCAAGTTGGCGGTGTTGTTCGGCAGAGGATGAATCTGGTTGGAACTGCCCGAGGGCTTGACCGGTACTGGGTGCTTCGGCGGCTTTTGAGGCTTCGTGGATGATGGTGGCAAAGACGGGTACAGCGAACTTGGGAAGCTGCGAGACGACTTCTTTGCATAAGAGCATTCGGGAGTCGTAACGGGTGGCGAGCAAACCCAAGACCCTGAGTTTAGGATTGGCTTCGCGGCGCACCTGTTCGATCCTCGAGAGCAGCGCGGTTAAGCCTTGGAGGGCGTAGAAGTGGGCTGCCACAGGTACAACCACTTCTTGAGCGGCGCAGAGGACGTTATAGGTAAGTTGCCCGAAGTTGGGTGGAGAATCCAAGAGGATATAGTCGTAATGCGCCATCAGTTCGGGTGAGATGGCGTTCTTTAAGGTGTTATGACCTCCAAAACGCCCTGTGAGGGACTGATCCACTTCGGCTAACTCGAGGTGGGACGGAACAATATCGAGGTTTGGGGTGGTGGTGGTCTGCACCACTTCGGAGAGTTTGCGGTCTGGCTGAGCGAGGATCGCCGCGATGCTGCGCGAAGCGGGGATATTGGCGACACCAAGACCGATGGAGAGGTTGGCTTGGGCATCGCAGTCCACGACCAGCACCCGATGACCGCGTTCGGTCAGGGCATGACCAAGATTGGCGGTGGTGGTGGTTTTACCGACTCCTCCTTTTTGATTGGAAAAAGCAATCACTCGAGCGTTACGGCGCACACTTTCACGGTTACGCAAGTAATCCTCGAGGGCGGCTTGGGTGATGCGCCAACCACTGCGTTTGGACTTACCGGCTTCGCCTTGCAGCACACCAGAGCGCAACCAGCCGCGCACGGTTTCTGGGTGAACGCCAACTCGAGTGGCAACTTCTTCGACGCTAAGACTATGACTATTCATACACTGTACAGTATGCACCTTTAATACAGTCATTGTAAATAAGGGACTTTGGGTTGAATTGGAATGACAAGGTAGCTTGTTGAGCAGACAAGCTGACACGGAACAAACCAATGACTTAAAAAGTTTTTGTAAACTACAACTTGTCCTCCTTTCCCCCTTTCACCGGGTTTGAACGGATTCGAGGGTTTTAACCGAGGCGCAGTCTTTGGGATGCTGCAAACTGACCAAGACACTGCGCCTCGACCTTTTCAGAGATAAAAACCATGAACTCCGAAGCGGCAGAATGGTTATAGCACACACAGCGCATTTTTAACGTCTGTTAGGGTAGCTTGCTTATAATTAAACTATATTATCTTAGTTTAAGTGACTTATATCTGATTGTTGGAATAAAGCCAGTTCAGCTTGAATCTCGAGAACCCATTCACGATAAATTGTAGGCAGAAACGTGCCTGAGACACGCTTTGTTTGTCTGGCTTGGGTTACGTCATAGAACCATGTTGGCGTAGAGTCCAGGTGAATCACACCATGTTCTCGAGTGAAAGCATTCTCCCACCCAAAAATGCTTTTGAGTTCAGCCAATAAGGTTCTTAGCGCAGAGAACGCAGCTTTGGGTTTGGTGGTTGGGTAGAGCATGGTACAGATTTCTTCACGGCTGGCATAACCGCCGCGCTCGAGCAGAAAAACCAGCAGCTCACCAACTCGTGGCGGGAATGTCACCATGCGGTCATTAACAAAAACCCGAAGACCACCAAGCGCATACACGGAGATATGGCGCTGGGTTTCTTGGGGTAGTGGTGAGGGCATGGATATGAACTGAGCCGCCAATTGGTACAGCACAGTCCAAACCGTGAATTCTTCTCGGGCTGGGGCTGAATTCAGTTGTGCCATTTTGAGGATGCCAAGGGATTTGGTGGGGTTATCTTGGCGCAGTGCAATTTCGGCTTGAATCAGATAGCACCTTTGGGTGTCGTCGGCGGTGAGTGTATCGGGGATTTGGGCAAGGTGGGTGATGGCGGATTCTAATTGTCCTAGGGTTAATTCTGCGGCAACCAATTGCAGTATCAGAGAAGGCGGTGGTATTTCTAGGTTGACCAGTTCAGCGTAGATGAGCTTCAAGGCTTCTCGAGAACGATTGGAACGGCGTAAGGTGATGGCTAAGCCAACGACAGCATCAATGCGTTGCTTTGGCTCGAGGTTGGCACTCAGGGCTTGTTTATACGCAAATTCGGCTCGGTCAAATTCGCCTAAGTACCGACGCACAGCCCCTAAGCCACGCCATGCTTGGGTGAGCCAAGTGTAATTTGATGCGCCAAGGCGTTTGGTTTCGAGGAAATGTTTTTCAGCATTGAAGTCTAAATCGCGCAAAGCAGTGATGCCCATGTTGTACTCGAGCCAAGCTGTGTAGTAAGTATCGGTTTGCAAATATGAGGCAGCTTCAAGCCAAATCGTTTGGGCTAAGCCACTTTTACCGCTTAAATCGTGGCAAACGCCTAGCTCGAGTAGGCACAAACCGCGTTCTCGACCTTTTAAGCGTTGGATGGCATTCTCAAATGATGGTAGCCATACCTGACCAAGGGTGAATAGCACCTTGGCGCGGTAAACGTATGCCATGCCTTGCAGCCTCCCGCTTAGTTGCTCGAGGGCAATATCAATGTGACTTAGAGCTTGGATTGGCTGCTGCTTAATGTTCAGCATCCAACCTCTTGCAAGGTGCAGCATGGGTGGGTCTGATGAAAGCAGGTCTTTGGTGAAATCTTCTATTGTAACGGTATCGCGTGTGCCAATCAGGGTATAAGCGTAAACACTGGCGAGCTTAGCGGCTTTGGAATCAATCAGCTTTGAATCCTCGAGGGCAGTGCGAATACCTTGCCAGTCTGCTAGGTTCTTGACTTGCTCGGTTATTTTCCACAAGGCTTTCTCGAGGTCATCCCAGTTACCAAGTGGCACAAGAGTCTCGAGCAAAGGTGTGATTCGTTGCTGCATGGGTACATTCTAAAGCCGCGCCTAAGAAAGACGCGGCTCTTTTAACTTTTGGTATTTATGGGCGTTGGGTTACGGCGGGTTTTGCTCCGATGTCACCTGTAGAATCATCAGCGGCAGTGGCAATAAAGCCAAGGGAAAAGGCGAAAAAGGCAATAACAAAACGGGCGAACTTTGCGGTACGCTTCATGGCGTTCCTCCTGTTAGGGGAATGAGGGCGCGGACTTCTCTTGGCGGGGATACCGCGCCTACTTAATTGTGGTTCGTAGCCTTTTGCCCTATTGCACTAGGGCTTTACTTCTTCCTTTGTGTACTAAAATTATAACACAAATTAAAACGAAAATACAAGCCTTGTACTAAGACATAGACAAGGTAAAATTAGATTTCAACAGCTCGAAAAATAGCAGGGCGACTTCCTGCACTTGGTTGAATGGTTTGTAGAAGATTTGCCTCGAGCAAGGCATCGAGCGCACTCTTTGCAGTGACAATAGTAATGCCAAGCTCGCCAGCAATGGTACGGGTAGAGTACTGCCCCTCGCCTTGCTCGAGGATGTACAAATAGACCAAACGCGCTGCTAAACCATGAGGCTCGAGCGCAGCGTGTTTCATCAGTTTGCGAACTTGGGCAAAGGTCACACATGGATTGTACCCATAAAAAATGTTCCAAGTACGAGCCTTGGGTTCACTCTTTGTAGAATCTACGGCATGAAAATACCTACAGATGCACGATTTGAACAAGTATTTGAACAGAGATTGGTTTGGGAAGTGCAGTTTCACCAAAGACTTATCGCTGCATTTCCAGATAAGAAAATTGGAGAAATTGACGAGAAACACTTACGCAAAAACCTTTTTGAATACCCTCCACGCGATTGGTGGGAAGAGAAAATAAGCCTGATTGAATGTCAGCATCGATTCGGTCTTGACAGAGAAACCATTTCGGCGCGTTGGCTCGAGAGTACAAATGAGTTTTTAGGTTGGTTTCGAGAAGGTGATGAGCTTTGGACTTTTTGTAGCCCTGCCGAGACATGGCAAAGGTTAGCTGGACGAAAGGGGGTTATTCTCGTGGTGGAAGGGGTTAGCTTAGTTCATATTGTGACCGTCATGAACTAATGTGATGAAGTCCTTTTCGTTTATTGGTTCGTTTCCGCTTGGCTCAATGGCTTTGAGTGTACCAGCACTCGAGCCAGCCGCCGGAACAGTTTCAACCAGTAAGCCAAGGGTTTTCAGGGTTTTACAGCTCGTGTGTGCGCTGGCTTCGGACACTCCAAGTTCTTTGGCAATGTCTCGGGTGCTGATTTTAGATGTACCAGCGCAAGCGATGTAGAGCCAGACGAGTTTGACAATGGCGGTTGTGTCCAGCAGTGGGGGTAATTTCAGTTTTTCGTGAGGGGCTTTCATT
>JAAFJQ010000020.1 GCA_013298185.1 Deinococcales bacterium
ATGACATCAAAACGATAATGCGGATTGCCCCAGAGTTGACCTGTGGCACTGAAATAATCTGGTGGCACACCCGCCACGACACTCGGGCTGCCATCTGGCTCGAGGGCAAAGAGGTGCTGGTTTGCCCAGACATCCGAGGAATCATGTGCTACAAAAATAGGAATATCGCCAATAATTTTAATGCCTTTGGCATGAGCTGCACGTTGCACCATGCCCCACTGACTAAAGAACCAGTACTGCGCCAAGGCATACAGGGTGACATCCTCGGCATACTCGAGCCGAGCCGTCTCGAGGGCAGCTGGGTCGCGGCGCACCAGTTCGGGTTTCCAAGTGTTCCATGGATTGCCACCATGAGCGTTTTTACAAGCCATGAACAGCGCGTAATCCTCGAGCCACGAGGCATTGGCGGTTCGCCAATTGCTAAAAACCTCTTGTTGGCTTTGGCTGGCTTTTTCTTGCCAGTTCTGCGCGGCTTGGCGCAGGATTTGCCATTTCCAAATGTAAATCCAACCAAAATCTACCGTGTCCTTTGGGAAATCTGGCGCAGATTGAAGCGCTTCCATTGACAAAAAACCATCAGCCGCCAGAAGTTCTAAATCAATCAGCAACGGGTTGCCTGCAAAAGCCCCAAAACTCTGATACGGCGAATCCCCATAACCCGTGTGACCAAGCGGTAACACCTGCCAGAGCTTTTGACCAGCCGACGCCAGCCAATCAATCCACTCGAGCGCCGCCATGCCAAGCGTACCAATCCCAAAACGCCCAGGAAACGAAGAAGGGTGGAGTAAAACCCCAGAAGAACGACGAAAGGTTGTCATGATGCGTAGTCTAACAAACAAACGGCATCGGCTTCAATTTCCACTGACCCGTAGGTGCATCTCAACCGGTGTGGATTGTCATATTTTGCCGTAGGGGCGCAGCGCGCTGCGCCCCTACGGGTCATGTGATAGACGCATTTTCCACTAAAATCCACATATCTTGAGATGCACCCACCTAACCGCATTTGCTGTAGCCACAACTTTGGCACTTTAAGCAACCTTCTTCACGCACCAGATTCGGGCTGCTGCAACTTGGGCATTTCTCGCCCTTCATGGCTGGCTTAGCCATAGCAGCTTGAAACAACGGTGCTTGTAACTCCTCGGCGGTTGGTGCAGCACCCGCAATGGTTGGGTAACTCTGCACATCGGCATACAGCAATGGCTGTTCGGCTGGACGCACACTGCTGCTGCCATTACCACTGGTACTCTCGAGCGCCACAGCAATCAGGTCGGCTTTGCTGCCCACCAAACGCCCATTATAACTGCCATACAAACCACCATTGATGCCGCGCAAGGTTTTTTGAATCGCTTCGGCTGGCACACCGTATTGCAAGGCAATACTGACCACCCGTCCTAGCGCTTCGGAATCGGCATTGGCTTCGTCACCGGCTCGACCCGAGACCACCACAATTTCCACAGGCTTCCCCTCGAGCGTGTTGGTGGTGATTAAAAAGGTGCGCTTTGTACCTGCCGCAAGGTCAGTCAGTTTGACCATATCGGTCACACCAGTTAAACGCGTTGGACGTGAGAAAATCGGTGAGCCTGGTTGGAAATGCTGACTTGCACCCCACAGTGTTTCTTCGATGCTCGAGCCAACCGTTGGCTCGACTGGTGCAGCCGCCACCAAGCCTTCGTCTTTCGCCCCTTGTCCTTCGTCCACCTTTTCTTCTTTGCTGGTTGAAAGCACCTGGAATTGTCTCGAGCCATCGCGGTACACGGTAATGCCTTTGCAGCCTGTGCGGTAGGCTTCGGAGTAGGCAGCTTCGACATCTTCGACGGTGGCGTGGTTGGGCAGGTTGATGGTTTTACTTAAGCTATTGGCGGCGTAACCATCGGCATCAAAGGCTTGTTGCACCACGCCCTGCATTCGGACATGGTCGAGCGGCGCAATATCATGAGCGCAAACAAAGACGCTCTGCACAGCTTCGGGGACAAACTCGAGACCAACACAAGAACCGTGGTTACTGGCAATCGCATCGGTGACTTTATCCCAATCCCAACGGTTATCTCGAGCATAAGCTGGATGAGCGGGGTACTGCTCGAGCAATTCTTGGAAGAGCGGTGCGATCAAAGCCTTGTACTCCGCGCCGATTTTGCGCCAAATAAATGGGCTGAAGACTGGCTCAATGCCGCTTGAGACTCCCATGAGCATACTGGTTGTACCCGTTGGTGCAACCGTCAGCACCGCCACATTACGACGCGGGGCGTGCGGAATTTTCTCGAGATTCTGCTCGAAAATTGGGTAGACACCACGCTCGAGACCAAGGTTCTGGCTTTCCGCCACGGCTTCTTCGCGCATCACCGACATGATTTTATGAATGGTGTCACGCCCTTGTTGGTTGTCGTAGCGCTGCTCGAGCAGAATCAGGGCATCAGCAAGACCCATCACGCCCAAGCCGAGGCGACGGAGGTTCTGGCTGGCGACACGGTTATCTTCGAGGGCGAAGACGTTGACATCCAACACATCGTCGAGGAAGCGGATGCAGTGGCGCACGTCTTGGCGGAAGGTGGCGTAGTCAAAAGTCTTGTTCTGCACGTAAGCTGCGAGGTTGATTGCACCTAAATCACAGGGTTCGCCTACGGTCAACGGAATCTCGCCACAAGGATTTGTACTTCGGATCAAATATTTATCACCTAAGTTCTTCAGTGCGCTTAATTCGTTTACTTTATCAATATATATTAAGCCTGGTTCGCCGGTTGCCCAAGCATGTTCAGCAATCTGCCGCCACAACCACTTGGCTGGAATTCCAGTCGCGTAGACTGGCACGCCCTTTGCCCCATCGAGTTCTCGGGTCGGCAGTTCGGGGATGCTCCCCTTGTACTCGCCCTCGAGTTGAACAATGTGGTACTTACCCATCACCTCGAGCGGCGCGATTTTCCAGAGTCCATCGGCTTGCAAGGTATTCCAGAATTTCTCGGTTGGTAGAATCGAGATATTAAAGGTTGAAATATCACCTTCGCCTGTTTCGCGGTCTAAATCCTTGGCGGTTAGGAAATCCAGCACGTCGGGGTGGTCAATTGAAATGGTTGCCATCCCAGCGCCCCTGCGGGTGTTGTGACTGACCATACCATTGGCAATATAGGTGTGGTTTTCATTGACACTTAAATCCAAGGTCAATATCCGACCTGCTTCAGTCACGTTCAAAACCTGCACATAGCATTCTTCAGTGCTAACAGCAGGGAGCATTGGCTCGAGTTCAGCCGTTTGACTCAGCGCCGCATAGCCACTGATGGTCAGTTGGCGCTCTCCACGTATGTAGCGCGATAAGGTCTTGCGGTTTTGGGTGTGAGGGCTTGGATTTCCTTTGCTGCCTTTGGGCAATTGATTAAAAGTTGACTCGAGTAAACCCTGTGCGTGTGGCAATGCCCAAGCTGATTCTCGAGCTGTGTCAGGGGTGAAATCGTTCATGGCAATGAATCTCGAGCCTTCTAACCAACCAACCCGTTCTTTGAAGCGTTCAAACCCAATGTGTGATGTCACCCGTAAACGGTAATACGGTTTGCTCGAGTAACGGTCAGCTCGAGCGGCGTACTCAGAAACTTGGCTTGGGATGCCTAAACCACCGAGCAGCACTGCCAAATCTTCGATAAAACGCTTTGAGACACTGCTCAGTTCTGGATAGTGATGTGCCAGTGTACCGTCAGCTTCAAACACACCACGCAAGAACGCACCGAGAACATGCCGTGGGGCTTGACGAATGGCGCGTGGGACTTCTAAGAATTCAGCTTTGGGTTTGAGTAAACCGTTCTTCTCGAGCCATGTGCTTAGGGCTGCGCTTTTCACCACAAAAACAACGCTTTTATCGTTTTCTTTTTGTTGAACCCCAACCTCGAGTCCGAACAGGTTTTGGAACATGCTTGGGATGCTCTGTTCCATGACGCTGCCATGGGCTGCACACATGCCAACCCGTCCGCCTGTGCTGATAAACCCATCGCCCCATAAGTAGCCAAGCCAGAATGCCAAATCTTCGCTCAGCGTTTCAGGGGTTTTGATGCGGGTGCTGTTGAAGTGTAAATCACTTTCCTCGAGTGGTTGCAGTTGCACACTGCTGCCCGTGTGCTGGTCAAGGCTTTGAATGATGTAATCGCCTTGTTGCAATTCGGATAACTTGACCCATTCTCGAGTACCATTTGGACGCATCACTTTGAGTTTGTGGTTGGGTGTGCCTTGAACCGATAAGCCATTCTCGAGTTGGACTTTGAGGGTGTTGGCAATGCCGTTGTTAAAGGTTTCAGGGCTGTGCTTCCAACCTTCGTCGGTGGCGACTTCTAAAGCATGGTGTTGCCAGCCTGTGATGTATGGGTCTACCAATTCGGCTAAGCGCAATGTGCCTTTACTGGTGTGAACCAGTGTGTCTGGGTGAAGGCATCCACCTTGGCGCACCACGCGCAAGACTGGTGCGTAGCAATAACGCAAGGTCGCCACTGGACCAGATGCTTCCGCCCCCAAATTCGCCCACTCGAGGAAATTATCAAAAATCTCGAATAAGAACGAAACCGGTCCGCTCGAGGTGCCACCCGAGCCTTTGATCGGTGCGCCTTCTTCGCGCAAGTTGGATAAGTCAATGCGTGGTTCAATGCCAGCCTTAGCTGTGGCGCAAACGTTTTTGGCCGCCTCGAGAATCCCGCCCATGTCGTCGTGGATGGTACTGACATTATCGGGCAAGCTGCTGACCAGACTGACCCCATATTGCCGTGCGAGGCTCGAGAGGGCTGGAGGGACCACGCCGTAGACCACTTTGCTCCAGTTGCGGATGCTGGTGGGTTGCTTGTCGCCGTCGGGCATGGTCGGTGGGCGCATTAAGCCTTTGATAAAATCTTCGACATCGGGGTGGGTGGCGCTCATGTATGCCCATCCACGCACGCCATTGTCGGCGCGGCTGGTGCTGGCTCGAGGGGTGTACACGTCTAAGTTCACACCGTTTCCACCGCCGACTTTGGTCACAAGGGCAAGTTTCTTAGCCACTTCCATCACGCCTTCAAAGCTGCTTGGGTCAAATTCAGTTGCGCCTTGAACAAAGCAGTTCAACACATTGCCATGCTGCGTACCAGCCCCCGCCAAGACCCGTCCGCCTGGGCAGAAGCGTTTGCTTGCCATCAGGTCGTAAAAGGTTGCGCCCCATTGGCTGCGGAGTTCAGGGGTGGCTTCGGCGCTCGAGACCCAATTAGCAATTCGCGTGAACATACCAAAGACATCGCCGTCCGAGGGCTGCATGTATTGGCGTTTAGCGATGGCTTGGGCGTGTTCGTCGAAGTGGTAGGTGGTGTTGGCTTCTGGCGTGGTCATAGGGGTGTGCCTCCAAAAAAGGGTTTTTGTCAAAAAAAGACACCTCGAGCAACTCGAGGGGAATGATGGGATGGTTTTAAGTAGAACGTAAGACTTGGGAAGACCAATGTGGGTTGTGATTCATGTGATCCCCCTCGAGAAGCTGATGATACGGCATGTGCTGGTTTTGACCACCAAATATCCATATCTCGTGCTTTAGTTTAAGTAGCATACCATATCTTGGGGCTACGTCAAGATTTGTAGAAAAAACAAGAATCTTCGTTCAGCACAAATTCAAGTCAAAAAATGCTGTTTAGGATGAGTTTTTTAGTGAAAAATGGTGAGATTTTTCGTCCTGTAAGCCCTAAAGGCAATTTATACCAAGAACAAAATAAAAGTCTAAAGGGTTTAAGGTACGCTTGAGCCATGAATCTCGAAGCACAACTTCTTGCATTGCTCAGTCAAATCAAGCCACCAAGCCAAACCGCCCAAGAATTGGCTCGAGAACGCCAAGATAGCCTCACCAAACCACGCGGCGCGTTGGGGCGACTCGAGGACTTAAGCGTTTGGCTGGCAGGGATTCAAGGCACCGCCACCCCAAAAATCCAAGCCAAAGCCGTGATTGTCTGCGCCGCCGACCATGGTGTGACTGCCGAAAACATCTCCGCTTACCCTGCGACTGTCACCCCTGCGATGGTTCAGAATTTCTTAGCTGGCGGCGCGGGTATCAACGCCATTGCTCGAGTAGCTAATGCTCGGATTTGGGTGCTGGATGTCGGCGTGGCAGCCGACTTGCCAAACCACCCGAAAATGATTTCCAAGAAAGTGCGCTACGGCACTCGCAACCTGCGTGTCGAAGCCGCCATGACTCGAGAAGAAACCCTAAAAGCGCTCTTAGCAGGCGCAGAAGCCGCCAAAGATGCGATTGACGACGGAGTTGCCTTGCTGGTCGCAGGGGAAATGGGCATTGGCAACACCACCTCCGCCAGCGCCCTGACCATGTGGTACGCCAACACCAACCTCGAGCAAACCGTTGGACGAGGCACAGGCATTGATGACCCGACCCTCGAGCAGAAACGCAAAGTGGTACAAGAAGCCGTGGCTCGAGCCAAGCAAACGGTGCAAACGGACGCACTCACAGGTTTACAAGAACTTGGCGGTCTCGAGATTGCCGCCATGACAGGCATCATGCTCCAAGGCGCAGCCAGCCGCGTTGCGGTGCTGGTGGATGGCTTCATCGCCACTTCTGCTGCATTGGTGGCTTGCGCCCTTGCACCCACAGCTCGAGAATACTTATGCGCCACCCATGTCTCGGTAGAACCCGGGCATCTGGCACAACTCGAGCATTTACAACTCGAGCCACTGTTCAACCTTGGTTTACGATTAGGTGAAGGCACAGGCGCAACCCTTGCCATTCCGATGCTCGAGGCAGCAGCCAGAACTTTGTCGGAAATGGCGACGTTTGAATCGGCGAATGTACCGAAAGAAGGTTAAGCGCTTCTTGACCCTAAGACATACCTGTCTTGACCACAGACGCGCACCTGACGGGCGTGGTCGCTGACGGGCAGGGTCGCTTCGCGCAGGGAGAGAGGTTCGGGCTGTCTTTTCGTTCCCGTTATATCTCGAGAAGCCAAGTTCTTGACATCAGCCCCCCTGTGTGAGGGGTCGAGCGCAGCGAGGGGGAGTACGTGAGCGACCCAGCCCCGTCAGCGCGAGTAGCCCGTCAGGTGCTATCTTACGAGCAAGAAGGTGGCGCTTTAGGGTCAAGAGAGGCATTGCGTGTTTTTGATTTGATCCTTGGATAGATTCACAGACTTTGTGGCATTGAACTGTTTTCCTCTTTCCTCTTTCCTCTTTTCTCTTTATACTGCCTCTCCGTGAAAGCCCTTTCTCTTGCCACCACCAAGCTCAAGCCCTCGAGTACCGTCGCAGTCAGCGCTCGAGCCATGGAACTCAAACGGGCTGGCGTGGATATTATTTCGATGTCGGTAGGTGAACCTGATTTTGATACGCCTGAACACATTAAAGAAGCGGCTCGAGAAGCGCTTAAACTAGGTAAAACCAAATACACGCCGAGCCTTGGAATGCCAGAATTGCGCGAGGCGATTTGCGCTAAGTTTAAGCGCGAGAATAACCTCGAGTACGCGATCAATCAGATTCAGGTCACTTCAGGCGGTAAGCAGGCTTTGTACAACGCTTGCTTTGCCCTCATCAATCCGGGCGATGAGGTGATCATTCCCGCGCCTTTTTGGGTGACGTACCCCGAGCAGGTGCAGATGTTTGGCGGCGTACCCGTTTTCGTGGACACCAAAGCCGAAGATGGCTATCAACTGGATTTATCAGCCCTCGAGGCAGCCATTACTCCGCGCAGCACGATGATTATTTTGAACAGCCCAAGCAATCCTTCTGGGGTGGTGTATTCCGATCAAACCATTGAAGGAATCATGGAACTTGCCGAGAAACATGATCTTTGGGTGATGTCGGACGAGATGTACGAACACATCACCTATACGGGCGGTTTGCCAGTCAGTGCAGCGAAATTCAACCCAGAACGGGTGATTACGATTAATGGTGCAAGCAAAGCCTACAGCATGACAGGTTGGCGGATTGGTTTTGCAGCCGCGCCAGCCCATGTGATTAAAGCCATGGATGCGATTCAAGGACAAACCACCAGCAGTGCCAACAGCATCGCGCAATGGGCGAGTATTGCTGCACTGAACGACAGCTACAGCTATATTGAGCAGGCTCGAGCGGCGTTTCTCGAGCGACGCAATGCGATAGTGGCTGGTTTGAATTCAGTTGGTTGCCCAACCCCCACACCCGATGGTGCATTTTATGTGCTGGCAGACACCAGCCGCATTCACTCAGATGAAAACGAAGCTGCCAGAATCATTCTCGAGCAAGCCAAAGTGGCGGTTGTACCCGGTACGGATTTCAGGGCTTTTGGCAAAGTGCGCTTGTCATATGCGTGCAGCTTGGAGCAAATTGCTGAGGCAGTGCGGCGCATTGGTGCTGTTGGGGCTTAAGGATACGGGACTCCATCGGCTCGAGGATACGGGACTCCATCGGCTCGAGGATACGGGACTCCATCGGCTCGAGGATAACTGCCCTGACAAAAATACGGTACACTTCACGCCTATGGCGATTGAACGTACATTTGCAATGGTAAAACCCGACGGCGTGCGTCGTGGTTTGGTTGGCGAGATCATCTCGCGTCTCGAGAAAAAAGGTTTTAAGGTGGTGCAACTGAAAATGCTCACCCCAAGCCGTGAATTGGTCGAAGAACATTATGCTGAACACAAAGGCAAGGGGTTTTTTGCTGGTTTGGTGGATTTCCTGAGTGGCGGTGCGGTGGTTGCCATGGAACTCGAGGGTGAGAATGTGATTGCTGAATGGCGACGCATGATGGGTGCAACCCGCCCGTGGGAAAGCGCTCCTGGTACAATTCGTTTTGAATTTGCGACGACCGTGGATGAAAACGTGGCGCATGGTTCGGACAGCCCAGATTCTGCGGCTCGAGAATTGGGGATTTGGTTTCGCTGACCACATTCTTATTTAACCCGCTGACCCTCGGTTATGACCTTGGGCAGCATCATCCTTTCAAAAGCATTCGCCCCGAAGCAGTGAAACATCTGCTCGAGGCGTTTTCTGTTCCGCTTGATGTGCGTGGTTTTGCTCCTGCCACCTTAGAAGATATTCTGACCGTCCACTCGCGCAGTTATGTGCAACGGGTGGTCAGAGCATCCCATGGCGAACCTGTGACCGATGCCCTCGAGTATGGCATTGGTACGTCTGACACCCCGATTTTTGCTGGTATGCACGATGCCACGGCTTTTGTCTGTGGTGGCACGCTCGAGGCGGCTCGGTTGATTGCTTCTGGAAAATCAACTCGAGTTCTTAGTCTGGCTGGTGGTTTGCATCACGCGCAGTTGGCTTCTGGGAGCGGTTTTTGTGTTTACAATGACTTGTCCATTGCGATTCGTCACCTGACCAACTTGGGTTTGCGCGTGGCGTACCTCGATATAGACGCGCATCATGGCGATGGGGTGCAGTGGCTGCATTACACCGAGAATCAGGTCTTGACCATTTCCTTGCACGAAACAGGGCGTTATTTGTTCCCCGGAACGGGTTACACTTACGAACTTGGGCGAGGCGATGGCGTGGGTTACAGCCTGAACGTGCCACTCGAGCCGTACACCCAAGATCGGTCGTACCTCGAGGCGCTTGAACGGGTTCTTACGCCAGCCCTTGCATGGTTCAAACCTGATCTACTGGTGATACAAGGCGGGGCTGATTCGCATGAATTTGACCCACTGGCAGATTTGGCACTCAGCACCCAAGGTTATAAAGCCGCCTATCAACTGATTGTGCAACTCGCCGAGCAGTTCGCGGGTGGGCGGATTCTGGCAACAGGCGGCGGTGGTTACGCCACGCTGCACGCTGTACCTCGGGTTTGGGCGGAGTGGTACGCGGCGCTCGAGGGGATTGAATTGCCCAATCAAGTGCCGCAAGTTTGGCTCGAGCATTGGCAACCGCAAAGTGTTGAGACCCTGCCCGAAGTCATGACCGATGACGCTATACAGATTCCGCGTCAGGCACAAATTGAAGCTGCTAATGCCAAAACGGTTACGGAATTACTGGAGGCTTGGCAACGCATCCATAAAGCAAATCCGTAGTAAAGTGATTCATGCAAAATCAAGCCTTGTTACACCGTTTGCTCGAGACTCCTGGTCCGAGCGGTTTTGAATCTCGAGTGGCTGCTGTTTGGGCAGATGCCGCCCGCGACTTTGCCAGTGTCAGACACGACCCGCACGGCAATGTGTATGCCACCATCGAACGAGATAGGGGCTTAAAAATCATGCTCTGCGGGCATTTGGACGAAATTGGTTTGATGGTTTCCAGCATTGGTGATAAAGGCTTTGTGCGCGTCAAAGCGCTTGGTGGTTGGGACACACAAGTGCTGCCCGGTCAGCGAATGCGGGTGCTGTGCAAAGACGGCGATTTAATTGCTGTAGTTGGACGCAAACCCGTTCACTTGATGAACGGTGATGAAAGCGGCAAAGCCGTAAAAATCGAAGATGTTTGGCTTGATTTTGGTTTACCACTCGAGGAGTTAAAACAAAAAGTTCGCTTAGGCGATGTCGCAGTTCTCGAGCAACCCACGCTGCAAATTGGCGATAAACTGATTTCCAAAGCCCTTGATAACCGCGTTGGTGGTTTTATTGTCCTCGAGGCAATTCGCCGCCTTAGTACACTTGATTGTCTGCACGAAGTCTGCGCGGTTGCGACCAGCCAAGAAGAAATTGGTTCGTTCGGCGCGAGATTCGCAGTGCAAGAACTCCAACCAAAACTAGCCATTGCTGTGGACATGACTTTTGAAAGCAATCAGCCCGGCGTGGATTCTGCCGATGTTGGCGAAGTGCCGTTTGGCAGTGGCGTGAACATTGCGATTGGTGCTGTGGTCAACCCGCCCTTGAATAACATGCTGCTCGAGGTGGCTGAAAAACAACAAATCAAAACCACAATTTCGGTTTATCCCAAACTGACCTCCACCGATGCCGATGCCACTGCGCTGTTTGGCAAAGGAACACCAAGCGCTGCGCTGTCTGTGCCTGTGCGTTATATGCACTCACCGAATGAAATGGTGCAAGTTTCTGACATTGAAGATTGCATCAATTTGATTGTGCAGTTTGTACTGCAACTACCTGTGGATGCGGATTTCTCGAGAACCGTGTAAGTGAGTTGTTCACATGGCGTAGAATAAACCATGGATTTTGAAAAACTTGGTGCATTTTACTTAGGTAAAAACTTCGACCTCGGCACGGCAACATTGTCTGATCAATTTACCTTGTACGAGTCCAAACAACTGACCACCCATGCGGTGGTTATCGGCATGACAGGCTCGGGCAAAACAGGCTTGGGTATTGGTCTGCTCGAGGAAGCCTTGGTGGATAACATCCCCGTGATTGCGGTTGACCCCAAGGGCGATTTAGCCAATTTGCTGCTGACCTTCCCGAATCTGTCGGCTGGTGAATTTGAGCCTTGGGTCAATCCCGAAGCAGCGGCGCAAGCAGGAAAACCCGTCCCCGAATTTGCCGCCGCCCAAGCTGAGCTGTGGAAAAAAGGACTTGCCGACTGGGGACAAGACGCCGCCCGAATTCAGAAAATGCGCTCGAGTGTGGACTTTACGATTTACACCCCCGGCTCGAGTGCAGGCATTCCAGTCTCGGTCTTAAAATCCTTTGATGCGCCGCCACCCGCCTTGCTCGAGGATTCCGATGCCATGCGTGAGCGGATTCAAAGCACCACCACGGGCTTGCTTGGTTTACTTGGCATAGATGCCGACCCGATTCGTTCCCGCGAACACATCTTTATCTCAAGCATCTTAAGTGCGGTTTGGCTCGAGGGGAAAAACCTTGATTTGGGTGGGTTGATTGAAAAAATTCAGAATCCGCCCTTTGAAAAAGTCGGCGTGATGAATCTCGAGTCGTTCTACCCAAGCAAAGACCGTTTTGAGCTTGCCATGAGCATTAATAACCTGCTTGCCAGCCCCGGATTTGCCACTTGGATGGAGGGCGAACCACTGGATGTCAAGAATTTTCTGTGGACTGCCGAGGGCAAACCGCGTTGCAGTGTCTTTAGCATCGCGCATTTGTCGGATTCTGAGCGGATGTTCTTTGTCTCAAGTTTGCTCAATGCCACTTTGTCTTGGATGCGGCAACAAAGCGGCACACCAAGTTTACGCGCCATTTTTTACATGGACGAAATTTTTGGGTACTTCCCGCCCAACGGCAACCCGCCAAGTAAAACCCCAATGCTGACCCTCTTAAAACAAGCTCGAGCTTTTGGCTTGGGCATGGTGCTAAGCACCCAAAACCCCGTGGATTTGGATTACAAAGGTTTAAGCAACACAGGCACATGGTTTATTGGCAGATTACAAACCGAAAACGACAAAGCCCGTGTTCTCGAGGCGCTTTCTAGCGCAGGTGGTACAAGCAACGCAGACCTTGACAAGATGCTCTCGAGCCTAGGTAAGCGCGTGTTCTTGCTGCACAACACCAATAATGCCAAGCCGATTTTATTTCAGACCCGTTGGACAATGAGTTATTTGGCAGGACCCGTGACTTTGGAGCAAATCAAAGTCCTGATGAAAGACAAAAAGAATCAAAAAACCGTAGGGGCGGGGCTTGCCTCGCCCACCTCGCAAGCAGCCATGGCTTCCAAACCAACCTCGAGCCGCCCGAGCCTCCCACCAAGCATCAAACAGTTTTACCTGCCCGCCAGCGGCGAAGGCATCACCTATCATCCGATGCTGTTCTCGAGTGCCAATGTGCGTTATGCCAGCCCCAAGCAAAAACTTGATGTGGTGCAAGCCAAACGTTATTTAGTCGCCATTACCGATGAACCTGTGCCTGTGGTTTGGGATGAAGCCGAACCTTTGGATTTTGATGTCAACTCACTCGAGGAAACAGGACTCGAGGGCGCAGCTTATGCTGAGCTTGCCAATGCTGCCAGCAACGCCAAGAACTTTGATAAATGGCAAAAAGAATTCGCCAAATGGGTCAGCGCCAGCCAGCCCTTGCAACTCTTCACGAGCAGCAAATTTAAAGCCATTTCCGAAGTTGGAGAACCCGAAGGCGATTTTAGAACCCGATTAACCCAAGTGGCAAGGGAGCAACGCGACGCTGGTTCGGCAGACATCCAAGCCAAGTACGCCCCAAAACTGGCGAAACTCGAGCAGCGCTTGCACACCGCCCAAGCCAAACAAGCCGAGCAAGCCGCCCAAGCCAGCCAAGCGCAATTACAAGCCGCGCTGAACGTTGGCGCTGGAATACTCGGGGCGCTATTTGGTGGTGGACGCAAAACCAACATTATTTCAAAAGTTGGTTCTGGAATGCGTGGCGCAAGCAAAGCCTTCAAAGAAGGACAGGATGTGTCCAGAGCAGCCGAGAGCGTCGAAGGGGTACAAGCTGAACTCGAGGAATTACAAGCCGAACTTGCGGCGGAACTTGAGGGAATCAGTGCGGTAGACCCCAACGAACCACTCGAGACGATAGAAATTAAAGCAAAGGCAGCCGATGTTGGGGTTGAGTTGGTGGCACTGGTCTGGACGCCATACACTCGGGATGACAAAGGGCGTTTAACACCCGCTTGGGCGTAACGATTATGTCCAGAGATATTGATTTGTACTGGAAAGCCTACCTCGAGTCTCTGCCTGAACTTGTTTTAGAGCCAACACCAGAAGCCGAAGCATGGGGCGATAACCCAGAACTGGCAGATGAACTGGCTGCCCTGATTGTTGCTGGCACAAAAACCGCGACTTGCTCGAGTCTTTGGGAGTGGGAGTTTTATGAAGAACCCCTGCCACAAGTTGGCACAAAAACCATTGTCTTAAACTCTCAAGATAAACCCATGTGCATCACTGAAACCACAGCCGTTACGATTCAAAAATTTCAGGATGTGGACGCTGACTTTGCCCATGCCGAAGGCGAAGGTGATCGCAGCCTCGAGACTTGGCGAGCAGGGCATTGGCGGTACTTTACGCGGGTTCTCGAGCCACTAGAACTACAGCCGACCCTCGAGATGCCCTTGGTTTGCGAGCGCTTCAAAGTGATTTTTAAGCTGTGACCTGCACGCCTTTCCAAAAAGCAACTCGCCCCGTAATTTGCTTAGCCGCATCTTTTGGGGTTGGGTAGTACCAAGCTGCATCGGGATTGGTTTGCCCGTTGACCTCGAGCGAATGATAACTGGCTATTCCCTTCCACGGGCAGGTCGTGTGGGTACTCGAGGGGCGCAAAAATTCGGCTTTGACGCTTTCGATTGGGAAATAATGGTTGCCTTCGACCACCACTGTATCTGAGGATTCAGCAATGACAGCTCCGTTCCAAATGGCTTTCATGCTTTGTATTCTGCGCTGTGAAAGCAGAAAAAGCTGTACCAGAAATGACAAAGACCCTGTACCAAAAACTACAGGCGCAACCGCTCCCACTTGGCTTGTTCTTTGGCTTCTAAATTCACGCCAAGCAGGGCTAACATGGCATTCAAATCATCCCAAAAAATCCGTGGCAACTCGAGCAGTTCTCCACGGGAAACAATTGTGCTTGTATCTTCAAGCTCGGGCTGGTCGTCCGTCTCGAGAACCGTGATGCGATAATCTGATTCGAGTTTTTGAATACCAATGGTGCTGTCACGCTCGCCCAAGAGCAGCACTGCTTCAAACTGCCCGCGCCAACGGTGATACAAATGGTTGCTGCTGCCTAAAGCACTTGTACCAAGCACCTTGGAAAAAAACGAACCTCGCCCTGTGCTGACCCAATTGGCGAGTTCCGTCAAAGGCTCGAGTCCAAAGCGAATTGGATTGGTACAAGATAAATTCAGCGGCGCTGCCAAACCAATCTCGAGCAGCAGCGCTCCGTGCATCTCCCACAGCTCTGGGAGCTTCCAAGCCGATTCCTCGCGGGTGAGAAGTCGCAACTTGTACTCGCTGGCTTCACTGGGAACAAAATGCACAACTGCCATAGGGCAATTATAAAGCCAAAGCCGCCCTTAAAACTTTTGCCCTTTGCCTTTCGCCTTTCGCCTGTTACATTTTCCTCATGAAATCCGCGCCGCCAGTTGGGGAGAATCCAGAAAAAGCCGCTCAGGTACAAGCCATGTTTGATTCAATTGCCGAGCGGTACGATTTGCTGAATCGGGTGCTTTCCATGGGCGTAGACAGAGGTTGGCGGGTGGCAGCCGCCAAAGAAGTCCTCGAGAATTCCCCCAAAGATGTGCTGGATATTGCCACTGGCACGGGCGACTTTGCGATTGCGATTCAAAAACTTGCACCGAACGCCAAGGTGATTGGCTCTGATTTTGCGGTGAAAATGCTCGAGATTGCCCGAAGCAAAGCCAAAGCCCAAAACCTCGAGATTCCGTTTGAACAAGGCGATGCGCTGGCGCTGCCGTATGCCGACTCGAGTTTTGATGCAGTTTCGTGTTCGTTTGGGTTTCGTAATTTCGCTGATTTTAAGCGAGGACTCGAGGAATTTCATCGGGTGCTGCGGGTCGGTGGGCGTTGTGTGATTCTCGAGTTTCCACCACCACCCGAGAATTTGTTGGGACAAGTCTACACCTTGTACTTTAAGCATATCCTGCCGCGCATTGGCGGGTTGGTTTCGGGTCGTCCAGAAGCTTATAAGTACCTGCCTGAAAGCGTGATTGCTTTTCCAAAACCAGAGAACTTAGCTAAACTGATGCGTGAAGTTGGTTTTGAACCACGTTACCAGATTTTAACGGCTGGATTGGCTGCAATCCATGTGGGCATTAAAAAGTAGAGCCTCTGAAAAAATATCAAATTGTCGTTTGTTACAGAACAGACACGACGGGAAAGCCCCTACATTTCAAGGCATAAAAAATGCGTCAGGTGGGGGCGAACCTCTGTGTTCGCCCTGTAGGACAACATCATCTGGAGTCAAACTCAGAAAAATTGCACACCACCGAATCCCAAAGATGTAAAATGCTTCATGCACTTGTACCTACTGCGTCACGCGCAAGCCGAAATTCTCGAGCCTGGACAACAAGACCAAGACCGTAAACTGACCCTCAAAGGGCATGAGCAGACCAAAGTCCTGCGCCGAAGCCTGCAAAACCTCGAGATTGATTTTGATGCTCTGATTTCTAGTCCGTGGCGACGCGCTCGCCAAACCGCCAGTGGCTTAGAAAGTGTTGCCGACCACCTCGAGATTTCTGATTTGCTCGCAACTGCACCAAGTCAAGCCTTGTTGCGCTTTATTGCTGAACGAAGTAGTCAACTCGAGTCTATGGCATTGGTTGGGCATCAACCTTGGATGGGTCAACTGACCAGTTTGCTTTTAACGGGCAGTGTAGACTTTGAAATGGCATTTGAATACAAAAAATGCAGTTTGTACGCCCTCGAGTACACACCTGAACACACTTATTTGCGTTTTGTCTTACCATCTGGGGTTCTGCGGCGCTTGTCTTGAACTCCACCGCGTTGTAATTCGTCCGTCTCGAGGTACAAATCATGCCCAAAAGCTCGTTTGAATAAATCACCGTGTTTAGATGCCTCCCAGAGTTCAACCCGAGGGGTTTCATCAGCGATTAAGTGAATACTGATGCGTTCTTTTTCGATTGTCACACGCAAATCTTGCACTCGAGCTGACCTCGAGCGCTCGAGGAATTCAGCCAGCCGCAAACACGCCGATAAACGAACCAAGCGCAACTCGTCATCTGGCTCGAGGATGCGTTTGTACGACCCTAGTTTGGGGTCGCCTTTGCGGTGATACTGCACCAAGAGCGCCAGTAGAACTTGTTCGCGGTGCGTTAGCCCCGGCATTTGGGTGTTCAGCACCAAGTACGCTCCGTGCTTATGATGGTCGTGGTATGAAACCGCCATGCCAATGTCGTGCAAGTACGCCGCAGCATCGAGGAGCAGCGCATCGGCTGCGCCATAGCCATGAATTGGCTCGAGGGCATCAAAGAGTTTCTTGGAGAGTTTTCGGACATGTTGGGTATGCTGAATATCTTGTGGATAATGGGCAAATAAATTCTGCACACTAAAAATTCGCACTTCGGGAAACAAATGCGGCGGACGCGGCATAAATTCGCGGTAGAACGCGCCTTCGCGCACGCCCTGCCCAGAGATAATCAGACTCTTGGTATCCGTTTGGCGCAGCACCAAGCGGTAGACCAGCGCTCCAGCCAGAATTGCATCGGCGCGATCTGTGTGAATGCCTGAAATACTCGAGCGTTCAGCCACAGGTAGCTCAAGCAAGCGTTCAATCAGGTTTTCCAGTGCTTCGCGCTTCAGTTCATACCCGTGCAGCGCATCCAAAGGGTAATCCTCGAGTTTCTGCACGGCTCGAGCCAAATTGCGAATCGTGCCGCCCATGGCAATCAAAGGCGCAGCGTCTTTTTTCATGCGAGCCAGTGTAGGCTCGAGTTGACGCAACACAAATTTTTCTAAATTCTTGACTTCGGATTCTGAGGTTCGATGCCCGTGTAAAAACTGCTCGGTTAAGCGCACATAACCCAGTGGAAAAGCCTGCCCACGTAAGAAAAGCCGATTCTCGAGCCGTGAAATCTGGGCGCTACCACCGCCCAAGTCCATCACCCAAGCATTCGAGACTTGAAACGAATTGGCAACCGCTAACGTACCGTACTGGGCTTCTTCTTCGCCGCTTAGCACCCGAAACTCGAGGTTAAAGTCCTCGAGTTTATCCAAAAAATCTTGGCTATTGGCAGCTTCACGCACAGCGCTGGTGGCAATCACCGTGAGTTTGCCCAAATCGGTGGCTTTGGCATAATCGGCGTACAATTTAATCGCATCCAAAGCGCGTTCAGTGGCGGCTTTAGAGAGTTCGCCCGTAGCGGCAAAACCCTCGCCGAGACGCACGCTTTCGCGGATTTCATCGGTCAGGCGAAACCATTGTCCGGGTTCAAAGTCGTAAACCACCAAACGGGCTGTGCCGCTTCCCATGTCAACAATCCCAATGCGGTGGCTCATTGGCTAGTAGCTTATCAGGCTTGGATGGGTTTTGCGTCTTAGGCTGAGTCTTGGAGCAACGTTTCTAAATCAACCAAACCAATTTTCAGGGCATAGAGCGCGGCTTGGGTGCGGGAACGCAAACCGAGTTTGCTGAGCAGATTGGAGACATGGGTTTTCACGGTGCGTTCTTCGATATTGAATTCCCTGGCAATCAGTTTATTGGCATAGCCTTTGGCAATCAGGCGCAGGGTTTCGGTTTCCCTTGGGGTCAAGCTCTCGGATTTATCTGGGGTTTGGACTTCGCGCATCAGGCGCTTAGCAGCTTCGGAGGATAAACGCACCTCTCCCCTACCCGCCGCATGAATCGCTTCGACCAGTTCGTCAGCATTGGTGTCTTTGAGTAAATAACCCATTGCCCCAGCCTGCATCGCGCTCATGACTTTGGCATCCTCGAGAACACTGGTAACGGCAATCACTTCGACTTCGGGGTAACGGGTTTTGATTTCTCGGATGGCAGTAATTCCGTCCATCACCGGCATCAGTAAGTCCATTAGAACCACATCAGGGTCTAAGCGCCCAACCATCTCGAGAGCCACCGCGCCATTGCTGGCTTCGCCAATCACCTCGAGGCGGTCGTCCAGTGCTAAAAACATTTTTAAGCCCTGACGTACAACACTGTGGTCGTCGCAAAGCAGTAAACGGGTCTTGTCCATACCTCGAGTATGGCAGATTGTTCGTGCATCCGCATTGGACTAAAGTTTTACTGACTCGAGCTGCCTTGTGGAATTAGCACTGTTTCCTGCACAATAAACCGATGCTCGAGTGCCAATTTTGCCCAATGCTGCGCTGCCGCTAAATCGTGGTCACGGTAGTTGCCACACTCGAGTTCGGATACACCCGGAATTTGAATAATCTCGGCGATGCTCGCTAGGGTTTGCTCGAGTGCAGTTTTCACGGTTTCAGGGGCAATTTCGCCTTCGTGAACCAAGTAAAAACCCGTGCGACAACCCATGGGCGAAAGGTCTATCACGCCGCTTAAATGGTCGCGCAGTCCACCCGCCAACAGATGCTCGAGCGTGTGCAGCGGGGCAGTCTCGAGAGCGCCTTGGTTGGGCTGTGCCAGGCGCAAATCAAATTTGGTGATCACATCACCATGCTTGGTGGTGTGTCGCCCTGCGAGGCGAACATAAGGAGCGCGAACGCGGGTGTGGTCAAGGTTAAAAGATTCTACGTTTGCCATTATCTGATTATAGACGATTTTACTGTGCGCCTCGAGCCTAAAAAGGCGCGTAACGGCTCGTAACGGCAGGTTTTTAAGCTACTTGTAGAGGTGAGCTTATGAATCAAAGTCCTAAAATGCTGTGCCAACCCACAAGACTCAAGGCTGATTCTTTAACCCAAAGAGCCGTTGTCTACTTGCTGATTGATTGCACTCAGGGGTTGGTGCTATGAAAAAGTGCTTGTTGTTTTTTTGCTTGGTGTTTGCTTTATTGGCTTGTCAGCAAACCCCAGTTCCTGAAGAGCCAATTCCGACTATCACTCAGAACCTTGGTATACTCGAGCTTCCTATCCGTGATTCTGGTTTGCGAGCTGGACAAATTACTCGCGTTCGGGTGAGTTCAAAGTTTTCAAGCCGCAGCACATTTCAACGAACCAATGTTGCTTTGATTGCACTTGCAAATATACCAACTCAGAACGATGGGGCTTTTGATTATCTTCAGGCTCAGTTCAAAGTGCAGAATACTGGCAGCACTGCATTTCAAAATTTAACCTTGTATGCTGTTGCCAAAGCTGGGAACATTGGTGGAACAGCGATCAAAAGCATCACCAATTTTGGTGGGATTGTTCAAAGCGAGCAAACCAGAATCTCAAAACTTGTGACTCCAACACATGGCTTAAATGTCTCGAGTACAGGTGCAACCTTGATTGCTGGGCGAGAAGATTTACAATTTTTTACGCCAAACGAAGTCAGTGCTTTGCAAACCAGTCCAGCTTGGACAGCCAATGGATTCTCGAGCAACGACAAATTGCTTGGCTATGGTTTTGTGGTGCGACGCTGCACAGCCAATTGTGACACTGCCGCACCTACGTTGACTCGGAGTATTCCTGCTGATTCGGATGGTTTGGTGACCATTGCGCTGAAAATTCCTCGCAGCTCTGGCACAGCATATGATTTTGTATTGACTTTTGCGGTCTTGGACGAAGCCGTTACTCGAGTTTCAAGAAGTGTTTATCCACCAGAAAGCCTCTCAAGCGCAGAGGCGCGTTTGGCAGGATTTAGTGCAGATTCAGGTGCTGAAATCATGCAGCAAGGTTTGGCTCGAGCCGCCAATCAGAGCAGCCGTTTTGTCAACCAAGGCACAGATGCTGTGGCAGTCTCGAGCAGCAACGATGATTACACTGCACTTGGTTTGGGAAGACTCAGCAGTGGTTTTGATCATTCTTGTGCTTTAACCGCAACTGGTGCAGCGTATTGTTGGGGTGGGAATGGTTCTGGGCAGTTAGGCAATAACACCACCACTTCAAGCAATGTCCCAGTGCCAGTCAGTGGGAATTTGTTGTTCTCGAGCATCAGCGCTGGAAGTAGTTTGACTTGTGCTGTGACAGTTGCAGGTACAGCGTACTGCTGGGGTGATAATCGAAGTGGTGGTCTTGGCAACAACACAACGATCAATAGTTCAATTCCAGTGGCGGTCAGTGGCAATTTGGTTTTCTCGAGCATAGGTGTTTCAGATGATTACAGCGCCTGTGGTTTGACCACTACTGGAGCCGCCTATTGCTGGGGGCAAAACCAATTTCGCCAATTGGGTAACAACTCCACTACAAATAGCCCTGTTCCTGTGGTTGTGAGTGGCAATTTGGTTTTCTCGAGTTTAAGTGTTGGTGGAGCGCATTCGTGCGCTTTGACTTTTTTAGCTCAGGCATATTGTTGGGGTTATAACGCCTATGGTCAACTTGGCATCGGTACATTGGGAACCAACATTGGCATTCCGACTTTGGTGAATGGCACATTCTCGAGCATTGTTGCAGGGGCGTATCACACCTGCGCTTTGACCGCAAACGGTACAGCCTCTTGTTGGGGTTTGGGCAATTTTGGGCAGCTTGGTGCTGGTAACGTCACGCAAATCGCCACTCCAATTGCAGTCTCGACCACACTGAAATTCTCGAGTTTGGATGGCGGTGAGCGGCAAACTTGTGGTTTAACACCATCCAGCACTTTGTATTGTTGGGGTCGCAACACCAATGGCGAATTAGGAACTGGTACCACTGCCAATGCCGATATCCCAGCTTTGGTTGGTGGCGGACTGACATTTGCCAGTTTTTCGACAGGTGGGCAGCACACTTGCGCCATGACCACCACAGGTCTAAGTTACTGCTGGGGGCGCAACACCACTGGACAAATTGGCAACAACAAACCAAGTCGAGCGCTTGTTCCAACCGTGGTCGGAGGAAATTTAAGTTTCTCGAGCATCTACGCTAACGATTACCACACCTGTGCTTTAACACCCAGTGGTCAGGCGTATTGTTGGGGAGCAAACACATATGGACAGCTTGGCAATAACAGCACCACTGACAGCGATGTACCTGTGGCGGTGTCCACCAACCTTCGTTTCTCGAGTTTAACCAGCAATGGTTTTGGTCATACGTGTGGTTTGGCAAAAGATACAGGTTTGGCGTATTGCTGGGGATACAACGTGGTTGGTCAACTTGGTTCAGGAAACACGATTGGCAGTCTTGTTCCAGTTGCCGTCGCAGCTCCTACGGGTGGTAATGCTTTAGCGTTCTCGAGTTTGGCTTCTGGGAATGGCTTTGTTTGTGGGATCAGCAGCGCCACTGTCGCCACTGTGTATTGTTGGGGTAGCAACTCTTATGGGCAACTCGGTGGTGCTGCTGGCAATCGCTCGTCTCCTACAGCTGTGTCAACCACAACTGGACTTTCTGGAGTCACAACAATTTCAGCAGGTAATTCATACGTGTGTGCCATTACCAACGCGCAAAACCTGTACTGTTGGGGCAGAAACGACGATGGGCAGCTTGGCAATGGTACCACCACCTCTCGCAATGTACCCGCTTTGGTCGGTTTGTCTTTTACCAGTGTTAGCGCAGGCTTTCGCCATACTTGCGGAGTGCGGAGTGATGCCACTTTGTGCTGGGGAGACAATAGCTTTGGTCAACTTGGCACAGGCGACAACACCAGTAGCCTGACAGCCAAAGTGGTAGCTGGCGGTTTGACTTTTTCCAGCGTGGTGCTTGGCGAAGACCACAGTTGTGGAATACAAACCAATGGCACAACCTATTGTTGGGGCAATAACAGTTATGGGGCTGTGGGTAACAACAGCCAGACCAACAGCAATGTTCCTGTTTTGGTCAGTGGTGGCTTGAGCTTCTCGAGTCTCACAGCTTCTTTTCAAAACACCTGTGGTTTTACCACCAGCAGCACGGCATATTGTTGGGGCAATGGCGGTTATGGACAACTGGCTTTTCAAGCCATGTTCTTGACTCCAGCTCGAGACAGTACCCTCGGTTTCAAACTCTAAACGCACACGGCTCGAGTCACATCTTTAACTCAACAAAAAGGAGTCTATGAAAAAGAAACAGGTGTTGCTCTTGATTGTTTTATCGTTGCTTCTAGGGGCTTGTATTGATCCGCCAAAATTGGACGGAACTTGGAATCAAAGCCAATGGAATATCGCCACTTGGAAATAAAGGAGAATGTGTATGTTTAGCGCCAGAGATGTAAAGTTTTTTGCCATCGGAGCAATCATTGTCGCCTCGGGTTTATCGGTGTTTGCTGCTGTCAACCTTCCTTTTACTTTTGTACCCAACACCGTGATTAAAGCCGAAGAAATCAATGCTAATTTCTCGAGCTTAAAAGCCGCCACCGAAGCCCTTCAAGCCAGTGCTGGCACAATTGCCGATGGTGCAATCACCTCGGGTAAACTCGGCACAACCACCCCCGCAGCCAGTGGAAAATTCTTGTCATTTAATGGCTCGAGTCTGGTCTGGGCAGATGGTACGGCTGGAACTGTTGGACCCAAAGGCGACAAGGGCGACAAGGGCGACAAAGGCGATACTGGTAATCCCGGTGTCAATGCTCGCACAGTCATTTCAGGTTTCATTGATGCCACCCAAAGAGTTGGTACTGGCTTCACGGTCATCCGCAGCTCGAGTACCACATACACGGTGTTTTGGCAAACAGGCACGTTCAGCGGAAATGCAATCCCACTGGTTCAGACGTTTGGTGGGGCAGGTCAAATGAGTTCTTGGAACACCAGCTCCAATGGCTCTGGCAATTTTACGTTTACTGGTATTGGTGGCGGAACAATCTGGTTCACGATCACAGCACTTTAATACAGCATTTTTGGATTGATCTTCGAGCGCTTTATTCAGTCATGGTTTGAAGAACCAAGTTGCTTTGCAGGTTCTGCTTGACAAACTGATAGGCTTCCTCGAGACTCATTTGGCTGCCTTTTAGATACAGTGCTTCGGCTTGTGTGTCCCCAAGGATTTGACGGTTTTCTGTCTCGAGTTTGGACGTATGCCACTGAAAACGAGGTGCGAACTCTGCGCCAATTCGTGCATAAGCGGTGCGGGCTGCTCCGTAAATGATCATTGCAAGGGCGTTTTGGTTGGTGCGAAGGCTTGGCTCGGCTAAGACAATTAAACTATATGCAGCGTCTCGGAAACGCCCAAAATGCAGTAGTTTACGCATGGCTTCAAGTAAATATGGTATGGCTTCAAGGTGTTTTTCTTCGGCAACCAAATTCGATCCCATGGCATGAAGCGACATGGCGTAGCCACTTTCATGACCAATCTCGAGTTTCAGTTTCATGGATTCTTGAATCAGTTGGTAGGTTTTTGGACCAACATCAATATGATTGCTGATGTTGTGCAGGGCAATGGCTTGTTGATGGCGGTCTTGGCAGATTCGGGCGCATTCAAGGCTTTTCTCGAAGTACAGCAGCGCGTTTTCAATGTCACGGTAATCCGAGTAAACCCGTCCAAGGTCGTTGTAAGCACAACCCAATGCCCATGGGTCACCCAGAGGCTCGAGCCTTTGAATCGCAAGTTCGATTTTTTCTTGTGCAGTTTCGCGTTTGCCTTGGCTGAGCAGATTCGCCCCGTACCAGTTCAGCGCTCGAGCTTCGATGCTTATTGCTTTGGCTTGCTGGGCGTACCGAAGAGCGGTTTCAAGGTGTTGGTTTGAATGTTCAAACACCGCTAAGAAATTTCCTTGAATACCGATTGCCAAATGGGTTTGCGCCAAGAGCAGGTCGTTTTCTATGTCCTTGGCTCTTTTCAAGGCTTGCTCGAGGCGTTGTAAACCAATCAAGTAATGACCACGCGACATCCAATAATAATTCAGCACCGAAGCAGTACTCAGTGCCAAGGTGGGGTTCAGGCTTTGATCGCAAACCGCTAAGAAATTAAGATGATTGGCTGCCACAGCCTCGAGCCAACGCACTTGTTGTGAACCACCTTGTATGTGTGTTTGAGCTTGCTTGGCAAGACTTGTAAAATACTCGGCGTGTTGAAGTTGCAAGCTGCTTTGGGCTTCTGGCTCGAGTTTTTGCTTTGCAAAAGTCTGCACCAGTGGATGCAACTCGTATCGCCCACCACTTTGGTTTTGCAGCAATGAACGGGCAATTAAACCAAGCAAGGCTCGAGCAGGAATGTTCATGCCATTGACAGCAGCATTACGATCAAAACCACCTTGAAAAACACTGATGGCGCATAGTGCATGGCGTAAATCATCCTCGAGCAGTTCCCAAGAATGTTCAAACACCGTGCGTAAGGTTCGGTGAGCGCTGGGCATGGTTGGGTCAGCTACCTCGAGAAGGTCGCTGTTGGCTTCTAAACCCTCGACAAGGGCTTCTAGGCTTAGTTCGCCCATCCACGCGGCGGCTAACTCGAGACCCAGCGGTAAACCCTGCACAAGCTGGCAGATTCTCAGTACACCCGCCAAGGTTTTCTCGTTTAGGGTAAAGCCACCACGCCGCCGTGCTGCCCTCGCTACAAACAATTGCACTGCGCTGGCATGGCGAGCAACCTCGAGGTCTGGGGTGCTGGGATAATCTAAGCCCTCGAGGGTGAAGACCCATTCATCAGGAACGTTCAAAGCTACCCTCGAGGTGAGCAGCAAAGTCAGTTTTGGGGCAACCTCAAGCCAAGTAACAAGTGGTTCAGCAATGCCTGTTAAATGCTCGAGATTATCCAAAACCAAGAGCATTTGGCGTTCTTTGAACAGGTTACCCAGTTGTTCCCACGGACTCTGGTTGGCACGTAAGCTCAGACCCAGCGCTGCGGCAATGGACAGTGGCACGGCATCCAAATCACCAGCATCGCGCAATGTCACCCAAGCAGTGTGGTCAAACATCTTTTGGTGTGTGTTCAGGATTTCCTTGGCAAGTGTGGTCTTGCCAATCCCTCCGGCTCCACGCAGCATCAGCAGCCGTGTTCCAGCCTCGAGTTGAGCGCGAATTTCGGCTTGTTCATTGTAGCGCCCAACAAAACGCAAGTTGGTGTCTGGCTGGGCTTGCCCTCTTAGGGACGCAACCAAAGCCAAGGTTTCGGGTTGTGGCTCGACTCCCAAGTCTGAATGCAGACGGGCTTGGAAGAGTTCAAATTGCTTTAGGGCTTCTTTGCTTTGACCACGTGCCGTGGCGTATTTCAGCAAACCATGCAGGGCTTCTTCGTTGTACGGGTCAATGCTTAAAAGTTGCACCAATAAATTCGGCAAGTTGGCATCAGGGCTTGCCTCGAGTTGTCCAATCCGCCCAACCAAAGCCTCGCGCCAATCATCTTGCAGTGCCGAGCGCTCAGACTCGAGCCAAGTTTCAAGCGCACGGGGAGCTTCTATCCCCTCGAGCAGCGCACCGTTATACATCTCGAGGGCGGTTTGCCAATCGGCTTGGCGCACTGCCTTGCGAAACTGGCCGACATCTGAATTGATTTGTAAACGCAAGGCTTTGTTGTTGCTCTCCAAGGTTTTTGCCCACTCGAGCGATTTAGAACGATGCAGCAATTGCCGTAAATTATTACGGGCATCGGCTTCGGGAACATCTGCCCAGAGCAGCCCAGCAATTTCAAAACGATCCACCCATGTTTCTGCCAATGCCAAATACGTCATCAACCACAAAGCAGGACCTGGCGAAATTGGTTTCTCGAGCCAACGTGCAACCCCAAGCAAACCCAGCGATGGCATTACCACAGCAATGGATGGTAACGCTTTACTTTGGTTCATGTCTGTCAGTATGCAACTTTTTCAGACACCTTGCCAACACAAAAAGGGTTACTTCCAAGACTCGGCTTTAGGTTTGCGCCGTGGGTTCAAAAACCACTCGAGCATGGCTGGGAAGCGCTTTCGCCACTCGTGTTCGGCATGAATGCCAGTTTCATCCTCTAAGTACACCAAATCATAGCAGCCTTGCGAAATCAACATCCCCGAGACTTTTCGGCTATCCTCGAGGTAATTCTTGGCATCTTTGGGGTTGGAGGTTTCCAAATGCCCACAATCCATGTAAATTCGGGTATTTGGTGCAATATGGGTTTTGACATGCTTCATTAAACCAGTTCGCCCAACCCAAAAAGCACTCGAGAAACAACCCGCAAAACCAAAGACATCAGGGGCTTCTAACAGCGCGTACAAACTAACAATTCCGCCCATGCTGCTGCCCGCCACGCCCGTAAATTCTGGGGTGGTAATGGTACGAAAACTCGAGTCAATCAGGGGCTTGACCGTGCCAGTCAGGTACTCGAGGTATTCGTTGGCTCGTCCGCCAGCCCCACCAATAATGCCGGGCAAATTGATTTTTGGCTCAAACCAAGGACCATACTCGTCAATACGGGCTTTACCAGCATTGGGAATGGCAACAATGATGCACTCGAGACCGCGTTTGGCGAGTTTCTCGGCTGCTTCATCGGCTGCCCATTCACCAGCGTAACTGGTTTTATTGTCAAAGCAATTCTGCCCATCGTGCATGTACAACACAGGATAACGGGTGGTTTTGATCTTACTGTAACTTGGCGGTAAGTAGACCAGAATATCTCGAGCAGGGATGGTTTCATTCGCCACATTGCGTTTGACACGGATGTTGCCAACCACCGAATGACCTTGGAGGCTTGGGTAAGCCCGTTCATAAGCGATCCAACTCATGGGAAAACCGAGAGGAAAGAGGAAAGAAGAAAGAGGAAAGATAGGAGTTTGGTCATCTTGAAATACTTTCTTTAAGCTGTGGGCTGTTGGCTCGAGGTGGATTGGTGTGGCGGTTCGTTCTCGTGGACTCCTGCCATGAGTAAGCCGAGTTTTTCTTCGGTGGCATCTTTTTGTAGCATCTCGCCAACGATTTCACCTTCGTACATCACCAGGATTCGGTCGGATAAGCTCATCACCTCGCCTAGGTCAGCGCTGACCAGCAGCACACCCAAGCCTTTGTCCCTGGCAGCCACAATGCTGTTGTGGATAAATTCAATTGCACCAATATCCACACCTCGAGTGGGTTGGGAAGCAATCAAGATTTTGGGATCTCGAGTCATTTCTCGAGCCACAATGATTTTTTGGGCATTGCCGCCGCTGTAGCTCTTGGCAGGGTTTTCAATCGAGCGTGGGCGGACATCAAATTCTTCGATTAAAGCCTTGGCATTTTTTTCGATGGCATCGAATTTCAGTAGCCCCAAAGAACCACAGAATTCATCGGTGAAGTGATCGCCCAAAATTAAATTCTCTTGGGTGCTGTACTCGACCACCAAACCGCGCTCGTTGCGGTCTTCGGGAATATGCGAGACACCCGCCAAGCGCACAGCTCGAGCATCGGCATGAACTTTTTGTCCACTGTACACAATTTCGCCTGTGTAATGCTCCAAGCCTGTGATGGCTTCAACCAACTGCGATTGACCATTGCCTTCGACTCCGGCTATGCCAACAATTTCACCAGCTTGCACAGTAAACGTTACATTGTTGACCTTGGCGCGTTCGCCTTTTGCACCAACCGTCACACCGCGCAACTCGAGGGCAGCCCCACTTGGTTTGGCTTCGGATTTTTTGACTTGCAACACCACTTCGCGCCCAACCATCATGTTGGCAATTTGCGGCGGGGTAATGCCGGGGGTTGGCACAGTGCCGATCATTTTGCCGTTTCGCATTACCGAAATGCGGTCAGAGACTTCGATCACTTCGCGCAATTTGTGCGAAATAAAAATCACAGCATTGCCGACTTTGGCGTATTCACGCAGAAACTTAAACAGTTCTTCTGTCTCGAGCGGCGTTAAAACAGCCGTGGGTTCGTCCAGCACCAAAATACTGCTTTCACGGTAGAGCATTTTCAGGATTTCGACTTTTTGTTGTAAGCCCACAGGCAACTCTTCGATTAAATCATCGGGCGAGAGTTCAAAATGAAATTGCTTAATCAGCTTATCAAGCGAGAGTTCAAAATGAAATTGCTTAATCAGCTTATCCACTTTCGCTCGAGCCGTGGCGTAATCAAGGCTGAACTTAGAACCCGGCTCGAGACCAAGAATGATGTTTTCAGTCACCGAAAGCGGCTCGACCAACATAAAATGCTGATGCACCATGCCGATGCCAGCGTTAATCGCATCATTGGGGTTGTGCAGAATAGATGTCTGACCGTCTATGACAATTTCGCCACTGTCAGGCGATTGCATCCCATACAAAATTTTCATCAGCGTGCTTTTGCCCGCGCCGTTTTCGCCAACCAAGGCTTTGACTTCGCCCCAGCGCACATCGAATGAAACATTGTCATTTGCCAGCACAAGCGGGAACTGCTTACGAATGCTTCGCATGTCCACAGCCAATTCAGCCTTGTGATTCATGAGGCTATTCTTGCATTGGTTGGCTGGTAAACACAAGTATAGAATTTGGCTTGAGTTATGATTCCCCCAATGACCCAAGAAGCCCTTGTGGTGCTTCAGAACATTGAGCATAACTAAAAAATACTCTTGGCAAAGTAACTGGA
>JAAFJQ010000200.1 GCA_013298185.1 Deinococcales bacterium
TGGAAATGGATGGGTTTGAACATAAGCACGACATTATTATTCTGGCAGCCACCAATCGCCCAGATGTACTCGATGCAGCGCTACTCAGACCAGGTCGTTTTGACCGACAAGTCACGGTGGATGCACCAGATGTCAAAGGACGAGAAGAAATTTTGCGGGTTCACTCGAGAAAAAAACCCTTGGATGAACATGTTGACTTAAAAACCGTAGCCAGACGCACACCTGGTTTTGTTGGGGCTGACCTCGAGAATCTACTGAATGAAGCAGCTTTACTTGCCGCTCGAGGTGGACGCAGAAAAGTCACAATGAAAGACATTGACGAAGCCGCAGATCGAGTGGTGATGGGTGCTGCCAGAAAGTCTCGAGTGATTCAACTCGAGGATAAACTGATTACGGCATATCATGAGGTTGGTCATGCGATTGCAGCTCATTTATTGCCACTCTCGGACAAGGTGCATAAGCTAACGATTGTGCCTCGAGGTGGTGCGGCTGGGTACATGATGCCTTTGCCAAGTGAAACCCAGCATTACAGCAAATCCAGATTACTCGATGATATTGCTGTGTTTTTGGCTGGGCGGGTCGCTGAGGAACTACAATTCAATGAAGTCACCACAGGCGCTCAGAACGATTTTCAACGTGCCACCAACATTGCTAAGCGCATGGTTGCCGAATGGGGCATGAGTCAAGTACTTGGGCATGTGGCACTGATTGAAGAAAGCCAAAGTTACTTGGGCAATGGCATGGAAAGCCGCAACTACAGCAATGCCACGGCTTTAGCCATAGACGCCGAAGTCAAAAGCATGATCGAAGCGCAGTACACAAAAGTCAAGCACCTGCTCGAGCAGAACCGTCATGCCATGGATCGGGTGGTAGCCGCACTCTTGGAGCGTGAAACCCTGAACGGCGAAGAGTTCGTGACGGTGTTTGATGGTGGTTTCCTGCCCGAAGAAGTGGACACCAAACCCACCCTCGAGCCGGGTTTCTCACCACCGAATTTGCTACCCAAAGTTGGCGGGGCTTAACCAGCTATGCCAGAACTTCATCTCGAGCCAATTGAACAAGCCATGCTCGAGGGAGAACATGGCGCAGCTGTTGGGCTGGGAATGCGAATCATTTGCGAATTGGCAAAAACCCTTGGGGCAGAGCGGCTGATTCCGATTACCCAAGCTCATATTGATGGTTGTTTGTACCATGGGCAGGCAAGCCTTGATTTTGTGCTGCACTTACAAAAATTACAGGCTCGAGTGGCAGTGCCAACCACTTTGAATGTGGGTTCACTGAATTTACTGCATCCAAACCTCAATCGTTTTGCTGAATCCACCCGAAGTGCCATGCAGCAACAAATGCAGGCATACACTGAACTTGGTTGCGAAGCCACTTGGACATGTGCGCCGTACCAATTGCCCAGCCAACCCAAACTTGGCGAGCAGATTGCATGGGCGGAATCCAACGCGATTGTCTATGCCAATTCGCTGCTTGGCGCTCGTACCAACCGTTACGGCGATTTCACCGACATCTGCGCTGCGATCACGGCTCGAGTGCCATATGTGGGCTTGCACTTGCCCGAAGCAAGGCGCGGACAGATTGTTTATGACCTCAGCCAAGTTGCCCATTTTTTTGAAGATGAAAGTGCTTACGCAGTACTTGGGCATTTGATCGGACAAAACTGCGCTGACCAGATTCCCGTGCTGCTTGGACTGCCCGCCCAGACCAACCAAGACCATTTCAAAGCCTTTGGTGCAGCGGCTGCCTCGAGCGGGGCGCTTGCGATGTTCCACGCGGTTGGCTTCACCCCAGAAGCCCCAAGTTTAGAAGCAGCCTTGCAACACCAACCAGCGCCGCAGATCAGCCTCACCCCTGAAGCCATGCGCTTAGCTCGAGCTGAACTGAGTACCGTAAAAAATGGAACTCGGTTGGATGCCATCAGTTTAGGCACACCACATTATTCATTGGCAGAGTTTCAAATCCTGCTCGAGTATGTTGCGGGGCAAAAAGTAGCTGTGGAGTTCTTTGTCAACACCAACCGCTTTGTCAAAAGCCAACTTGAAGCCCAAGGGCTGCTCGAGCCAATCCTACAAGCAGGCATCACTTTGATTTTAGATACTTGTGTCTACCTCGCGCCGATCATGGCAGCTGAAGCCAAAACCGTCATGACCTCGAGTGCAAAAATGGCATATTACGCCCCAGCCAACCTGAACATGGGCGTGGCATTTGGCAGCACCTTTGAATGCGTGCAATCCGCGATACGCGGGGAGGTTTGGCATGACCCAAGTCTCTGGGCTTGACGTACTCACAGGCGAACTGATTCAACTCGAAGGCGAAGTCTTACCCCTCGAGCCACTGTCCTTTTGGGGCGGAGTAGACAGCCAAACAGGACAAATCATAGACGCACGGCACAAAAGTTATGGCATCTGCTTAACAGGCAAAATTGTGCAAATGCCATTCACCAAAGGCTCGAGCAGCAGCACCAGCGTTCTGCTTGAGTGCATGAGGGTCGGCACAGCCCCCAAAGCCATGATTTTAGATCGTCCAGACCCAATTGTGGTTGTGGCAATGCTGGTGGGCATGGAATTGTATGGGTTGCGGTTGCCTGTGTTGTTAGCGAACAACGCCCCCAAGTAAAAAACAGTAGGCTCATCATTTCTCGAGCCTACTGTTTTCGTTGCGATTCATTTATTCTTTAATCGTCAATGTCGCGGCACTCGAGCGACCTCGGATGCTTGGGTCGTACATCAGCTCGGCGACTGTCGGCAGCGCGGTAAATGTACCGGGGGTCTGCGCCCGCATATAGACCGTAAATTCTTGCTCACCGCCGAAGGTATCGGCGTACAGTTCCACGCGGTCTTGGTAGATTTCGCGCCCTGAGTACCAGTAATTCCAGTACCAATAATTATCAAAGTAGCGCAACGCTCTGCCGGGTTCAAAATCCCATCCTGATTCTTTGACGGCACTAAAGCCGGCTGGCACGGGCTGAATCACTTGCAGGTGGCGCATACTGTCGCTTTCGGGTTTGATGCGAATGTTGACCGCAATCATATCGCCGACCTCGAGCGGTTGAGCGACACCGTTTTTAATCAGTGGTACGGGGGTGTAATCGTAATTGCGTGCGCCTTCGTTCCATTTCTTCTCGAGCTTGTAGTAGGTCGGTGCAACATTAATGCCGTCGGAATCTGCCACCAAACGCTCTGGTTCGCGCACGTACTCGAGGCTGGCGGCGTAGTTCAGGTCGCCGCGTATCTCGAGGGTGTTCTCACCGACTTTAACTTTGGGGTCTAGGTCGAGGGTTGCGCCTTTTTCGTCTATGGTTTTGACCGCGATTTCTGTGCCGTTCAGTAGCACCCGCACGGTTTGGTTGCTATTGACTGGTTTAGGCAATGCCAACGCAGCAATCACAGTCGCGGCGGTGTCTTGGGTGGAAACCCACCAGTAACCACGGCGTTGTTGCAACAAGTAATTCACGGTCTTCGGAATCAGGTTGCTGCGCGGCTCGAGTTTCGCCAGTGCCTCGAGTGCCACGGCAGTCACCAAGACTGGATTATCTTCCCACCAGTAGTACCAACGGTATTGACGGTTTGGGCGTTCCCAACGAACATTGCTGTCGGTTTCAATGCGGCTGGCTTTGAGGCGATTCAGCATCGTGCGGGCTTCCTCGAGTTTGCCAAGTTTTTGGTATGCCAGTGCCAATTGCCCAAGATGGTACGGCTCGAGGTCGCGCAGTGCTGCAAAACCATCCATGCTATCCACAGCTGGGCTGCCAGCTTCTGCCAAAGCGCGGTATGCGACTGACCTTGCGCCGCGTTGTTGGTTGCCATCGTTGACCCGACCACGCAGCCACTCGACTGCACCACTGAGCAAATACGGCTCAAATTTCACACCGACATTTTTGGCTCGAGCCAGTGCCAGCACCACTTGGCTGGTCATTTCTAAAGTGCTTTGGTCTTCGGTCCAGAATCCCCAACCGCCATCGTCGTGGCGCAGCGTTTCTAAACGGGCTAAACCAGCATCCAGCAGTTCTGGCAGGTCATCTCGAGGGAAGGCTTGTTGTGCCAGCAGCGTCGGCAAAAAGCGCGACAGGGTTTGTTCGGTGCAACCATATGGGTAGCCAATCAGTTGCTCGAGGGCGGGGCGCACAGCGCTCAGTAAACTTGGGGTCAGGGCGATTTTTAATCTGGCGCTCTCGAGGTTGGCGTCCGATGGAATGCTGAATTTTCGTGCGCCGCGCTTGGCATCGGCTGCCCAACCTGTGCCATCGGTGAAACCACGCGGCTTAACGTTAATCGGTAACTCGAGCGCATCGCCGCCGATGGAATCGGCGAATTTCGCAGTGACTTTGGCAATACCAAATTCGGTGGCTGTGACTCGAGTGTCAAAACTGCCGCGCTGACCGGGTTTGATGCTTAAGGTTGTCTCGAGCGCCGAAGAAGCACTTAAACCATTTAAGCCAAGGCTGAATCTGCCTGTGGTGGTGGTTTCGCGGTTGTTGTTGACAATGCCGCGCAGTTGAAACGAATCGCCGCGCACAAGGAACGTGGGTTGTGAAATTCTGGCAATGATGTCTTGCGTGACCATCACTTCTTTACGAGCTTCGCCAGCTTTAGCGCTGATGCTCTGTCCCCTTGCGGTGATGCGCCATGTGGTCAGGTTCTCGGGGAAAGGAATGGTCAGCAGTGCTTCGCCGTTGGCATCGGTAATGAGACTGGCTCGCCAATCGGCGGTGTCACGGAAATCCTTGCGAACTTTGACATCGGCAGCAGGGGTTTCGGCTTTGGCAGACCGGTCAGCGTTCGCCATGCTCGCGGCTGGGGCTGGAGTTGCCAAAGCCGCCAACACTGGACGAGCAGCATCTATGTACAGTTGTTCATCTTCGCTCGAGACTGTACCAACCAAATTTTGACGGTAGCCATGCAGCACATCAAAAGGATTGGGGGTGGTGTCTTCTTTTAAGAGATAAATTCCCTTATCCACCACACTCACACCAAGTTCGGTTTGCACTGGTTTGCCATTTGCGTCACGCACCACGAGTTTGACTTGTCCTTGCTCGCCCGCTTGGTACTTGGGCTTGGCGGGTTGAATCGCAATGCTCAGGCGTTCTTGGACTTTAGGAACAATAATGCCCGCCTCCGTTTCGCTTCTCGAGCCAGCCGCAATGTACACAGCTTTCAAGGTGATGTTCGGCTGCATGTCTTTTGTGACCCTAAACGTCCACGCTGCCACGCCACCAGCTGCCCTTGTGACCCGTTGAGCTTGCACGGTTTCGCCTTCCAAGGTCAACCAGACATCCGCGCCTTGTTTGATGCCACTGATAAACGCCACAGCCGTATCACCCACAGCATATTCGCGTTTATCGAGCTTGATTTGCATTTGGTTGCCTTCGTACCACCAAAACCAACTTGGGTTGTCCTCTGTTACCCAAACAAAGGATTCACCAATCGAAACACGGTTTTGAGAATCTCTGGCTCGAGCCACAATGCTATAACCGCCGCCTTTGACGGCTTTGAATTTCACAGTTGCCTTACCATTTTTGGTGGATACAGTACGGCTTTCCAAGCGCTCTTCTCGAGGCGTCCAACGGTCGGCGTTATACCAGTAATCACGGCGCACCAGTGTTAATTCCACAGGAGCATCGGCTTCTTGACCCTCGAGGTTACGGGTTCGCACATCGAGTTCAATCTCATCGCCAGCCTTGACCACATAACGGCTCGAGCGCACCGCCACACGCACGGTGCTAGGGTAAGCAATGACTGTACTGGTGGTGGTTTGAGGGCGACGGGTTTCATCCTCGATGGTGGTTTGAATCGTGTAAGCCACCACCGCATTGTCAGGGTCGCGCTCGAGTGGCACATTGACCTCGAGTTTGCCGTCATCGTCCAAAACCGTATTTTTCTCGAGAACAATCGCGCGGCGTGGTTGCCAGAAATCCCATTCGCCCCAGAAATAACCAAAGTCAGAAAAACGCGGATCATCGCGGCGGTAGCGCTCGGCACGGGAAACTTGGATGTTTACCTTGCCACCCGAAACGCCGCCACCAAACAAGTATTCGGCGTTGGCAGTGACTTTAACGCTCGTGCCTTGCAGGGCAACCTCGGGATTCTCGAGCGCCACGGTAAATTCTGGTTTGATGTAATCCTCAACCTTGAAATTTGCCACGTTCAGACCAGCATTACAAGCCGCCTCGCCGCTTGGAGCAACAAAAATTCGGTATTGGTCGTACTCGGAAGTTTTAGCGCGTCTGGATAACGTGAATGTGCCGCTAAACGTGCCGTACTCGTTGACGTTTTGCTTGCCACGCCAGAGTTCGGTGCTGTCGTAACATGCCACCACACTGATTTTCTCGAGCTTAATTGGTTTTAAGGTGTTTCCCTCGCGCAGTGTGCCACGGAAAGAAACCGAATCGGCGGGTTTGTACAGTGGGCGATCTGTCTGACCTGTCAGTTTCCATTTCTCCACCGCGTAACTCTGCCACCATGACCTCGAGACAGCCCAATTGTTGCCAGTGTTAGAAACCACCAAACCGTTTTTATCGCTCGAGAGGTTGAGCTTAGCTAAGCCATTGACATCGGTACGAACTTGTTGAGTTTCCTTACCTTCGATGCCATACACCGTGCTGTTGCGACGCTGACCATTGGCGCGATTCACCGTCAAAACCGAGACGCTTTTGTCGGCGCGTTTGACCATCATGCCCAAATCCGTGACCAGCGCAATGCCCAAGCCTTTGGCTGACCCAGCCGAAAAACCAATCAAGTACAAACCCGCCTCGAGTTTACCAAGGTTGATCTGCCCATAATTGCGATCAATTTTAATTGTGCTGCGTTTAACCACACTGGTTTTGATGCCCTCGGGAACTTTGATGGCACTGTAACCATCGTTGGGTTTCAAGCGCAGCAGCGCCAATGGCTCGAGAACCCGATTGTACGTGACCGCCACCTCAGAAGGCTCAGTGCCATAAGCGTACAAGTCAAACCGCAAATCCTCAGAAGGCAAAAAAATCCCCCTCGAGTAGACGTAAATCTGCTGATTAGGTTGCGCCCAAACAAAGGCTGCGCCCAGAGCTAGCAGCACCAACAAAACACCCCATAACCTTGAAAATGATTTCATGGTTTTTAGTCTAGCCCACCAACCTGATTTTTGCCTGATGCGAAAAAGAACTTGGTGCGTCCCCAGATTGGGTATACCCAACTTTAAGAATGTGTTGAAATTGCTGCCGTTATCGCGGGAAAGGGCTTTTAACACCTTCCCCCGCGATAGCGGCGGGAGGGTCGCACGAAGTGCGGGGAGAGGGCTTGCGCCGCGTCTTAACAAACCCAAGACAATCATACGTTTCAGCCTTTATGCTGCACGTATGCTTTTATCGGTGGATTGGGATTATTTTTCTGGTTGCATCGAACATGTTTTCGATGCGCCAATTTGGGGGTCTCGAGACACGCCCTTTGATCGCCTCGAGGCGTGGCAGGCTCGAGCAGATAAGCGCAATGGTGATCTCAGCCATGATTTTCCGCTGCTCGAGGATTGGCGGGTTCTAAAGCAACTCGAGGGAATACCAGCCTTTGCCACACTCAGTCATGCTGATGCCTATGGTTTGCTCGAGCAGTTAGACATACAACAAGTGTTGA
>JAAFJQ010000201.1 GCA_013298185.1 Deinococcales bacterium
GCAGATCGTAGTGGTGGGAACACCCGAAACCATTGCCAAGCACCCAACCAGCCACACCTCGAGGTACGTCAAAGCCAGTTTGGAAAGTGGAATTAAAATTGCGCCCAAGCCAATCAGCAAAAAGAAAAAAGAAGCCATTGCCGCCGATTAGCTCGAGGATAAAATGGACAGAGCCTTTGATTTCACAACCTCAGAAATTCTCGAGTGGGAACTCAAGAACATCGAAGAAGCATTGCACCGCGAGGAAATAGGCATCACAGAACACGCTGCTTTTGCCGCCAAAGATGATGGCATACGCCTATTTGAACTGCTCGAGGCGATTCTGGTTGGAACTGCGGTCAGCAAAGACCTACCCAATAATGATTTAGGTAGAGTCGCTGGAATCAACTACGAGCATAAAGTTCGTGACCGACGCTGGATTCGTGTTAAAGTATCTTGGACTCGAGGATACGCTATTATTACAGCCTATGTGATTTGAGGTGAAATCATGACAGCCATTAAAGAAGAAGTTCGTACCGAGTACCGCTACACCAATAAAGCGGGTGCAACAGTTGTTATTCGCAATGTGCCAGCGCGTTTTAGCCCTGATGAGACAGGTACAATCCACAAAATTTATAGCCTTGCGGTTGCCATGCGTTGCGATGAACTGACCAACGCTGCCTTTGAAATCGACTCGAGTCACGGTGCAATTCACGAACTCGAGTTCTAAAAATACGGTAGGCTGCATGGCGTTGTGCTGAGTGCCTTACTCGATGTGATTATGCCCGTGCTGGTGGTTGTGGCTGTCGGCACTGCCCTTGGGCGTTTTTTGCGCCTAGATGCCCAAACCGTTTCCAAAGTCACCTTGTACGCCCTCTCGCCGAGCCTTGCGCTGTACAACCTGGCTCACTCGGAAGCCAACCTGACCAGTGCCTTAAAAATTGTACTTGGTTATATTTTATTTGTGCTGATTATGGGGCGCTTAACATGGCTCTCGAGCCGTGACCAACCCGATGAAACCCGCCGTGCGATGGTGGCGGGTGTGATTACTGGTAACAATGGTAATTTTGGTTTGCCGATTGCGCTTTTTGCCTTTGGTAAACCTGGTCTCGAGTTGGCGCTGGTGGTCTTTACGGTCAGTGTGTTTATGACTTTTGTGGTCACTCCCAGCGTTTTGCGTGATGGCAGTTGGCGCTCGAGGGTCAGAACCGTTTTTGCGCTGCCTTTGGTTTGGGCGGCACTGCTTGGTGTCACTCTGAATTCTTTAGCCATCCGAATTCCCGTTGGCTTAGATAGGGGCATCCAGCTTTTGGCAGAAGCGGCTGTGCCAATGCTGCTGATTTCCCTTGGGTTGCAAATTGGCTCGAGTGGTTTTCCAACGCCTTCTCGAGCCATGATTCGGGCAGTTGGGTTGCGCCTGATTTTAGGTCCTTGTGTGGCGCTCTTTGTGGCGTGGCTGGTGGGAGCAACAGGTCTCGAGCGTAGCGTCTTGGTGCTTTCGAGCGCCATGCCAACCGCCATCAATGCGTTTTTGGTGGCTCAAGAACTCAAAGCCGATTTTAAGTTGGTGGGTGGTATCGTGATTCTAACCACGGTGCTGAGTATCCCCGTAATTGCCTTGGTGGTAACTTTACTGCGCTGACTTAAGCATGGCTTCAAGCCCTTGAACGATGGCATCAAAACCAAAATCAAAACTTGCCTTGAATTGATTGGACTGGAGAACTTGAGCTAAGTCCTCAATATGTCCAAAATCGGGGTTACTTTGGGTACTTAAGAATTCTGTGCCTGTATGCACCTTGGCTGCTTCTAAGCCGCCCAATTCTAGAAAGATAAAACCAGTCACAAGAGCAAAAACAGCATCTGAGGCTTGCACCACGGCTTGGTCTGGTAAACCTGTTTTTCTCACCACACCCAGCAATAAATTTAAGGCTTTTTGCTTGTTGTATAGCACTGTACTACTCGAGAGTAAACTTGGGAAAATACTTGGATAACGCAGTGCCAAAGCACGGAAATTGTCCACCAAGTTTTTCAGTTGAGTCTGCCAAGGTGCATCGTCGGGAATTGGCAACAAAAACAATTCCTCGAGAATATTGTTATATAAGCCATTGAGTAAAGCGGCTTTGTTGGGGATGTGGTGATAAATCGCCATTGGGTCTACACCAAGTTTGCTTGCAAGCAAACGCATTGAAAGTTTCTCGAGTCCTTGGCTTTGAATCAACTCGAGGGCAGTTTGATAAATCAATTCCGAATGAAGTGGCGGGCGTGATTGGCTTGGCATTTGATGACTCATTATAAATGTATTCTACACTGTAGAGTTTACAATTCCTACACTGTAGAGTTTTATGTGACTCGAGCCACAAACCAAACTCGAGCCGTTAGGGAGCAAAGATGAAAAACACAACCCGAAATTTGTATTGGACTGCCACAGTGTTGTTTGGCTTATTGTTTATTGGATCAGCCATCCTAGGTGTGGTTGACCCACAAGCCTCATACGACGAATACCGCCACCTCGAGTTTCCCGCTTGGATTCTCTACCCGCTTAGTTTGCTTAAAGTCTTGGGCATTGTAGCCATTGTTTGGAATGGTTCAAAAACCCTGAAAAACTTTGCCTTTGCGGGTTTTCTCTACGATTTATTGCTGGCACTTGGAGGTCATATCGCTCAACAAGAAATCAAAGTCTTGCTGGCGGTTTTTGGCTTGGTGCTGTGGGCATTTGCTTTTGTCATGGATAGAATTTATTTTGCACAACCACGCCACCTTTGAGACTCGAAAGCAATTAAATTAAACACGTTGGGACTCGGTAATAGCATCATTTGGTGGTAGAAAGTCGGTCTTGTGCTACAATAAAATCATGAATCAACGACTAATTTTGGTTGGGGCGGTGCTGTTGGCAGGAGCAACTTTCGCATGGGCGCAAAGCAAAACCAAGCAAGCCTTGGTCTACGAAACCATTGGTGGAAAAGAAGTTTTTGATTTGCTGTCCAAAGAAGGGTACAAACCAGAACTGACCAAAGATTCCGATGGTGATCCAAAAGTCACTTTTAAGATTCAAGGTAAAAGCATGGGCATTTTCTTTTACGATTGCAAGAAAACGTCTTTCTGCACCAATTTATCCATTTCGACTGGTTGGGACTTGAAAAAGCCACTTGACCAAAAGCAGCTCTTAAAATTCAATTACGACAACCGCTTTGCAAGGGCGAGCATAGATGACGAAAACGACCCGTACCTCGAGTCAGATTTTGATTTCACAGGTGGGGCGACCACGGATGCCATGGTCGAATGGGTCAAAACATATGCCGATCAAGTTGCTGAGTTCAAAAGCGCTTTTAAATTATAATTGTAATTCTCTCGAGGCAGCTCGAATTGCCGATTTACTTTTTTGACAACAATCCATTAGGCAATCGCTGCATCTTGGTCTGGTGTGGCATTGGGGTTCTGAACAATTGCTTTGGCAGCTTCTAGTATTGCCCTGACTGATTCTCTCGAGACTAAACCGGTTCTTAAAGTATTCGAGGATTGCTTGCCTTTTTTATCCGTCACAAAAGCATGAACCTCGAGAATCAAATCACGGGCTTTTTTATCGGGTGTGTTGCGAATCAAAATGTCCACACGGTCATGAGGCACAGCTTCGAGTTGCCCCAACTGTCCAACTTGGGCGTAGTTGCGGGCTTTGAGGTTATCGAGGACTTCTTGTTGGTTAAATAGTGGAATGCTGACCAAGCGTGTACCTTCGGCATACCACTGCTCGCTTTGTTCGTCAAAAGGTTCTTTGGCAGCTGCGTAACCAAGAGCTGTCGCAGCAAATGCCATCAACATCCATTCTATAAAAAAGAGGATCTGAGCGCCAATACTTCCAGTGTTCACACCTTGACTCGAGGCTCGCCCAATGCTGACGCCGCCTTTGATCTCGAGGTCAACAAATCCTAAGAATCCTGTTTTACCAACGCTTTGTTGCAAGAATAAATCAGTCGCTACTGCTACATCTTGGTCGCTGACGGTTGCCCCATTGACCTCAAGGGTTTGGCGAACTTCGCTCTTAAAACTTTGATAACCCAAGTAATGGTCTGTTACGGTGATGGTTGTACCAGCCACCAAGCCAAGTAGAGCAGCAATCAAACCATTACGAATCTTGCCCGTTTTGACGGCTGCTGAAACACCAAAACCAGCGATTGCTCCAGCCACCAATGGGAAAATAATGATCAAACTGACTTTTAATAAGTGCGTGATTTGGTACAAAATCCAACCGACCACCAAACCACTTAAAAGACTGAGTAAAATACCAATCAGTACGCCAGTGATAGGTGCTTTCCCGCTTGCTTTATATTCAATCATGAGAATCCCTCCGAGTCTCGAGTGACCCAAGTCATTGTAGCGTAGAAATCTTTTTTCATTGGTAAAAAATCACATTGACTTGATTGTAGAATCAAGCATGAATGCAGACTTATTAAAGCTCTACACCCGCGACCTCGAGAAATTGATAGCTGAACTCGAGGCTTACCCAAACGAAGCAAGCCTTTGGCGCATTGCTGGTGAGATTAAAAACTCGGCTGGGAACTTGGCATTGCACTTGGTTGGTAACTTGAACCAGTACATTGGTGCAACGCTTGGCGGAACAGACTTTATTCGTAATCGAGACTCAGAATTTGCCTTAAAAAATATGCCTCGAGCCGAATTGATTGGGAAATTGCGAGATACAATAGCTGTTCTCGGGAAAACCTTACCGACCTTAGACGCAGCCTCACTCGAGGCGACCTACCCGCTCGAGACGCTGGGCTACCCAATGAGTACGGGTTATTTCCTGATTCATCTGTATGGGCATTTGAACTATCACCTTGGACAAATCAATTATCACAGGCGCTTGATTGCTTAAGCCAGCCAGCTTATGAAAAATTGGTTTTGGCTTGCTAAACTCAAAGTATGAAAGCCATTCTCGAGCCAGCCTTAGCCGATTGCCGAGCCATTTACGATTTGGACGGCGTGATGGAACGCTACTGGGCATACGTTGATCTGATGACCAAAAAACGCGGCGAATTCTTACCGCTTGGTTCTTTTTCGCCGATGGGCAAACGCCAAAAAGATTTCTTAGATGGTCTGATTGCCCTCGAGTCTGAAGCATTTGCAACTCAGGTTTGTGATGAGGTTGGTCAAGAACTCGAGTCGAGCGCCATGTACCGCGTGATGCTGGTGGTCGTGGACGAACCACGCAACGGCTGGACACAACGTTTTCTCACCGATGCCGATTGGCGATTCTCGAGCGGAACAGATTTTATTCCCAAAAGCCAGCCCATCATTGGATTTGACCGTTGGGTCAGCGTGCAACTCTGGACAACCGAATTTGACGGCGCACCTCGAGAACCAAATCTTAGTTATGTTCGTCAAGAAACCCGCGCTGCACTGGCTCGAGCCGAGTATCAACGAAATCATGGCTACCCAAAAACCCTGCTTGAAATGATGACCCAAGAAAGCGCCGTGATGTGCTTTTCTGGCGAAGCTATTCACCTCGAGCCAGACGACCTCGAGTACAGCCAAGCCATTCTCGAGCCGTTCCTAGCCAGCACCGATTACCCAACAAATTTTGCCGCGATGTACGGCGATCAACCCGCCATCAGCGTCGGATTCCCACCGCTAGGACTCTCGAGTCGAACAGGATTTGCTCTTAGCGCGTCTATTGGGGCGTCAATTCGGTTTTCTCAATAATGATCCAGTTTTGAAAGCACTTCTCGAGCCTCGGATGGGTCTGTGATTGCCAGTTTTGTCCCGCCTTCAAAGTACAGCACCAAACTGACATTGCTTGCCGATGCCTGAGCTGGTGCATTTCGCCCAACGCCAGCGCCAAGGCTGCCAGAAACTTCGTAATAATGAATGCTCTCGAGGTTCACGCCGCGATGTCCTACCCGCAAAAATTTTGCCATGGGGTTATTGTAAACCAAGAGGAAAGGAAAAAGCGGAAAGAGGAAAGTAGTTTAGCTCTCAACTTTTGCCTTCAGAATCTACTTCCTAAACAAAAAGCCTTGGTTGGGAATTGCTTACGTCCACCACTCAAAAGACTGTTCCATCACATCAACAGCTTCGCCAACGTGGAGGACTCGAGACAGGGTGTATTTGGAATCTCGAGGTTTTTGGTGAACTTCCAAGGTGTTGTCTTCTAAATTATAAATCCAATACTCAGGAATTTGATTGCGTGCGTATGCCTCGAGCTTATCGGTTTGGTCGCGGTGCAAGGTGGTATCGGAGATTTCAACCACCAAGAGCGTGTCGGCTGAAGTTGCTGTTTCAGTGGCGTACTTCTGAAAAGGTGGACCACGAATGGCAATGTCTGGCTCAACAAAGTCTGTCGGCGGGGACAGCAAAACAGATGGCACTTGGGCAAAAATCGGAGTGTCATCGCCGAGCAATCGAGTCAGGGCTTTGTCGAGCTGTACAACCTTAAATGAATGGCGGGTGCTTTGCATTCCTTTCACAGTAATTTCTCCGTTCAGTAATTCGACGTGTTGGTCTGCAAACATTTCTAAGTCAGACATTTGTTCAAACTCGGCAAACGTAAATTTGCGTTTTGTCAACTCGGTTACCATGTTCTGCGTGACTGACTGAACAATTCCAGATTGTGCTGGGCGCTCGAGAACTTGGGTCATGGGTTTAGTGTATATTGCTTTGCGCGATTTTTGTGATGTCGCAAAATCATTTGATACGTGGTCTCGAGCCACACGGAGGCTTATGTCAAAGTACGAATTCCAAACCGAAGTCAGTCAATTGCTCCATCTGATCATTCATTCGCTCTACAGCCACAAAGAAATTTTCTTGCGCGAGCTGGTTTCTAACGCCTCGGATGCGCTTGATAAGTTTAAGTACGCCACCCTGACCGATGAGCGCTTTAAGAACGCCACTTGGTCGCCGCGCATTGATTTGCGTTTCACCGATGGCACAAGTCGGATGCTCGAGATCGAGGATAACGGCATTGGTATGTCCGAAGCCGAGTTGATCGAAAACCTCGGTACAATTGCCAAAAGCGGCACGAAAAACTTTATGTCGCAACTGAGCGGCGATGCCAAAAAAGATTCCAACCTGATCGGGCAGTTTGGTGTGGGTTTTTACTCTGCCTTTATGGTGGCAAACAACATCGAAGTCATCAGCCGTAAAGCAGGCGAGGAGAGCGCCAACCTATGGCGTTCCAACGGTCAGGGCGGTTATGAACTCGAGCCAGTGCAGAAAGATAGCCAAGGCACATTAATTCGCTTGTACTTGAACGAAGAAGGCAACGAGTACGCCAATCGGTGGCAACTCGAGCAGTTGATTAAAAAGTATTCCAATCACATTGCTTTCCCGATTTTCCTGCACTTTGAAAAAACCGAGTATGGCAAGGACGGCGCAGAGAATACTGTCACCCAAGCCATAGAACAAATCAACAGCGCCAATGCCATCTGGTCACGGTCAAAATCGGATTTGACCAAAGAGGATTACACCGAGTTTTATAAATCTGTTTCGCATGGCTTGGACGAACCATTGTTTTGGTCGCATGTCAAAGCCGAGGGTACACTCGAGTACACAACCCTGCTGTACGTTCCTAAAACTGCGCCTTTTGATTTGTACCACGCGAATTTCCAACCGGGTGTGAAGC
>JAAFJQ010000202.1 GCA_013298185.1 Deinococcales bacterium
TTACAGGACAGACACAGGGGTCTGTCCCTACATTCAAGGCATGAAAAATGCGTGAGGTAGGGGCGAACCCCCGTGTTCGCCCTGTTTTTCCATTTACGTATTTAATGATAAATCTGTAAGAATTTTGGACCTTTCGGAGGCTCTACGAGAAATGAGTTTATTTGCGTTTCGGACTTGGTTTTTCGTCGTCTCGGGCATCCAAGTTCTGAATTGCGCTCACAAAATCTTGAACGTTATCGAAGTCTTTATAAACACTGGCGAAGCGAATGTATGCCACATCGTCTATGCCGCGTAAGAACTTCATGGCACGGCGACCAATTTCTACACTTTGGATTTCGGTATCACCAAAGCCGTCTTCTAAACTAAAAGCAAAAGCTCGAAGCCGTTCGGCATCCACAGGGCGTTTCTCGCAGGCGATAATCAAGCCGCGCAGCAACTTGTCGGGGTCAAAGGTTTCTTTGCGCCCCGAGCGCTTCAAAACAGTCAGCGGCTCAAACTGAGCGCGTTCATAACTGGTGAACCGATAGCCACAATTTGGGCATTCACGCCGCCGCCGAATGCTTGCTCCTTCGTCCGATGGGCGAGAATCCACCACTCGAGTATCCAAGTGCTGGCAACGAGGGCATTTCATGCGGCACTCCGCGCAAGTAAATGAGGAAAGGTCAAAGATAAAAGAGGAAAGCGAGAAATACTTTGACCTTTGACCTTTAACCTTTTCTCTGCTTTTTTCATTCTAAAAACTCCCGTGGAATGATTTTCTTGCGTTCCGGTAATGCAGATAATGTAACACCAATGGTTTGCCCAGTGATGCCTCTGGAGGCGGGTAAGGCAAGGCTAAGGGCGCTTTCGCCGAGCCTCGAGTCAAAGTCCAGTCCTCCAGCGATTCTCGAGGGAACAAGGGCATTGGTTCTCATGCCTTTGTCGGATAGCCCACCAACGATGCCAGAAAGGTACGAGCGGACACCTCGGGTTTGGGGTTCGTTGTTGTCTGAGGGTGGCAGCACCAGTGTTGCCCATGCGTTTGGCGCTCGGCGCATCAGGGCTTGCAAGACCAGCACACTCGAGCGGGCTTGGAGTTCAAACATTTCGTTAAATTCGGCTTCGGTCAGTTTTTTGAATGGGGCAATACTGACCCCATCGGCGATATGCACCAAACCAGAGATGCTGCCGTAAATCTCGAGGATTTTATCAAAGACTTTTTTGACCTCGAGTTGCACCGATGTATCGCCCTTCACAGGAATCGCTTCGATTCCTAGCCGCTCGAGTTCCGCAGCTGTTTGCGCTGCGGCTTCGGGATTGGGGTCTATGGCAACCACAGTTGCTCCAGCTAAGCCCAGCGCTCGAGCGATGCTATGCCCAAAGCCCCTGCCAGCCCCAGAAACGGCAATCACCATATCTGCCAGTGGCTTTGCGGTAATCGGCATTTTGGCAGCTTGGTTCATTAACGGGCATCATACCTGTAAACGGGGGTGCTTGCCAAACCGAGAAAGACATGCTACACTCCCCAAGCTCCGATAAGGAGTATCCCAAGAGGGGCTGTGGCGCAGTTGGGAGCGCGTCTGAATGGCATTCAGAAGGTCAGCGGTTCGAACCCGCTCAGCTCCACCAAGATAAAACCCGCTTAGCGCGGGTTTTATTGTTTTTAGGCTTTCTGATTCTGGCTCGAGAATCGCCAAAATGCGGAACAGATGCGGAACGTCCGATTTTTACGCCACGGCTGCCCGTGGTCGGCTCGCCAGTAGCTCGGACAGGTTAAGAGTCGCTGCGTCATGCTGGTCATCAAAGGTATGGACATAGACATCACCCGTGAAGGACGCTCGAGCATGACCCAACTTCTCTGACACCATCTCGAGCGACACCCCCGCACGTCTTGCCAAGGATGCGTATGTGTGGCGAAGGTCATGGACTCGGACTTGACGGACTCCTGCAACCTTACACAGCCGCTCGAGGCTTCGGTTTACGTTGTCGGGATGAATGGCTGTCCCGGTGCGGGTTGTGAACACATAATCAGTTTCAGGGCTGACACCATTCTCGAGGTGTAATTGTGCTTGCATGGCACGGTGTAGACGCAAAACTTCAAACAGTTCGGGCGGAATGCCCAAGGGTCGGGCGCTGCCTTTGGTCTTGGGTGCGCTGGGTGTTGCTTTTCCGCCAATGGTGACGATGGTTTGATTGATGCGTAACTTCCGCTGCTCGAGGTTAATGTCTTGCCAGCGAAGCCCACACGCCTCACCACGGCGAAGCCCAAGGGTAAGCATGATGTAAAACAAGGCATACAAAGTGTCACCTCGAGCCACGCTTAGGAATTTCACGGCTTCATCGGCTGTCCATGCTTGGCTTGCTTTAGCGTTGCGGTTCTCGGTGGGGACTTCGGGTGTGACCGCTTCGGCTACGTTCCTGTAGGTAATCTCGAGCCTCACAGCTTCCTTGAATGCACTGTACAGCAAGCCGTGGACATACCGCACAGAGCGCCCTGATAAACCCTTCTCGAGTAAAAGCGTGTACAGGTTGCGAAGGTCAAGCGGTTTCAGGGCTTGTAGTCGCTTCTCCCCAATGTTCGGGGCAATGTGCAAACGGATAAGACCCGCGTAGCTGGTCACGCTGTTTTTAGCCAGCCTTGGGGCGCGTCCCTCGAGCCAGTTCTTCAGGTACTCGGATACTGTCACCTTGTCGGGCGTTGCAAGCATCCCGCGCTCTTTATCGGCTCGAGCAAGGGTGAGGGCTTTCTTGGCTTCGGTTTCGTTCTTGGCTGTGCCGCTTTTGGTTTTTCGTGACCGCGTACCATCGGGCTTGGTGGCATAGCCTAAGACTATTTCCCAACGCCAGCGCCCTGTCTCGAGTTGCCAGACACCACCGTCACCATTGCTTCGTTTCTTGTCTGGGTTCTTAGGTCGTGCCATCTTCTATCACGTCGAGTTTGATTCTCACCCCCAACCATTCAAAGAGGTCTTTGGCTGTTCCTGTAAGGATTCCACTTTTTCCGCTGAACACGGTACTTACGGCTTGTCTTGTCACCCCACGGTGTTTGGCAAAATCGGCTTGTGTTATGCCTTTGACACGCATGACATAGGCAACTTGGTCAGCAATTTCTTGTTCTATTGTTCTCACCCCCTTACATTAACAGAGTAAACCTTTAGACTTGCATATGTCAAGTTTAAGTATTGACACGTCAATGTTAAAGGCTTACAATGTGGATACCAAAAAAGCGCCCCACCCGTCGAAAAGTTGAACGCTTTCTTGGAATCCAGTTTTAGGAGTCCCACCCATGATACACGTTCAGAACCCACGCGCAACCATTGGCAAGTATCGCTTTCTCTCGGTGGCAGACTGGCAAGCCGTCCAGAACGCCATCACCCCAACCTGTGGCAAGGCAGTAATCACAAGCTCGAGAAGTGGTAAGCCCGTAGAATTCACTCGAGCAGAAGTCAGCTTCATAAACCAGAAGTACGGGAAGGTGGGGGCATGAAGCCCCCATTCTCCCCAACGGTAAGCGCCATCGCTTACCTATTCTTTCCAAGCAACATCACGAAAGAACACGCTCTGGTCATGGCTCGAGTATTCCGCAATGAAGTGGCAGAAGCCACACCTAACGGTGAGGAATCCACAGGCATGTGGCAAGCATTCGCCGTTAAATCAGTTGACGCGGCTGTGACGGGTGTCACCCTTGGTCATTCAAGGCATTCACTCGAGACTCTGCGTGAAATTGCACTTAAAGTTTTGCGCCCCTATGGTGTCATGTTGGAAAACATCACTCTGGAAATTGACACGACGGTGGGGGCATGACCGCCCCTACTCTTTCCTGTGACCACTGCGGCACAGAGACCCATCATCATGTAAGCCTAGGGTATTGTGAGTTCTGCCCCAAATGCGCCAAAACACAACTGCTTTACGATGCTGCCCATGACGCACTCAAAAAAGCCCAAGACCAACTTATCCGCGAGTGGGTAGCCTACTGGTCCGCTGTTGGTGTGCCTCGGGATTCCCTGCTTAACGCTGACCCACATTTGTACAGCGAACAAGTCATTGAAGCCACCATCGAAGCGATGAGGCAGGAAGTCTTATGAAACCTCCTCGAGTTCAGCTCTTGGGCAGCACAATCAACACCAAGACCACCGACAACCATCCCGCCTTTCTTGCTTTGATGAAAGTTAATGATGGTGTGCCGTTCTTATCGGTTTCCTCTGCTCAAACCCGCTTAGATGTTCAGCTTGACCTTGCCACGCTCGAGGCTTTCTATGCTGCCCTCAAGAAACTGCTCGAGGTCGCACCATGACCCGCGTCACTAAGGCGTTACGGGCTTCACCATGCGTTACTTTGAGTTTAGAAACGGTTTCTAAACCGTTATGCACGTACTTTTCACCGAATCGTTACCGCGTTACTGCTCGTGTACAGCCAGAAAGTGGAGCAACGGGTAAGACCCGCACAATTATCGCCCAAGACGGTCAGCCGATTAGCACCAAACTCGAGAAGGGCTTTGTCTGGCTCGAGTCAGAAACCTTCGTCGCTCGAGTACCACTCACCCCATTCATTGCCGCATTACTGGCTGCCAAGATTCAAAGAGGAGCAAAAGCATGAACCACGTTAATTCTGAGGCTGCCTACGTTTTGTTCGATAATGAAACCCAAAGCCAGTTACTGGATTTCGATATGCCGATTGAAGTTGTTCGGTCAAGCGGTCTTAATGTTCCAGGCCGCACAAAAAACACTTTTTATGTGGATACCCGCGAAGCTATTACTGAGCAAGGTAAGCTGTACGCAGTTCAATGGAAAGCTGAGGTGAACTTTACCCGGAATCCCATAGGTATGGTTGGTGTCATTCTGGGTCGGGTTGTGGGCTGCTACTCGGAGTTGATTATTGGTAAGGACTGACCACGGCACGTATAAAAAGAACCCGCTCGAGTATGGGCGGGTTCTTTTTATAGCCTCTGAAAAGTCATCAAGTGAACAGCAATTACTATCCCAATCACATTGTTCTATTTCCCCACGCCTCGAGAACCCATTTTGGCGCATCGTTTTTTGCTTCAAACCTAATTCCGTTGTCACTAGGATAAGGCTTTGTGTGGTCAAATTTGCCAAGCGGATAGATTTCTCGAGGAATACCAAATGGAAAAGCCTGACACTGTTCTGAGTCAATTAAATGCTTGCAAAAAACGCACTGTGGAGGCATTTTCATTTCAATCTTAAGTCCTTATTTCTCGCCCACAATGGAGCGTCATCTTGAGCCTCAAAAACAATTCCGTTATCGTTTTCGTAAGGGCTGGTATGCTCTTTCCCTTGAAGAAAGAACTGTGGAATGCCATTCGGAAACGCAGAACAAGTAAACCCTTGTTTCAAATGCTTACAGTAAGCACACAAATTTTCCGCTCTCATAAAATACCACCTGTCAGTTCAAGTTACACCAAAGGCTGTCCATTCGGCGGACACCCTTCAACAATAAAAGGGAGTGGATTGATTCCACGCCCATACACCTAAGTTCAAATGAGGGTATTCAAGTGCAAAGGGTCGGAATTGAATTCCGTCCGCTCAATGGACAGAACCCCGAACGAACGGAAAGGGTGTAAGTTGAATCTACACCCTTTGTAGTTGTCACTTTTGTGACGGCTTTATTCGTGTCCGTTCAATGGACAGGAGGTTGTCGCATTGGTAGACAACCTCGAGCCACAATGTCCACTTGACTGGACAGTTTGACCCGCTCCCAATGGTTGCTCTGCCTGTTTTGGTCATGCCGATACCTCATGCAAGAATGAATGATGCTGCAAAGTTCCCGCCGTTACTGGTTGCCCATCACTCGGATTCTTCATGGCTTCCTCGAGCAATTCTAAACGCTTCTCGAGTTCACCGATTTCATGGATTTTAGAATAAGCTGCCGCCCCTTGGAACACAGCATGACAAGCTCTTAACTGAATTTCCTTGTCCAAATCGCCAAGTAGGGCTTGAGCGGTTTCCAAAGCACTTTGAACCATAAGTGCCACATCTCGCACCGTTGCCAATTTCTTCTTGCGTCTTGATTGACGGGCTTTCAATGGATTCTTGTTTGCCATACCCCCTCCCTTCTATAAATCATGGTAGCTGATACCGACAAACACTTTGATTCTCGAGGGTAATTCTTGCATCCCATCGGATACTGAGACTTTGCCTGTTTGGGTCATGAGAAGACCATCGTCCAAAAAAAACATTGTCGGGGTGTCAGCTTGGTTCTTTGCGTTCTCGAGGGCTGCTATTCGTTTCTCGAGTGCTTTGGTGTTCATGGTTTCCTTTCAGCGTCAAGACATTCAAAGCTAAAGCCCTCAAAAGATGACTTTTTTGGTTCGATTGATACACGTAAAGCAATAAAATCAGGCTCATTTTTTTGATTTGCGTCTACTGGGTTTTGTTTCTCTCTAGCAGCGAAGCGAGCAGCTTCCGATTGGTGGTAGTAGGCTTGATTTGCTTGTTCCGTGGTGATATTGAACCATTTCACAAAAGCTAGAAACTCAGGTGTTTGGGGTAATTTAAATTCATGCTCACAGTTTTCTTCACGCCATGCTTGAGTTAATGAACAAACAGACGTTAATGCCCCGGCTGGGATGTTGTGGCTTTCCAATTCATCGAGTAGGTTTTGTAGATTAAGCGCGTGAATGTTGCTCGAGCCAAATGGCATCCTCGAGATACCCAACGACTGATGCAGCTTTTTAAATTGTTCTTTTTGCTCCCGCCAACGGACAAGGCTGCCTTGTGCTGATTTGAACACGACAGGCAAAGTGCTTTGCAGTTTCTCGAGGTCGTCAAGAAACGCTTTTTGGTTCTCTTCCATTTCGATAGCTAGAGTCTGCAACTCGGCTTTGATCGAAACCGTTTCAAGTTGTAACTCGAGGGTTTTGATGCTTTCTTTAACCGATTGAATGGCTTCTTTTTGCTTCTCGAGAAACCCGCGTGCTGTCTTGGCTTGGTTTTCTCTTTGGCTTGCCGCCTCGAGTAGCTCCGAGGCTTGGTGTAGATCGCCGCGTTTGGTTGCTTGCTCTGCGTCCTCAGTCGCAGTTTTGGCGCTCAGTTCATGGGCAGCAATCAAAGCCTGAAACTTGGGTAAGTCTTGCTCGAGGGCTTCGAGGTCAGCGTAGGATTGCTCGAGTTGGGTTTTAAGTGCCTCGAGTTTTTCTTGTGGGTTGGGGTTGGTTTGCATGGTTTTATATTCCTTTTCAATGAGGTTTTAACGGGCTGCGTTGGTAACGGGCTGTCCTGTCACATCAGCAGGAAAAGGTGTGGCGGCGGCTCGAGCAATTCCAGCATTGGCGGCATTGGCAGCCCGTTCAGGGTCGGGTGCTTGAATAGTTTGGGTGATGTTATTGGTTTGATTCACTGTGTTCTGTACCATCGTCTCTGATTTTCGATTTGAACGACTCACATCTGGAATTACAACAGGTGGAATCTGCGGCATGGGTAAGTTCAAAACTGGTAAAACTGGTTTTGAATCACCAAGTTTGGGTGGTGCAAAATTTGGTGTGTTCTGCGTGGTCAGTGTTGGTTTTGGCGCGGTTTCTCGAGAAGTGTTGATGTTTGAGTTTAAAGTGTTTAACTGCGTTTTGGGTGGCGCAGTTT
>JAAFJQ010000203.1 GCA_013298185.1 Deinococcales bacterium
GCGAAGTTCTTGACGTTATGACTGTCATTTTGTAGGTCGCGGGCGAGTTGCAGGATGGTTTGCTCGAAATCAGTTTTGGGTTTCATCATTGGATTTTACGGCTTTGTCCAAAGCGCGGCTACACCCGGTGCTGTCTTTGTATTAGGCGGCTGGTGGAATTGCTCCTCGAAACCCAATTTTTTAAGCTGCCACTCGATTCGCTTCTCGAGCCGCCTGTATTGGGTCTTGGGTTCTAAGCCAGTGATGTAAAAAACCTGCATTCCAAGCATCCCCTGCGCCAGTGGTGTCCACCACTTGTATCTCTTCGGCGGGAATGTGTCTCGCCAATCCAGACCCCTTGAGCGCCACTTTTTATGGCATGGATTGGCACGGACTGCATTTGTTCTTGAGACAACAAGTTCAAATCAGTATGCTCGAGCAGACTGATAAAGTACACCCCGTTTTCACCTTCCACCAAAGGCGCTTGGCTGGAATTCACACCCTCAGATTGCCAAGCCTCGAGGAGACCAGCACCAAATGGGTCATTGCCAACTCTAAGTATCTCCCTGAAATGTTTTAGCGTTTTTTGCTAAAACATTTCCGACCAAGCGACCCTGCCCGTCAGGTGCGTCTTAGGGTCAAGAACGGGAGTAAGGACAACGTATCTACCGCTGGAATGGCAGAATTGCCGCTTTTTGTAAATTCTAAAATGAAAGCGGTAGATACTTAGAAATAAAAGCGGTTCTCAAGCCGAGCCGAGCAGCATGAACCAAAGTGTTCAGAACATCGCCGCCATAGGCTTTTTTGAGGTCTTTCGCCACCTCAAGCGGCTGGTCTGAGAATAACTCAGCCATGCACTCGCCAAGTCCAATCAGATCAAAGTGCATCATTTAAGCAGTTCTCGAGTTTGGCTTTGGATTTGTTCAAAACCTCCCTTAAAAAGATCACCCAAACCAACCGCCAATGCCCCAGCTTGTAAATAGGTTTGTACTTCACTGCTTTTGACTCCGCCTGTGACCATGGCTTTTAATTCAGGAAGCGGTCCAAACAAATCAGATAAATAGGCTGCTCCACCAGCTTTTGTAATCGGGAAAATTTTGACGATTTCGCAGCCAACGCTTATGGCATTGATGATTTCTGTGGGTGTGAACACCCGGAATATAGGTCATTCCTGCTTCTCGAGTCATGGCATGTACATGCAAACCAAAGTGTGGACTGACCAAAAAACTTGCACCAGACTGAAGCATGGCTTTGGCTTGCATGGCAGTCAGTACCGTTCCTGCTCCAATTTGACAGGTGTTTTGTTCAGCTACCAAGGTTTGTATGACCTGTTCAGCATTGGGTACAGTACAAGTGATTTCAAGGGCTTGTAAACCACCACGAATGCTGGCTCGAGCCATCTCGAGGGCAAGCTCTGGAGTCTTGGCACGTAAGACCCCAACCACTTTTGGCAGTGACATCATACAAACCTCGAGATGATTTTTATGGATTGGATGTACATGCGTTGGTTTACCTATGTTGTTCTGAAATTTAGTTTGGGTCTTTTAGCCCTTATGCTGTTCCAGCGGTTATTGTGAGGTAGGCAGCCAACTGTTGTAATCAGGGTCGGTTGTAAGAATCGGCAACTGAACCTCTGTACCTGTTCGAGCGCTGCGGTACATGGCAGTGACCAACTCGAGTGAATCGCGTGCATCTTGCAGGGTCACAGGCAAGGACGTGTTATTCAGAAGCGCATGATGAAAACGCAGGAATTGCCCTGTGTAACCATCTGGTTGTTCTACAAAATCCTCGAGTGCCACAGTTATGCTTTTTTGAATCTCGGGACTGTCGCCAGTGAACACCCATGGGTCAGCTGAACTGGTGTACGGACGGGTGTTGCTCTCGGCGGTTAGGTTGGAAAAAACAAATCTATGACGACTGATTTCGGCACTCGAGCCTAGGGTCATGGACAAACTGACCACTGAACCATCGTGCATTTCTAATGTCACAGCCGCGCAATCTTCAACTTCGATTGGGTTGACTCGAGTGGCAACTTTGGCATACACCGTTTTGACCTTGCCAAGAATTTTGGTCAGCATGTCATGTGCATGAATGGCATGTCCGAGCAGCCCACCACCAAGTTCAGTTGCCCATTTGCCGCGCCACTCTGGTTCGTAATACCAAGCACCACGCCGCCAATGGGTTTCAACCGTGGCAACATGGGCGGTGCCGAGCAAACCTTGTTTTTGTAAATATTCGAGTTTTTGCAGCCCATTGCCAAAACGGTACTGAAAAATCGGCATGATGCGTTTGGCACTGATCTTCTCGAGAGCAATCAGGGTATCCACGTCTTTAAGGCAAGCTGCTATTGGTTTTTCACAAATGGCGTGTTTGCCAGCTTGGATGGCTTCTATCACCATTGGAACATGCAGATGAGGCGGGGTGCAAATATCCACCACATCCAAATCAGAACCTTCGAGCAGCCCAGCGTAATCGGCGGTAAATCCAAGCGCACCTACCTCGAGTGCCAGTTTCTTGGCTTTTTGCAGGTCAAGGTCACAAATGCTGACCATTTCAAAATGGTCAGGCAGGGCTTGATAGGCAAGGGCATGGGCGCGACCAACACCGCAACCTATAACCGCAACTTTGAGCCGTTTTTGTGGCTTCTCGAGTTGCCAAGTTTTCTGCACATTGTGGGCATCTAAATGCTGAGTCATGCTCTACCTGCTTTCTCGAGGTGTCCAAGTCGAATAGCAGCTTCTTCTGCCTCGAGCGAGATTTGAGCTGCCAAGAAGCACCTCCACTGTGGCATATGGGTTTCGGTGCGATTTTGAATATCAAACACAAGCTCGCGTCCATACGGCAAATCACCACCGACACAAGAAATATGCTGCATCCCTTTTTGATCCACCAAAATCAGGTGTTCACCACCCTCGCGTCCGGCGGGGTCAATGTATTTTCGCAGTTCGATGTAACCTTCTGTACCAAGAATGGTTAAGCGCCCATCACCCCAGACTCCAAGCCCATCTGGTGTGTACCAATCGAGCCGCACATACGCATGGCTGGTATCGCCTGCTTGGTTGACACCACGCCACGAAACCTCTCCAAAATCCTCGAGTTGTGGGTATTGTGGGTGCTTATAATTGGCAACTTGCGCCGAGACAACCTCAGCACTGGTTGCACCCGTGAAAAACAAATACTGCTCGGCTTGATGCGAACCAATATCAGCAAGGATTCCACCATAATGTTCTTTTTCAAAAAACCATGGTTTGCGGCTTGGTAAATTGGTTTTATGCGGACCAATGCCCAGCGTTTGTACCACCCGCCCAATCGCACCTGCTGCCACCAGTTCACCAGCTTTGATGACACTGGCAACTTCAAAATGCTCCGAGTAGCAGACAGAATAAACTCGTTTCGTTTGTGCCTGAATTTTTCGCACTTCATCGAGTTGTGCCAAGGTTGTAAAACCGGGCTTATCAGTCATAAAGTCTTTGCCGTGCAGCATGGCTTTTATGCCCAAAGCGGCTCGAGTGCTGGGAATTCCAGATGTGACAATCAAATGAATGCTGTCATCCTCGAGCAATTCGGCTTCAGATGATGCTTGTCGTACATCAGGGAAACGAGCGGCGAAAGCCGCCGCAAGTTCAGGTTCAGGTGCGTAAAAACTTACAAATTCGGCACCTGCATTGACCAGATGCGCCACTTGACCATAGATATGACCATGATTGATGTTGATGACTGCAAAACGAACTGGGGCATTCATGGTGAACCTCTTCAAAAAAATAGGGGGCAATCATGCCCCCCATGCTCGAGCCGTAAATTTACTTCAAAAATCCAGCGGTGATCAGGGTTTGCTTGGCAGTGGCTTCGTATTCATTGGCACGAAGGTTGTTTAAGCCACTGACAAATTGATTCCAAGTGGTGTCATTGATTGGCTTTTGACCAAGTTGGAATTGAATTCGGTTCTCGTTGATGTACCTGTCCAAATCGGCTTGGTTGCTGGCTGGTTTGATCAAGAAAGTACTGATGATGTTGGTGTGCGGTGTGGCAAACGAAGCGCGGTAGAAATCCATTGGTACAATGGTGCGTCCGTTGCTGGTCTTGAAAATCGGGTATCGGGCTGCCAGTTCACGCTGACGACCATTCAGAGCCAAAACCCGCATTTGGGTGAATTTCAAAAATCCTGCCGAGTTATAGGCATTGGCTGGGTCAATACCTGCCAAGGTAATCACAGCGTTCTTATCAAAGTTGTAATTCACGCCTTTTTTACCAAATGCCAAAGCGTAATACCCTTCACCACTGTTTGCCCACTCGAGCAGTCTGGCAATGGCTTGTCCTTTGCCTGCATCAATCGCTTTTTTGGAAGCAACCAAGAGCGTGCCTGCGGCAGCAAATGTGCCACTCGAGGATTTGCCATCGGGTCCAACTGGTGGTTGCAGGGTTTTCAAAGCGCCTGTTGGGTTGCTGGCATCAAATGGGGCGTAGTTAAAGCTGCACATCGCAGCACAGAAATCTTCGGCGAAAATACCGTAACGTCCCTGCTTCCAACGGGTACGGAAATCATTGGTTTTTAAGGTTGCCCAATCTGGGTCAACCACTTTAGCATCTATGATGCTGTTCACGAACTCTGTGGCTTTGCGAAAATTCGGTTCTCGAGCATTGAGCTTAAAATTAGCCGCATTGCTTAAATTCCAAACCCCTTGCACACCATACGCGCCGTAAACCACGTCAAACCCGCCCGGAGTCCAGTCCGGGTTGATGCCCCAACCGTAGGTGTCGTTTTTACCGTTTCCATCAGGGTCTCTTTCGGTGAAGGCTTTGGCGACATTGAGAAATTCAGCCAGTGTGGTTGGTGTTTTTAAGCCTAACTTATCAAGCCAGTCTTGACGAATCAGCAATGATGTGCGCTTATACAGCAATTGTGCTTCTTGCAAACCAACCATTGTGCCATCCACAGTGGCAAGTAGGTTCAAATCATCGTTTTTGTAACGCTCGAGGTTGCGTTGTGGCATGAACTTAACAATCGGTTTGACATTGCCAAGTAATTTCTGCGCCGCAAATTGAAAGAACTGATTGCGGTTACGCATTTCAAATAAATCTGGTAAATCGTTGGCGGCAGCCAATGCACCGAGTTTGGTTTCGCCTTCTGCGCCAATTGGGGCAACCACAAATTTAAGATTGATGTTCAGTTTCTCGCGGATGGTCTTGTACACTTCCCAATCGGCTGGAGGTGGTCCTGCTTCTGGTGAACCGGCGGGCAACCAAACGGTTAAGTCGGTCACAGCATTTTGTGCCGAACTATAAAGGGCTAAGCCACTCAAAGCCAAACAGGCGGTGATGGCACTGACGATAGCGGTTTTTTTATTTGAACGTTTCATAAATCACTCCTTGGGTCATGCGTTTTTTGAGCTTCAGCTACGTACAGTAATGATTTCATTTCATCCAAACCCCCGTTTGAGTTGGTCTTTTGACTCGAGAAGAACAGCACTCTGGTCTGGCTCGAGAAGCACAGCACTCTGGCATAGCTCGAGAAGCACAGCACTCTGGCATGGCTCGAGATGTACAGCACTCTGGCATGGCTCGAGAATTAAAATCATTCTTTTACTCCTCCAAGTAACACGCCCTTAGTGAAATGGCTTTGAATCCACGGATAAACCGCCAACATGGGCAGTGTCGTTAGTACCACCGCCGCCATTTTCAAAGCTTCAGGTGAAGCAATCGAGGCTTGGCGGTTGCCGTCTATGTACTCTGCCGAGTTAAAAGAAGTCAGAATGTCGCGCAGCACAACAGGTAGCGGCATCAAGTCGCGGTTGTTGAGAAATAGAATTGGCAAGAAAAATTCATTCCAGTTGTTCACCGCGTAAAACAAACCTACGGTTAATAAAATTGGTTTTGAGAGCGGAAGCATTACATACCACAGCACTTGAAATTCAGAAGCCCCATCTATTCGCGCTGCCTCACCAAGGCTTTCTGGAAGGTTTTGCAAAAAGGCAATCATAATCAACAGGTTATAAACACTGATTGCCCCAGGCAACACCACACTGGGTAATGTGTCAAGCAAACCCAGACTTCTGACCAACAAAAACTGTGGAATTAAACCAGCATTGAACAAAAAAGTAAACAAGATAAATGCCAAAATAATGCCGCGTCCAGGTAAGGACTTTCTCGAGAGGGCAAAGGCGCTGAGTGTGGTTAAAACCATGTTCAGGGTCACACCACCAACCAGCAGCACAAAGCTGTTCAGAGCAGCGCGTAAAAAACTTGGTTGAGCTAAGAGTTCGCTGTAAGCCGCAAAGGACAAGAGCGCAGTCGGTTGACCAGGCAATACCAGAGGCGCGACCGAAACCAGCACAACATAACTCAGAGGCACGATGGTCACCATCAGCACCAGAATCAAGAAAAAATTGATACCGAAGTCAAAGACTTTGTCGCCTCGAGATCCGAATGACTTGACCATCTTCTCACCCCCTTTAATACAAACCAGAGCCAGCCACTTTACGAGCAATCCGATTTGCCACGACCACCAAAATTAAGCCAATCACACCTTTGAATAAGCCAACGGCTGCGGCTACACTCAGTTGAAAATTCTGAATGCCTTGGCGGTAAACCCATGTGTCAATGATGTCTGAGACGCTGTAAACTGGCAGCGAGTACAATGCAAATACTTGAGTAAAACCCGCATCTAAAATTCCGCCAAGGCGAAGCAATGTCACCAGCACAATCACATTGAGCATTCCGGGCAGACTGATGTGCCAAATGCGTTGCCAACGGGTTGCTCCATCCATTTCGGCGGCTTCGTAAAGTGATGGGTCAATGGACATCAGAGCGGCTAAGTACAAGATTGCACTCCAACCTGTTTCTTTCCAGACATCAGAACCAACCAAAATGCCAACAAAATAGCGTGGATCAGTTAGAAATGAAATTGGAGATTGCCCGACCAAACCTAAACCTTTGTTGACCAGCCCTTCGGAGGGTGAAAACAGTGCCAACAGCACGCCAGCCATGACAATCCACGATAAAAAGTGTGGCAGATACGTAATTGTCTGTACCGAGCTTCGCAACAATTTGAGGCGGGTTTCAGCAAGCGCAATGGCAAGAATAATTGCCAGTGGTAAACCAAAAATCAGTTTGGCTAGGCTGATAATTAAGGTGTTGGTCATCAGTTGCGAGAAGTAATACGAATTGAAAAACTCGAGAATGTACTTAAACCCAACCCATGGGCTACCTTCGACTCCAAGCGTTGGACTGAACTCCTTAAAAGCAATTTGCGTGTAATACAAAGGTCCGTAGCGAAAGACGATGAAGTACAGTAAACCCGGCAGCAGCATCAGGTACAAGGTGCGATGTTGCCAAATGGCATACATCAACCTCGAGAACACTGATCTTCTGGCTGTGGGTAAAGTGCTTTGCGACATCATCAAAAACTCCTTGAATGGCTACTGGCACATTGCAAAATCAGTTAATTGGTCTTTGGGAAAGTGGTTTCATAGAGAAATATAACACGAGCTTACAAAGGTGTCAATTGCCATGCTTTATTGAATTGGATTTTTGATTTGCAGATGCAAGAAATTTGTAAATAC
>JAAFJQ010000204.1 GCA_013298185.1 Deinococcales bacterium
CTTGATGTTCATGGGCTTAGGCTTGTTTGGTTATGCGGCGGCGCTGTTTCACTTGCTGACCCACGCTTTTTTCAAGGCGCTCTTGTTCCTCGGCTCAGGCAGCATGATTCACGGCTCGGGTACACAGGACATCTTCGAGATGGACAGGCTGTCCAAGTACCAAAAATGGACGTGGGCAACTGTGGGCATTGGCTCGCTGAGCTTGATGGGTTTCCCACTCACGGCTGGTTTCTGGTCAAAGGACGAAATCCTGCACGTTGCCCAAGGCGAGAATCAGATTCTCTGGTTGGTCGGTTGCGCCGTGGCGGTGCTGACCGCGTTTTACACCACGCGCATGTTCATCATTGCCTTCCATAAACCCAAGCAAGTCTCACCGTGGGTGCTGGCGGCGTGGAACAACGAAGGTGAACCCACGCTGAATATGTCCAAAGCCGATGTCGAAGAACAAAAGAAGCACGATCACGGACATGGACATGTGGATCATCCACACGAATCGGGTCCTGAAATGATTATCCCCTTGGTCAGTCTTGCCACCCTCGCCACAATCATGGGCTTTGTTGGCAGTCCATTTGCCAATTTCTGGTTGCAGCGCTTTGTTTACGTTGGCGCTGTCCCCGAAGTCGCGCCGCTCGAGACCCTGTGGTTTGGTTTTGCGCTCTCGGCTGCCCTTGTGGTGGTTGGCGCTGGTATTGCCATCGGTATGTACTGGAACGCCGATGTCACCAAGGCTCGAGCGCCCGAATGGCTAACCCGAATTCTGCAACGCCGTTATTACATAGACGATTACTTCTACGCTGGTCCCGCCAAAATCTCCAATGACATTCAATGGCTGTTTGCTTGGCTTGATAAGAACGTGGTGGATCGTGCGGTTGACTTCGTTGGTGGGCTTGTGGTCGTGATTGGTGATGCCACACGCCGCATTCAAACTGGTGCCTTGGGCTGGTACGCTGGCTTAACCGTGCTTGGTGGATTGGCATTGATCCTTGCCTTTGCCGTGGCGTTCGCTGGGGGTGGCAAATGATTACTGCTTTAATTCTGATTCCGCTCTTAGCTGCGATTGTCGCGGCTGTCTCGAGTACCGCCATTGCCAAACGCATTGCTGTGGCTGCGAGCCTGATTACCACAATCATCAGTGCAATCATGTACTTTTCGTACAACACCAGTTCGGGGCAACTTGCTTTTGTCGAGAAAGTGCCTTGGATTCCTCAAGCTGGCATTGGTTACTTTGTTGGCTTGGATGGCTTGTCACTCCCATTCGTTTTTCTGACCGCGCTCCTGACCCTTGTTTCGGTACTGGCTTCATGGGATGAAGAGAAAAAGAGCTTTTATGCCCTGTTCTTGGTGATGCAAGCTGGTGTGACTGGTGTTTTCGGCGCTCTGGATTTGGTGTTGTTCTTCCTTTTCTGGGAAGTTGTGCTGATTCCGATGTTCTTCATCATCCTCGTCTGGGGTTACGAAAACCGCCGATACGCTGGTGTGAAATTCGTGATTTACTCCCTGACTGGCTCAGTGCTGATGTTGGTTGCCATGCTGGCACTGGCATTTGGAGTCTCGAGCGCCACGGGTAAACCGCTCTCGTTTGATTACGAAGTGCTGTTGGCGAACCTCGAGACCATCAAATCCCTGCCCGGAATTGCCCTGATTTTCTGGGGCTTTATGATTGCGTTCTTGATTAAGCTCCCTGCTTTCCCTGTTCACACTTGGTTGCCACACGCCCACACCGAAGCGCCCACAGGCGGCTCGATCATGCTGGCGGGTGTGCTGCTGAAAATGGGTGGTTACGGCATCCTGCGCTTTAACTTAGGCTTGATGCCCGAGCAAATGCAGCAATTCCAAACGATATTGGCGATTCTCGCCACCATCGGCGTGATTTACGGAGCTTACTGCGCGATGGCACAAAAAGACCTGAAGCGCATGGTCGCCTACTCGAGCGTCAACCACATGGGTTATGTGCTGCTCGGCATTGTTTCGATGACTGCTATGGGCATTCATGGTGCGGTTTACCAAATGGTGGCGCACGGGATCATCACTGGTTTGATGTTCATGATGGTGGGTTTCTTAAGCCACCGAACGCACACTCGAGAAATCGCTAAGATGACTGGTATTTACAACGCCATGCCCGTACTTGGTGCAATCATGTGGATGGCATTCCTCGGTGGACTTGGTCTGCCAGGTATGGCAGGTTTCATCGGTGAGTACACGGCATTGTCAGGTGCAATTCAAAACCCCAACACGGCTTGGTACGGCTACATCAGTTTAATCGGCATCATCGTCACGGCTGGTTTTATTCTGTACGCCGTGCAGCGCGTGCTGCTTGGGCGCAACCCGGCTGCTGCCGATGATGAACACGGACACGATGACCACGGTCACTCGAGTCAGGCTGCCCACTCGAGCCACAGCAAAGCCCATGACCTCTCACCGCTCGAGATTGCGGCTGCCGCGCCACTGGTGATTCTGGGTGTGGTGCTTGGCTTATACCCCGCGCTGCTGACCCCATGGATAGACGGAAGCACTCAGCTCCTGCTCGAGACTGCCAAACGGGTCATGGCAATGGGAGGTGGACAATGATTTTCGCAGCTTTGGTTTTCTTAACCGTTGCATCCATTGCTCTGTTTATCGCCGCGACCTTCAAAGGCGCAGAAGAACATGGGGCTGGACAGATTTTCGGTGGTATCAGCCTAGCCATGTACGGCATCACGGCGCTTTTGGCAGCCACAGCTTGGAATGATACCTCGGTGTACTACGGTGTGATTAAATCAGGTGGACTTTCCAGCCTCGGCACCATCATCATGTGTGGCATTGGTGCATTAACCGTTGGCGGTGTGATGGCAAACCCCGAGAAGTACAAAGCGGGAGTCGGTGAATTCTTTGGCTTTATTGCCTTTGTGGTGCTTGGCGGCGCGATCATGGTCAGCACCAATCACTTGCTGGTGCTGCTGCTTGGCATTGAACTCTCGAGTTACGCCACGTACATTTTGGTTGGTTACTACCGCGATGACCGCTTCAGTAACGAAGCCGCCAGCAAATACTTCTTGCTTGGTGCGGTTGCCAGTGGCTTCCTGATTTTCGGCATGAGCCTTGTATATGCCACTGTTGCTTTCAGCAATGGCTCACTGAGTTACGCCGACATTGGGGCTACTCTGCAAGGTGTTGCCCCGCAAACGGTGGGCATTCCAGCCTTAATTTACCCCGGACTTGCGATGCTGTTGGTTGGCTTTGGCTTTAAGCTGGCGCTCGCCCCATTTCACTCTTGGACTCCAGATGCGTACCAAGGCGCTCCGACGATGGTCGCGGCTATCCTGAGCGTTGGACCAAAAGCAGCCGTGGTGATTGCCCTCTCAACGCTTCTGACCACCGCATTTCCAATTCCAGAACTCTCGAGCGCATGGAAAAACGCCATTGCCGTTCTCGCTATCCTCTCCATGACCATCGGCAACCTCATGGCACTGCAACAAACCAACCTCAAGCGCCTCCTTGGATTCTCGAGCATCGCGCAATTGGGTTATGTGGTGATTGGTGTGGCAGTTGGCAGTCTCGAGGGAACAAGTGCAGTCATTCTGTACGTTACGGGTTATGCGATTACGAATATCGGTGCGTTTATGCTGATTGCCACCCTGCGCGAAGCAGGTGTCGGCGAAAACATTGAAGACATCGCTGGATTGGTCAAACGCAACCCATTTGCAGCCGTGATGCTGGCAGGATTCTTCATGGGCTTAGCTGGTGTGCCAGTCTTGGCTGGATTCCTCGGCAAGTTGCTGCTGTTCAAGAGTGCCGTGGATGTTGGCATGGTGGCTCTGGCAGTGATTGCTGCTTTGAACGTTGTGCCGAGTTACTTTTATTACTTCCGAGTGATTATCAGCGCCATTTTCAGCGAACCAAAAGACTTGAGACCATTTGAGTTAAACGCCACAGCAACCACAACCCTTGCGATTGCGATGGGTGGCGTGGTGTTTCTAGGGCTTTTCCCAACGCCGTTACTGAATGTGATTAACGAAGCTGTGAAAGTCTTACCGCTATTTGCCGCTCGCTAAAAGCTCGAGGATATCTAAAAGCCCCTGCTCGAGCAGGGGCTTTTTTGTTTTGGATGCTCGGGTTCTCGAGTACCACATTGATTTCATGATGCTGTGCTTGCCTTGATGCGATGCTCGAGCTGTGAGTATTCACAGTTGCGCTTTACTCTGTCTCGCCGCCTTTACCAGTGTCGCCCGGAACAGGAATCATGGCAGGTTGAATGCTGCTTTTTTGCCCCCTGGCTTGGAGTTTGGCAGTCAGTACTTCCATTGATTTCACTTCCCCGTGAACCAAACGCACTTCGCCACTGACACCTTTGCTCCACTCGAGCAGTTCGGTTTGGTCAGCATGTGCCGAAAACCCACCAATCGTGAAAACTCGAGCCTTAACTGGAACACTTTCACCAAATAAAGTGACTTTGTCAACGCCATCAATCAGTAAGCGCCCTAAGCCGCCTTGGGGTTGATAGCCAACAATCATCACGCTGGTGTTTTTATTACCAAGGTTGTTGCGTAAATGATGCAGGATTCGCCCACCGGTCAGCATTCCTGCTCCTGCAATGATGATCGCGGGTCCCTCGAGGTTATTCAGGGCTTTACTTTCATCGGTGCTGGCGGTGTACTTGAATTTACGCGGCTCGAAAGGATTGCGGCTGGAGGTGTAGAACTGCTGCACATGCGGCTCGAATTCGTATTTGGCAGCCGCGTAGGTTTCTTCGATGCGACTGGCAAGTGGGCTGTCCACAAACACAGGCAAAGTTGGAATCAGATTTGCTTCCTCGAGACGAGCGATGTGGTACAGCAAATCCTGTGTACGCTCGAGCGCGAAACTCGGGATTAAAACCTTGCCGCCACCTCGAGTGGCATCGTGCAGAATGGCAGCGAATTCCTCGAGGGTCTGCTCGAAGGGTTTGTGGTCACGGTCGCCATACGTGCTTTCCATCAGCACCACATCGGCATCAGGGCAGGGTACGGGGTCGGGCAGAATATCCTTGCGGGCATTGCCAAGGTCGCCACTGAACACAAAGCGCCCTTGCTCAGATTCAAACAGCAAACTGGCGCTGCCCGGAATATGCCCCGCGACTTGCGCTGTGACCCGAATGCCATTCCACTCGAGCGGCTTGTGATACTCAATTTCTTGAAACAGCGCCAAGGCTTTCTGCACATCGGCTTCTTCAAAAAGGGGCGGCATGGCTCGAGCGCGGTTTTTGCGTTGGTCGCGTTCAAAATCTTCTTTTTGTAACTTGGCAGAATCGAGTAACAAATGCTCTACAATTTGACGGGTGCTGGGCGTGGCAAAAATTGGTTTGTTGTACCCATCGCGCACCAATTTCGGCAACCGCCCAGCGTGATCCAAGTGCGCGTGAGACAAGAAAAAACCATCTATCTCACCCATTTTATACGCCCAGTCTTGGTCGTTGAGTTCATCCAAAGCCTTTGAACCCTGAAACTGCCCGCAATCAAGCATGATGTTCTGCCCAGCCATGCGAAGCCAGTGGTTAGAACCCGTGACAGTACGCGCTGCGCCGTAGCTCTCTACGGAAAAACCTTGGCGGCCCGAAGCGTGAATTGGTTTGGCACTCGAGGCTGGAGCCGCCGCAGGACTCGAGGCTGGAGCGCTCACAGGACTCGAGGCTGGCAAACTGGCACTCGAGGTTGCACCACCAAGCCGTCCGACTTCCACACCATGTTCAACAATCACAATTTCTTCGCCATGAGCTGCCCGCTCGAGCAACTTCTCCAAATGGGCTTTGGCTTCAGCAATGCTGACAAGGGTTTTCATGGTAACAGATTACACCACAATTCCCGAATAAATCTCCTCGAGTTTCAAAGTCAAACCCAAACAAGGCACATCAAATTCACCCGTGTTCTCGAGTAGCGAAAAACGCCAACCTGCTTCATCTCGAGCGTAAACCAACACCGTAGCTTTATCTTGGCGCAGCAGCACGTAACGCTCTACACTAGGGATTTTCAGGTACTCCTCGAGTTTTTCGCCTTCTTCAACAGCTTGGGTGCTATCGGACAGCACTTCAAAAATCGCGCAAGGCGCTTCAATCAGGTACTCATCGGCGTTTTCTTCGCAAGTCACAACCACATCTGGGTAACGGTATTTTCCATTGGGGACTCGCATTTTCACAACCGTGAAAAAGACATCAAAGCCTTTTTCTTCAGCTCGAGCTGCCAGTAAGCGATACAACTTACCAACGACTTTATTGTTTTGTTTTTTATCTCCCGCCATAGCGTACATCACGCCATCCACGAACTCATGACGTGTTGGCGAGCGTTGCTCGAGTTCAAAATATTCGGCTTCGGTCAGTAATTTCTCGGCAATCATAGTCAGTAGTTTAGCAGCTTACCGTCTGCCCCTCGAGATTTTTAAATTGGTAGGTATTGCAACCGATTGACCCAGTCTTCTTGGCTCATCAGTTCTATCACAACACTTAATTCCGTGATTGCTGCTCCAATACTCAATGTTTTGGGAATCATGATAATTCCAGCTACTCGAGCGCCTGTTTGCATCCGAGCATATGCAAACATCGGTATCGTTTCAAAGTCATGGGTCAGCAGAATTCGATTCTCTAAATCGCACCAATGCAGTACGGTTGGATCATCTGCATGTGCAATTTCAGTATCCTGAATCCGCAATACATCCAAATTCGGATAAATACGTTTGATGCCGCGTAAAATCCGATTGTTGAGGTTTTCATCGGCTACAAGCTTCAACCCGAGCCTCGAGCATTCATTCTTTCTCGTAAAAGGGTTTTGAAGGCTTGCACTTCAGGGTTGACCTCGAGTTGCTGGATGGTTTGTGCTTCTTGTGAAGCACAATCTTCCATATATGTTGCGATGATTTTTGGATTGCGTAATGCCCATGCGAGGACAGCATGAATGTCGGCAAGATTAAGCGCGGGGTACTGCTCGAGAATTTCTTCGGCACTATTTCCTTGTTGCCAAGCGTAAATCACTGTGTCCAAAGTGACTCGAGTTTGACCAACACGCACTGCGCCACCTTGGTCGTGCCTGAGTGGAACTGTGGTCGTGGCTTCCAACACCATCGTCATAATAAGATTATACGGTATTCTTTGGGCTTTTACCGTCTACCCCTCGAGCGTTTCTGGGGTTTACCACCGGGGATGTTCACGGTTTTGACTTCTTGCCCTGATAACTTCGCCTCGAGTTGCCGAATCTCATCGCGTAATCGGGCTGCACCTTCAAAGTCCATGGCTTCGGAGGCTTGCCACATGTCCAGTTCTAAATCAGTGATGGCACTCAGAATATCGTCTCGGCTGGAAATATCATTGACTGGCTCGAGGTTTTCGGCTGGGGCTTCCTCGCCACGAATGACTTTGCGAATGGATTTAGAGATGGTGGTCGGCGTGATGCCATGCTCCAAATTATAGGCTTCTTGGATGGCTCTGCGCCGATTGGTCTCATCAATCGCAAACTGCATGGCAGGGGTAACACTATCACCGTACAGAATCACTTCACCGTTGACGTTACGAGCGGCG
>JAAFJQ010000205.1 GCA_013298185.1 Deinococcales bacterium
CCTGAGCAGCCGCACCGATGCGATAGGCGATTTGATGTTTTCAAAGAAGAAAAAAGACCGACTCTCGAGCCGTGAGCCAGAAGTGCTACAAAGCCAAGCTGAATCGCGTTTTGCTGTGACCCAAGGCAAAATCCGTTTTGGACTCGAGAATGGCACTCCAACGCCAAAACTCAAGACCCTGACGTATGCCGAGGCGCTGTTTGAAGCGATGATACATCGTTTCTACATTGACCCGACGATGATTGCTTATGGCGAAGAAAACCGCGATTGGGGCGGCGCATTTGGCGTGTACCGAGGGCTGACCGAAGCGCTGCCGTATCATCGCCTGTTCAACTCGAGCATTTCCGAAGCGGCGATTGTCGGTACGGCGGTTGGCTACGCGCTTTCTGGTGGACGAGTCGTGGCTGAACTGATGTACTGCGATTTTATGGGGCGTGCCGGCGACGAAATTTTTAATCAAATGGCAAAATGGCAAGCCATGAGCGCAGGTGTCCTCGAGATGCCGCTGGTGCTGCGCGTCTCGGTGGGTTCAAAATACGGAGCGCAGCATTCACAAGATTGGTCGAGCATGGTGGCGCACATTCCGGGGCTGCAAGTGATGTTTCCTGCCACAGCTTACGATGCCAAAGGAATGCTGAATCTGGCGCTACGCGGTACTGACCCAGTGGTGTTTTTTGAGAGCCAGCGCTTGTACACCGAACCCGAAACACTGGTTGATGGCGGCGTACCACTCGAGTATTACGAAGTTGAACTGGGCGAGCCAGCCTTGCGCCGAAGTGGTACAGACATCACGATTGTCACCATTGGAGCAACCTTATATGTGGCACTCAAAGCCGCCGCGCAACTCGAGGCGTATGGTCTGAGTACCGAGGTGATTGATGCTCGGTTTATTAATCCACTGAATTACGATCTGATTCTCGAGTCAGTCAAGAAAACAGGGCGGGTGCTGCTGGCTTCCGATGCTTGCGAACGCGGTTCATTCCTGCACACGATGGCGAGCAACATTTCACAACTTGCCTTTGATGACTTGGATGCGCCTGTGGTTGTGGTTGGCGCTCGGAATTGGATCACGCCTCCAGCCGAACTCGAGGAAGTGTTCTTCCCACAGGTTGAATGGCTGCTGGACAGCGTCCATGAGCGGATTGTGCCACTGCCAAATCATACGGTCAGCACCCGCCAAGCCGTTACCGAAATTCTGACACGCAACAAATTGGGGACATGATGAGCCAAATCATTTGCATTGGAGAAGCCTTAATTGACTTCAAAAGCCGCACAAAAGGCTTTCCGCTCGAGTACACAGGTTTTCCGGGTGGCTCGCCGTTTAATGTGGCGATTGCCGCCGCTCGACTTGGCGCAAGTGTGGGCTTTGTTGGGCAAATCTCGACCGATATGTTTGGTGAATCGCTGCTCGAGTATCTGCATCAAAACGCCGTCAATACTGATTTTGTAACCAGAGGTAGCACCCCAAGTACGCTGGGATTTGTGGATGAACAACCCGGTGCGGTGCGCTGGACATTTAATAACCTCGGCACGGCTGACACGCAGTATCAACCTGTACCTCAACCTGTTTTGCCAAGCACCACCAAGTTCATTGCCTTTGGTTCAATCAGTTTGCTCCAAGAACCATCCGCCTCGAGCATCAGTGATATTATCCAAGCCCACCAAGACCAATGCAACATTATTTTTGATCCAAATTGCCGTCCTAGCCTGATTAAAAATCAAAAAGCCTATCGCATTCAATTGGAGACTTGGCTGGGATTCACGCACATCCTCAAACTCAGTTCCGATGACCTAGCATGGCTCGAGCCAGAATTAAGCCTAGAAGCCGCCGCACAGCGCTTTCTCGAGCATGGTTGCCAAGTGGTGATTATCACCCAAGGCGCAGCAGGGGCAACACTGTTTACTCGAGCCTTTGCAAATGGCATTCATGTCAACGCACCAGTTGTTGAAGTGATAGACACGGTTGGCGCTGGCGATACCTTCACGGCTGGTTTGATGGTGGCGCTGCTCGAGCGACCCAATTACATAGATTTTGACCAAAGCACTTGGCTCGAGGTGCTGCAATTTGCCACCAAAGCGGCTGTGCTGAACTGCACTCGAGCAGGGGCAAACCCACCGACGCTGGTTGAATTGGGCGAAATCCATCTATAGAAAAATCTGTGGGTAACAGCAATAACTGTATTACCTGAGGCAAAAAATAAAACCTGTGCTAACATCAACAAAGGAGAAAAATCATGAATCTGAAATTAACTGCGCTTGCCCTCAGTGTTGCCCTTGTGAGTTGTGGCGGTGGAAATCCACCGCCACCTCCTCCTCCTCCCGTGGACACAACTGTTTTGTGGCATGCTTCTTATGATGTCAGCAAAGTTCGCGGATACAACAAAGCCTTGTGGGGTACTGGCACTGCCAGCAATGCCCAGACTACCTTGGATTTAGCTGCTTGCAGCAATGCCAAAATCAATGATCTGATTCAACTGAGCAATGGCGATTTGGTGCTTTCAGACAATCCAAATGGTCGGTTGCTGCGAATCAAAGCCAGTGTCTTTGCAGCCAAGGGAAACATTACCCTGACATCGGCTCAGTGCGTAGATATTGGTTCAACTCCCAATGTCATTGGATTGGCTCGAGATTCTAGTGGACAGTCGTTCTTTGCTGGGTATCAGGGTGCAGTGGCACGTTTTGATTACAATGCTGGGACAGATTCATTCACGGCAGCACAAACCGTAGTTGGAACTAATTTTTCAGGCTTAGCTGTGGCAGGCGATAAGCTCTACGCAGTGGATTATAGTGCTATTGCAGTCAGAGTCTATAACTTAGCAGCCACTACCCGAACCATGACCTATGCAGGCTTATTCACTTTTAGTGGTATTGCTCTAGGTCTCGCAGAAGGCATTGCAATTGCAGGTGATACCTTGTACGTGGCTGATAATCAAGTGAACATGAGCAATTACAGGATTTTTGGAGTTCCAGTCGCTACTGTGAATGCTATTTCTGGTGGTGGAGCTGTAAACATCTCACCCAGCAAACAAATTTTTCATGCCAACAATGCCACCGAGTCCTTTGTGCGTTGCCCTGGTGGATTAGCCACCGACCCTGATGGCAACCTTTGGGTCAATGTCCAAGGCTCGAGCAGCGCATCTGCCAATTGCAATGCTGGTAATGGCACACCTGCTGGCAATGTTTCCAAGTACACAGCCGCACAACTTGCTTCTGGCTCGAGCATCACCACTGCGCCAAGTGTGCAGATTTCAGGTGTTGCAACTGTACCTGGTTATGGTGGTTTGTTCTTTGGGAAATAATTTTAAGCTGCACTTTGAACCTCGAGTTTTGGTTTGACTCGAGGTTTTTACGTATTCTCGAATGTATAATCAAATCATCAATTCACTTCACCCGAATCAGAGGAGTTATTCATGATTAAGTACGGCGCTCACGCTTTTGTTTGGATTGGTGATTGGAACACCCAAAGCGGCAACGACACCATCAAAGCGGCTGCTAAGGCTGGTGTGGATTTCCTCGAGATTCCCATGCTCGACCCGCAAACCTTTGATAGTACCAGCCATAAACGGGTTCTCGAGGCAGAAAACCTATTGGCTACGGCTTCTTTGGTACTGCCCAATCATGCCCATATGCCCGATCATCCCAAAGCCGCCCTTGAGTTTCTCACCCTTGCCCTCGAGCGTTTGGATGCCTTGGGTTCGCGTTACTTGTGTGGTTGCTTAGCCTATGCCTTGGGGGTCTTGAAGGGGCGTGGTCCAACGCCCTTTGAACATCAGACCGTGGTGGATGTCATGGGCGAAGTGGCTGCTCGAGCGCACAAGCTGGGAATTACTTTAGCGCTCGAGTCGGTCAATCGCTACGAAACGTATTTGTACAATGCCCTAGCCGATACTCGAGCCACAGTGCTAAAAATTGGTGCGCCCAACCTTAAACTTCATGCCGACACGTACCATATGAATATCGAAGAGAATGGTTTCTACCAACCCATTGTGGACAACGCCGATCTGCTCGAGTACATCCACATGTCCGAATCCCACCGAGGCATGGTTGGTACTGGCACAATTGATTGGGATCAAATGTTCGCTGGTCTGCGCGATGCCAACTTTAGCGGTTACTTGGCGCTCGAGTCGTTCGCGGCGGTCAATCCTGCGCTGGCGGCTGCGACCTGCATGTGGCGTGCGCCAATTCATACAGGTGCAGAACTCGCGGCTGGTGGCATGAAATTCTTACGTGAAAAAGCCAGTCAGTACGGTCTTGGCTCGAGGTGAAGTATGAAGCGCTCTACCGTGAATACGGCGATTGTCCATGCCGAGCAGTTCTTAAAAACACAAAACTTTACTTTGCCGCCCTTTGCAAATTTCACACTCCAAAATTGGAGTAACTTGCCACTCGAAGCCCGAGAAATCGCTGATGCTGGGCTGGGTTGGGACGTGACTGATTTTGGCTTGGAGGATTTTTATCATCGTGGCGCGGTGCTGTTCACGCTCCGCAATGGCACACTCGAGGCATTGGCGCGTGGCACTGGCAAGGTTTATTGCGAAAAAATCATTGTCATGACGGTTGGGCAAACGATCATGCACCATTACCACAAATCCAAAACCGAGGACATTATCAACCGCGCTGGTGGACGGCTCGAGTTGGTGCTGCACAACGGCACACCAGATCAAAAATTCTTGGATACACCCGTGCATTTTTCTTCAGACGGCGTTCAAAAAAGCGTAGCGGCTGGCGGCGTGGTAATTCTCGAAGTCGGTCAAAGCATCACCCTCGAGCCATATGTCTTTCATCAATTTAAGGCACTCGAGCATACAGTTCTGGTTGGTGAAGTCAGTACCGTCAACGATGATGCCAATGATAATTTTTTCTTTGACCCAATTGGCAGATTCTCGAGCATCGAAGAAGACGAAGCCCCGTACCGATTATTGGTGAACGAGTACGGGGATTTTTATCCATTTGCCACAGTCAAGCGGTCTGGTTATTCAACACCACACAAATGAACCTGAATACCCATCGCGGCAAACATTGCGGCTTTAGCAGCCAATAAGTTATCTGCTTCGGCGCTACTTGGGGCGTAAACCACTTGAATGTGGTTGGCTTTGTGCCGTGCCATCATTTGATCTCGAGTCACGCCGTGCAGAACAGCGTGCATGATAGGCCATTGCGGAGTGCTTAACGCCCAGCGCTCCTGAGTTTCCTCGAGCGGTAACTCAACCACTGTTGCCCGTCCAAGGTCGGCGTGCAATGCGTTATCCATGATGAAAACTCGAGACCAGACGATCTCACCTGGTTTACTGATGCCTTTGACTGTGCCTCCACCAAGCCTAAAGTACATGGGCGGTTGACGCTCAGAGCTTGTGCCTTTGTAGCCGTTTATAAAGTGATTGGGTGGGGCTGCGCCTGAAATCAAAAAGACCCAAACGTACTGCCCAGCGTATTCACGCCCCCAGCGCAGGTCATGCAGGGTACTCGAGGGGTCAAGGCTCATGGCATTGCAAACACGTTGTGTCACCACGGCATCCACCGCACTGCCTTCGTCCACTTCATTAAAATGCGGTAATGGCTGATTGGCGAACAATTCACGTTTTCCATCTCGAGAAAACACTGGTGGACGTAGGGCATTGTTTAGTAGTCCTTCGGCTAAATCAGAAGCAGGCGTCATGTCTTTTAAGCCTTGCTGGTACTGAATTCCAACTGCATTGCACCCAAAATCATCCGCGATTCGCAAAGCGGCAATATACATTTTTAATTGCTCGAGAACTTGGTTTTCGGTCAGTTCAGTTGTTTCATTCACACCAAGCACAAAATTCATGCCCTGCTCGAGTAACCAGTTATACGCAGCTCGAGCTTCGGATTCTGGCGTGGCATTCATCTCGGCAACCAAAGCCGATTGACTCAGGCGTTCCTTGTAGATGCCTGTCGGATTCAGTATTTCATCGTCTATGATCGCGTTGTACATGCCCATGCAGCCTTCGTCAAAGACCCCAAGAATGGCTTTTTGGTGCTTCAACTCGAGCGCCAAAGCTGCACCCAATTCGCGTTCGGAGGCTGGTAGCGCATTCAACTCGAGGTCGCGCACATGCGTTGTGTTGTGCAGAATTTTGCCCGTCTCGAGCCATTGTTCTAAGCCAGTTAAAAAGAAATCATCGTTGAAATCTTCACTCCAGAGCGAACTGTACGCCACATTCATTTTGGTCAAGCCACCACCTAAGTTCAGCATACCCACCAAACCCGGATGCTGACCGCTCCAATTGGCTATCGTCAGGATTGCCCCACGGTGGTCACGCAGACCCGCCAAGACATGATGGCTGTACTGCCAAACGGCTTCGGCGACAATCAGCGGTGCATCTTTGGGAATGCTCGAGAAGACATTCATGCCCATGCGTTGACTCGAGATAAACCCGTGCTGCTCGAGTGGGTCAAAACCATGAGCGCGATGAATTGTCCAACCCAAACCTTTTAGCACCACCTCGAGTTTGGCTTCCATTTCGGCTTGAGCCGCCCAGCAAACCTGATTAGCCGATAAGCGCAAATCGCCACTGGCAACCAAATACACGGTTTTTGGGGTGGTTTGAGGAGCTGGTGGAATGGTGGGCATTTTGTACGTCATGGTGAACCTCCTAATTAATCTCAAGTTTCGTTTTGCAAAATGTAGAAAAATATCGTCCTACAGGGCGAACACGGGAGTTCGCCCCTACGGTTGGACACCGTAAATTACAATCCAACCGTAGGGGTGAGGTATGCCTCGCCCACCCCGCGTAAGCTCGAGAACAAATCTCACAACGACCCACTCGCTTTCTTGTTTGGTACTGCCGTTGATTGACGAACAATAAGCTGCGTTGGCAATCGCACTGCCGTTTCAATTTTGCGTTTCTTCGGGTTAAAAATCAGGTTCGCGGCGGTTTGCCCAAGCTCATATGCGGGCTGCGCCACCACCGTCAAGGCAGGGTCGGTGAAGGCTGCCCAATCGGTGTCGTCAAAACTAATCACGGAAATATCTCGAGGAATCCGCAGTCCAAGTTCTCGGATGGCTTTCAAAGTACCATTCATGACTTGGGCGTTACCAATAAAAAGCGCTGTGATTTGTGGAGCAGCGCGAAGTAACTCGAGGGTCGCCCGATACCCGCCGCTCGAGTTGTTCATGCAGTTCTGCATTCGCCGAGGCTCGAGTTGAATTCCAGCTTTCTCGAGTCCTTGTAAGAACCCATCACGGCGTTCTCGAGAACTGGTGAATGCCAAATTGCCCAGCACTAAACCAAATTCTTTGTGTCCAAGTGCCAGAAAATGCTCGGCTGCACTGTTCGCTCCGCCGATGTTATCGGATAAAACAGCCGTCACACCACTCGCCCCAGAGATGCGATCCACTTCGACAACTTGCACCCCTGCCCGTACCAGCGCTTCTGCCGAAGCCACG
>JAAFJQ010000206.1 GCA_013298185.1 Deinococcales bacterium
CTGCTCGAGGTTGGACTCAGACCCAATTGGCACAAATTATAGGGCGACCCAAGCAAGTGGTGAGTGAAATTATCAATGCTAAAAAAAGAATTACTCCCGAAACCGCACTCGAGTTGAGCGCTGCGCTTGACCTACCAGCCGAGTTTTGGTTGAACTTAGAAAACTCGTATCGCTTACGTCTGACTGAAAATCAAACCGATTTATCGGCAATTCAACATCGACGGGCTTTGCTCGAGCAAAGGGCAAGTTAAGTTTTGTTCAGGCTCGAGCAACCACATCCTCTGGTAAGGCAATGCTGCCCATGATTGCCGTTGCCGCAGCTACAGCAGGGCTGGCAAGGTAAATTTTGGCATCTTTATCGCCCATGCGCCCAATAAAATTTCGGTTGCTTGTACTGACACAGACCTCACCCGGTGCAAGCACGCCTTGGTGTCTGCCCATGCACGGACCACAACCCGGCGTGGATAGTGTACCACCAGCTTGGATAATCGTTAAGAGTGTGCCATCCTGCATGGCTGCCTCGAGAACTTCTGAACTGGCTGGAATCACCAAAAGCCGCGTATGGGCTGCGACTTTCTGCCCTTTGAGAATCGCCGCCGCAACCTGTAGATCCTCGAGCCGCCCGTTGGTGCAAGTACCAATAAAAACCTGATCCACCCGCTGACCGCGCAAACTCGAGACAGTTTCAACATTGTCCACATAACTCGGCACGCTCATGCGTGGAGTCAGGGACGCGCAATCAATTTCAATTTCTCGAGTGTACACCGCGTCTGCATCTGGGTACACCCAATCTGGGACATCGTACATCGTAAGAATTTCGCCGCCGGGTACAACCATGCCAGCTTTTGCGCCAGCTTCGACGCAGAGGTTAGCGAGGGTCATGCGTTCGCCCCTCGAGAACATATCGCCAGCGTGAATCTCAATGGACATATAGGTTGCACCATCAGCCGTGAGAAGGCGAATCATCTCGAGGGCAATGTCTTTGGCACTGACATCATTGCTTGGCTGGTTTTTTAACGTCACTTTGACACTTTCGGGAACTTTCAGCCATGTTTTGCCACTGGCAGCTGCCAAGGCAATATCGGTTGCGCCCATGCCTGTGCCGAAGGCTGCTACCGCGCCATAGGTTGTGCTGTGCGAGTCTGAACCAAGCACAATCGCACCGGGGAAAGCAAGGCGTTCCTCAATCAAAACCTGATGACAAATGCCACGCCCCACATCAAAGAGCTTGACCCCTGTCTCCTCGGCAAATTTACGGCTGGCTTGATGCGACTTTGCCACATTGACGCTGCTGGCAGGAGCAACATGGTCAATCACAATGCTGACCCGCTCGGGGAAACGTGGTTTGGCGTTCAGTTCCTTCTCGAGAACTTCAATCACACTCTCAGCAATCGAGTCCACAATCATCACATTGTCAACTTCGACCACCGACAAATCGCCAGCGTAGACGGTTTTATTGCCTTTTTTTGAAAGGATTTTTTCTGCCATTGTTTGGGGTTTAGGTTGGTTCATGGTCACTCCGTTGGGCTTTGAGCTGTGAGCTATGAGCTTTGAGGTCTGCTCGAGAATTGGATTATACCTCGAGCCTCGTGTAGTGTATTTTTTACTGTGCATGATGTGGGCAAAGCCCACCCTACTACTTTTCTCTTTCCTCTTTCCTCTGTTATTCTCCCCAATTTTGACTGATTTGCCTCGCCGCTTCGTAAGCCGCAATTCCCACACTGACCGATAAGTTCAGGCTGTGGAAACGATGGTCTTCTCGAGGGGATTTTTCTCCGCCGGGCATCGGGATTCTAAGGGTTTTGTACTTCTCGAGAATTTCTTGGGGTACGCCGTCTGATTCGCGTCCAAAGACAAGGTAATCATCTTTTTGATACTGAATATGGGTGTAGTTTTCGCTTGCCCAACCAGATAAAACATAGACTCGAGCCGATTCAGAAAGGCTTTCTTCAAAGGCAGTCCAAGAAGCATGTTCGACCAGAATCGCATCGTCTAAGTAATCCATGCTGGCGCGTTTCATGCGCCGATCCAGCAATTGAAAACCAAATGGGCGAATCAGGTGTAGTTTCGCCTCGAGCATGGCGCAAGTGCGAGCAATTGCGCCAGTGTTGTGCGGGATTTCGGGTTGGTAAAGAACGATGTTTAACACAAGAGAGCAGACTAGAACATTCTTTGGTGAAAAGGTTAAAACGACTTAGTATTGTGTTTCAGCCAAGGCTGTAGCGCACTGAAAGCGCTTTGGTGCAAACTGCGTTCATGCAAAAAGACCGCATCCGCATCAGCAACCCAGAAGCCGCTCGAGTCTTACGCAGCACGGCAGTGCTGCAATACTTCCTCGAGCCAAGTAGCCCAAGCGAAGTGGCTAAGCAAACAGGTTTAGCTGCCAATTTGGTGCATCATCACGCCAAAAAAGCCTTTGACTTAGGCATTTTGCTCGAGACGAAACGCGAAAATGGCAAGGTGTACTACCAGTTGGCAGCCAAAGAATTTAGTCACTCACGGGATTTACTGCCGATTGAGCATAAAGAAGCTGAGGATTTGCGTTTGCTCACCGGTGCTTTTCTAAAAGCCTATGAGCATTCTGACGCTCTCCTCAACAGCAACGACCCAGATTATTCCCGAATTGGCTTTGGCAATGGCGACCCAGACTCAGCTCCAAAGCTCCAACGAAAATCGGAATTTCTCGAGAAACACCCAAGTCATTTTCATGCTCGTTCGATTCACCTAGGGCAGGAACGATACGCAAAACTGATGTGGGACATTTCAAAATTGATTGAAGAAGCCAAAAATGAAAGCACCAATGAAACCGATTGTTGCAGCGTTGCTGTACTTGGCTTCAACGGCACTTGGCTCGAGCGACGCGATAACACCACACTGATAAGCACCTTCATACCAAGAAAGTCCTAAGCTCGAGCCTAATTGTTAGCTGCGTCTTTGGCTTCCTTCGCAGCTTTTCTCTGACTTCTCGAGAGTTTCGGAGCGCTTTCAGCCACGGCTTCGGCATCATCCTCCATTTTCTTCTTCCAGCCGCCCTTCTCGCGCCAAACCACGCGCACGGGGATACCGGGCAACCCCAAATCCTCGCGGATGCGGTTACGCAAGTAATTCTCGTAAGCCCTCGTCACAAAAGCCTCGCGGTTAATGAAAAACACAAAGGTCGGCGGGGCAATCTCGGCTTGGGTTAAAAAGTACATCCGAAGCGGTCTGCCATTGAAGTTCGGCACTGCCTGACGCATCTGCCAAACCTCGAGCCAACGATTCAGTTCAGACGTGCCAATTCGGGTCTGCCAGAGGTTGTAGAGCTTGGTCGCCTCGGCAAGCAACTCGTGAATGCCGTACTCGTTGATTGCACTGGTGTAGACCCGAGGCGCAAACTCGAGGTGCGAGAGTTTGTAATTGATTTCCTTCTCGCGTTTTTTCAGGTCGTCTTCTTCGACCAAATCCCATTTGTTAATGACGATAATCACGGGTTTGCCACTGTCGTATGCCATGTTCGCCAGCTTCAGTTCATGGTCACCAAGGTCAAACGGGTCAATCACCAGCATGATAACATCGGTTTTGGTGATGGCTTGTTCCGAGCGCTGCTGGGAGTAATACTCCACATTGTCGGCTGGACGATGCCGAATTCCCGCCGTGTCAACCAGCACAAAACGCGTACCAGCATAATCAAATTCAATGTCAATGCTATCCCGAGTCGTGCCAGCAATCGGCGAGACAATCACCCGATCAGAGTTGGTCACGGCATTGACCATGCTGCTCTTACCAACATTCGGACGACCAATAAAGGTGACACGAATTGGTGCAACGGCTGAAATATCCTCTTCATCGGTTGGTAAATGCGAAACCACCGCGTCCATCAACTCCTCGAGACCACGAGCATGTTCGGCACTGGTGCAAATCGGCACGCCAAAACCAAGCGCGTAAATCTCGGACAGCTCGTTCTCATGCTTAAAGTGGTCTATTTTGGTGGCAACCAGAATCACAGGCTTACCCAAGCGGCGCAACCAATCAGCGATTTCATAATCCGCCGAAGTGATGTCCTCGCGCCCATCCACCGCAAAAATCACACAACGACAATCATGAATTGCCATCTCGGCTTTCTCGAGAATTTTCGTTTCCCATTCATCCCCGCTCCAAAGCCCGCCCGTATCCATCATCAGAATGCGGTGATTCTCGTACAAATACATTTCTTCTTTGACATCCCGAGTCACACCCGGCATATCCGCCACCACCGCCGCCCGACGACCAATAATACGATTAAATAAACTGCTCTTACCAACGTTTGGACGACCAACTATCGCAACTTTGTGCATATCAAGACCTCGAAAGAAAAGGTTAAAGAGAAAAGAGGAAAGTAGAGTCTCGAGGAAGGTCTTTTCTCTTTGACCTTTCCTCTTTCCTCTGCTTTTACTCGTAGCCGAGTTCGCGCAGGGCTTCGGTATCGGAACGCCAGCCGCTCATGACGATGACTTCGAGTTGAAGGTAAACTTTTTTGTTCAAGAAAACCTCGAGTTGTTTGCGGGCGCGGAGTCCGATTTGTTTGAGCATCTTGCCGCCAGCGCCAACTGCGATTTTTCGGTGCGAGGACTGCTCAACGATCAGTTCAGCCTCGAGAACCTGCATTCCATTGTCACGCTCGAGCCACGAATTCACTCGAGTGGCGATGCTGTACGGGATTTCTTCGTACAGGGCTTGCATGGCTTCTTCGCGGATGATTTCGGCAGCCCATTGCTCGCGGCTTTGGTCGGAGCGTCCGAAGTCAGGGAAGAAAAATGGGTTTTCGGGCAGGGTTTTCAGGACTTCTGCCAGCAGTTGCCCCACGGCTAAGGGGTCGTTCTGGGCGCTGAGTTTGACGATGTTGACATCGGTGCGCTCGAGGAGTTTAGCGTAGGCGTTCATGGCTTCGTCTGGGTATTTGGCGACATCGAGTTTATTGCCGACTAACCATAGAGGCTTATCAAAAGGCGCGATGGCTCGAGCCACGAGTTTATCTTCCTCGGCGGGAGGGCGACGCAAATCCACAACCCACAACACAGCATCCACATCAGACAAGGCATTGTGAACTTCGTTGTTCATGTACTGACCCAAGGCATCGGCAGGGCGGTGCAAACCCGGAGTATCCACAAAAACAGCTTGGTACGGCGCGGTTTCACCGTAACCCGTGTAAATGCCGCGCATTCCTCGCCGCGTGGTTTGGGGTTTGGGCGTGACCGCCGAAACTTTTGCCCCAAGGAGGGTGTTGAGCAGGGTGCTTTTACCAACGTTGGGTTTACCAACAATTGCCACAAAGCCAGCGTAAGTTTTATTCAAGAGGTCATCACTCGGTATAGAGTCCATAAGCGCTCGAGTGTGGCGGTTTGAGGGGAATTTGTCAAGGGCAGATGGCTAGATTGTCATCTCAGTTCATTTCGATTACACTTTTGGCATGGTCAGAGCTTACGAAGAAGTCATCAATTTTATCGCATCTGGTCAACCATCCAAAGCGATAGCAGATTTCATGCCCTCGGAGCAAAGCAAAGAACGGGTGGCATACTTAATTGCTCAAGAAAAGAATTCGGGACTTAATTCAGAAGAGTCTTCAGAACTCGAGCATTATTTGCAACTCGAGCATCTGATGCGTTTAGCCAAAGCCAAAGCTCGGGTGCTGATTCAATAACCCAAATCAAGCACTTGCCTCGAGATACCCCAAAATTTTCTTGCGCGTTCTTGCCGTAAACCTCGAGAAACCACGGCGCTCGAGGACAACCAAAACCCGTTTTAGCATCGCCTCACGCTCGAGAAGCAGCCCAAGTTTGTTGTAGATACCTTGAAAATGATGCAGTGGATGGGTGAAAAGTTCGTAAACCACAGCATTTGCCAGTGGTTTTTTATCAACTGCAAAGATGAATTCTCGCTCGTCAAGGTTTTTAAGTTCAGTCTCGAGATTCGCAAAAACAACTTCAAGAGCAGCCTCGAGTTGCTTCCAAGTCCACTTGTTCCGCTCGAGCCACGTTTGGTCGTTCAGGGCAAGATAGTCCGATATGTCAATCAGTGGCTTCCCACTTTTTTGGGCTTGCAGGTTAAGGCAAAAAACCTCGAGCCAGTAAACCAAATGCAGCAATTCGTCTTTGATTGACCACTGCTCGAGCTGACCGCTTTTGCGGCGTTGCTCGAGTGGGACGAGCGCCATCAGTTTGACGAACTCGAGGTGCGAACTTTCAATCATGGTTGTTGTCCAGTAAGTGATATTGGCTTTCATGAGTTCACCGAATGATTTTAGCGGGTTCAATGTTGACCGCTCGCCGTGCAGGAATAAAAGCTGCTAACAACGTCGCCACCAAACTCACGGCACTGACCCAAAGAAAATCAGCGGCTCGAGGATCGGCGGGCAGCGCATTGATAAAGAACAAATCGCCCGGTAAGCGGAATGGGAAGACCACAAAGTAATACGAAACCGCTAAGCCCAGAATATTGCCTAGCACCAAGCCAATGCCGCCCAAGACCGCCCCCTCGAGCAGAAAAATGTTCTGAATGGTTCTGGCACTCGCGCCCATCGCCCGAAGAATGGCTATTTCACTGGTTTTTTCAAAGACAGTCAGCAGAAAAACATTGACCATCCCAAAGGCTGCCACAATCAAAATCAAGACCAGCACCGCGCCAATCACTTGTTTTTGCAGGTTCATCGAGTCAATTAAATTTCGGTACGCATCCTGCCAAGGTCTGCCGTAGAACTCCGAGGCACTGTTCGGCTCGAGACTGACTGGAAGGGTATTGGCGAGCCTTGGCGCGAGGTTCGGGTCGGTCAGGCGCACATGATACCCACTGATGTTCACACCAGCTTGCTTAGCAGCTTGCAGCGCTGGCAGATGCACAAAGGCAATGACGTTATCTATTTGGTAATTGTTGGTGGTGTACGAACCGTGGTACTTAAATCGGGTGCGTTTGATTTTGGATAAATCTAAGCCATCAAAGACCAGCATAAAAATTTCATCACCAATCAGCGGCGACAATGACCGCGCCAAATCCCGCCCTAGCAAAATGCCATTGGGCGGCAGCGTCTCGAGGCGTTTTTGGTCGTCTGGGTTGAGGTTCAGTGTCTTGGCTTCCTCGAGTGGATTCACGCCGTACAACAGCGCAGGGGCTTGTGAACCTCCACGCCCTTGGGAAGCCCGACGGGAAAGCAAACTAAAACTTTCCAAGTAAGGCGCGAATGCCACCACTTCAGGGCTGAATTTGAGGCGCTGCTCGAGTCTTGGGCTTGGTGCTGTGCCACCCAAATCTTTTTGCCAT
>JAAFJQ010000207.1 GCA_013298185.1 Deinococcales bacterium
CTTTGCAGAACTGCCCTCGTGCAGAGCGACGAAGAATGTATCACCCATTCAAGCTCTTGTCAAGCAGGGTCAGGGAGACTCGAGAATGTGGGGTTTATGACGTGAGAGACAAGGTAGGACTCGAGAGTGAGAGATGGTAAGGCGGTGTGTGAACTCGAGTCTAAAAGAAAAGTGGCTTGGCAATTCTTTGCGAAACCACCAAAACAAAAAATCCCTGAAACAAGTTCAGGGACTCTAAAAACTCGAGTACGTTTATGGGCAGTTATCCCACACTGGAATGGCATCAACAAGGGTGCTACTGCCTACGGACGAACCATCAGAATCTGTGATTTGCAAGGCGAGATTCAACGCGCCTTTTTTGAATGGAACGAGAACAGGTGGAACAACTGGATTGACAACCAAAGCCTGTGGCATCAAAGCGGGATTCTTAAACGGTACAGTTCCTGTGGCAAATCCAAAAGTTACTGTAATTCGTTGACCTGAAATTGAAACACCAGGGGATGGTGGATTAAGTATAAAAGAAGGTGACTCATAGGCGGGTCTAGCGGCAGTATCACCCTTTAATCTGACGCGAAATGATTGGAAATTACTGATCCTACCTGAGAATCGAAAGCTCAAGGTCACTTGAGTATCATTTTTGTTGTCACAAATGGCAGCAACCTGCAAAGCACCTCGGTTTTCCACATAGTTAGATGTAAATGTCACATCGTCCGAAAACACCGTGATTAAACCAGTCGAGATACAACCCGAGAGAACCGCCGCAAGCCCAATGCCAATCAGAATCTTTTTCACAAAAACATCATACTCGAGAATTGGTTTTTGATATGAGACTGAACTTAAAGGTATCTTTAACTGTCCTTGAGGCAGTCTTTAGTTTTCCAATTCAAGAATTTCAAAGGTTTCGTCCAAGACAGTGTACTCGCCATTTTTAACAATGAACTTTGAAACGTCTTGCAGTACCCCCTCGAGCCAAGTTGCATCGGCGGAAATACTAACCACGCCAATCACTTCCCAATCGTGGGCATCTAAGCCATCTAACCGCGCCACAGACACGGGGAAACGGGCTTTGAGGCGTTCGGTGACTGGGCGCACCAAAGCCCGTTTTTCTTTGAGGTTATCCACCCACGGCATCTCGAGACGAGCCGTATAAACGCCAATATACCCGAGCATTAGAGCATTCCGGCTAAGTAGCCAACACTCCGCACTGCCCTGAGTAAATCCATGACCGTGGCTTGGGTGGGGTCAAAACCCACTTCGATTTGCCCAGGATGAGGGTTATTGACTTCGGTCACACCACCAATGCTTTTCAGGGCGCTCATCACCCGCTCGGCTGCGTCTTCGGTGTTTAAGCCTCGGACTCCTAATAAAACACGATTCATTGCCGCATTGTACACCAAAGCATTCAAATGAGCAGTTCAAAAAGCATGGTATCGTTCAGCACGGTATGATCCTTACCCTTGATATTGGTGGAACAAAACTCTCCTGTGCGCTGTGGGATGGGACAAATCTGCTCGAGCCAGCGCAAACCCCAACCCCAGCCAACCGCACACCAGAAAACCTGCTTGGGGCGTGCCTTGGGTTGATTGCACCCAAAATTTCGGTAGCTCGAGCCATTCGTGTGGCAGCTTGTGGCAGCGTGGCAAATGGTGTGGTGACCGCCCTAAACAACGAAACCCTGCACAATTGGCACAATGGCGTGAATGTGGCAACGTGGCTCGAGCATAAAACTCAACTCGAGACAAAAGTCTTAAACGATGCCGATGCCGCCGCTTGGGGAGAATTCCAGAGGGGCGCTGGTCGAGGCACAACCAATTTTGCCTTTGTTACGGTTTCAACAGGCATTGGTGGCGGTCTGGTTATCAATTCGCAGCTTCACACCACGGCGCACGGGCTGCATGCTGAACTTGGCTTTACCTTAACCGATTTGGACACACCACTCGAGTACTTAGCCAGTGGCTCGGCATTGGATGCACTGGCTAAGCAGCACGGTTGGTCAGGTGCAAAAGAACTGGTGGCTCGAGCCAACCAAGGTGAATCCGAAGCCCTCGTGCTTCTCGAGAACAGTGCGCTTCGGGTGGCACGGTTACTGGCTAACTTACGAGCCATTCTTGGCATTGAACGAGCCGCCATTGGCGGGGGGCTTGGACTTGCACCGAGTTATCTCGAGCGGGTGCAAAAGCATTTGCTCGGCTTTGGTTCTCCGTGGGCAAGTTTAAGGGTTGTCAAAGCCGATTTAGGCGCAGATGCAGGCTTGGTCGGAGCAGCCGTCTATTGAGGACAAAACCCTGAAGTGTGACCAAACCGCACAAATCACTGACAAAAATCAGGTACACTCCGTAACCATGTGGTTTCGCGCTTTTATCTTGGCTTGTTTGGCGTTGCTTTCGGTGGTTGTGGCACAGCCGCGCAACGCCAATGTTCTCTTAATTCGGATTCTGCTCGAGCAGCAAAGTAAAATCTCGTTGCTGTTACCAGGTAGTCATGCGGCACTTTATGCCGATGGTACAACCTTCTCGAGCAGCGATACAGCACTCGAATGGCGTATTTCAAATCTGGCAGGAGATATTGGCATTGAAGCCGCCTCAGGCATCTTTGATACTGGCAAAGACCGAATTATTTTGCAAAGCAACGCTGGTTACTTTCAATTTGGCAATAAACTCTACCGAGGCGCAGCCATGTTGCTGGCTCGAGATGGACAGGTGATGCTGGTCAATGCCCTTGATGTTGAAGAGTACGTGCGTGGTGTGATTCCGCTCGAGATGCCAACCAATTGGCACGAAGAAGCCTTAAAAGCCCAAGCAGTGATTGCCAGAACCTACGCGATTGCCAATCTCAACTCCAAAGCCGATTATGACCTGTGCGATACTGAACGCTGCCAAGTTTATGGTGGTGCAACCGCCGAAACACCTCGCGGCGATGCAGCCGCTGCCAGCACCCGAGGCTTAATTCTCAGTTACGCTGGCAGACCAGCCCGCACTTACTTCCATGCCGAGAGTGGCGGCTACACCGCCTCGAGCCGTGAAATTTGGGGCGGTGACTTACCATACTTGCTGGCTCGCCCTGACCCGGGAGGCGTCTCGAGTCCTACCGCTTGGCGAGTCACGGTCAGCCCTGCCACGGCGCAAAGCGTTGTCTCGAGGTTTGTCAATGTTGGGCAGTTTCGCAGTATGCGGGTCTTGGATCGCACTGAAAGCAATCGCCCAAGTGCTATGGAAATCGTAGGCAGTGCAGGTACAGTTCGCTTAACAGGCACACGAATTTACAACCTTGCAAGGGCGTTAGGCGCAAAAAGCAGCATGATTGATGTCGTCTCGAGCAACCCACTGATCATCGAAGGTTATGGCAATGGGCATGGCGTTGGCTTATCGCAATACGGAGCGCGGTACTTTGCAGCCCAAGGGTATGGTTATACGCAGATCCTTGGCTATTACTACCCCGGCGTTGGCATTGGTGCTTACGCTGTGCAGTAAATGCAAGCGTCTGGCTCGAGAACAAAATCAAACCGAACAGACCTGTTAAGGCGTGTTCGGTTTGATTTAAATTTAACAAAACCTAATCCTTGAGTTTTTTATAGCTACTCGAGATCGTTCCAATACTCTGTTAGCACCTTAACCGCACGCTCAAGCGCCTCTGCTGAAGTCGCCCTCACATGAAAATCGAATTCCTCTGGGTCGGCAATGTTATCCTCCCACCAGTCTTGGGTTGTGATACAAATGCTGTTATCAATCAACAGATAGTAGTGATAGGTTGTCCCCATACCCGCCATAAACCCACGCGGTGATGAGAACAGAACAATCCCATCGCCGCGTGGCGATAGCCATACATCCTGCACAAGCCAATCGAAATCATAGGCATCGTTGAACGGAAAAGGAGAGTTATAGGGCAATTTGGTGCTGGCATCGGTTGGCGTAGCCAGAATTTCGTAGATATGTCTGAACAACGCCACTTGGTTCTGAGCGTATTTGGTGGTCAAGACGCGGCTATGCTCACGCGACATCCCTTCGGTGATGTTGATGAATTGTTGAAGCCGAGATGGATTCATACAACATCAGTCTTTGAGCTTTTTGGCGGCTTCAATCAGGGCAGGCATAATCGCGTGTAAATCGCCGACAATCCCGTAATCCGCCACCTTAAAAATTGGTGCTTCGGCATCTTTGTTGATCGCCACGATGTTCTTGGATTTACCCATGCCCGACAGGTGCTGCACTGCCCCCGAGACACCCACAGCAATATAGGCATTGGGTTGCACGGTCTTGCCAGTTTGTCCGACTTGTTCGCCATAAGGTCGCCAACCAGCATCCACCGCCGCTCGAGTTGCGCCAACACCTGCTCCCAAGACATCAGCTAGGCTCTCAATCAAAGCAAAGTTTTCGGGTGCGCCCAAGCCACGTCCACCAGTCACCACCACACTGGCTTCGGTCAGGGCAACTCGAGAGGATTTTTCCACAACACGCCCCAAGACCTTGACCCCACTTGGACTCAGCTCGAGTTCGACATCGTAAACGTCGCCAGCATTGGCTTTAGGGCTTCCGACAGCTTGGGTATTTGGTTTGACCGTTGCCACAACCACAGGTGCAACCGCCTCGAGTGTTTCGGTGACTCGAGCCAAATACGCATAGTGCTGAATCCGCAAACCGCCCTCGATGCCTTCTAAAGCAATCGCATCCTCGAGATACGGCGCGTTTAAGCGCACCGCCACCCGAGGCGCAACTTCACGCCCACCTCGAGAACCACTTATAAGCACCAAATTGGCTTCGGCTTGTTCGCTAAGGTCAGCCACGGCTTGCGCCATGTTCTTAGCACCCTCGAGTAGCGCATCTTCGCAAACCAGCACTTGGTCAGCGTACAAGGCTGCTTCGGGCGCAACCGCGCTTGCACCAGCACCAAGCAAAACAGCCGTGATGCCGTCATTCAAACGCTGAGCTGCACCGAGTACCTCGAGCGCCGATTTTTTGAGTTTTGTATCAAATTCGCAAACAACCAGAATCATATGGAGTCTCCTTTGGAGGGGCTATGAGCTATGAGCTATGAGCTATGAAGTTTTTCTGGCTCATAGCTCATAGCTCATAGCTCTAAATCACTTTTGCTTCTTCGTGCAGTAGTTTGACCAATTGCTCAGCTGCCGCTACGGGGTCTTTGCCGTCTATGAGTTTGTTCAATCGGGCGCGTTCTTGGATTTCTTGGGATACGATTTTGACTTTGCTATTCACAATGCCGTATTGGTCGGGGCTGGTTTTTCGGATTTCTTTTTTCTTGGCTTTCATGATGTTCGGTAAGGTCGGGTAGCGTGGTTCATTCAAGCCTTGTTGGGTGGTAATCACAGCAGGCAAACTCAGCTCGAGGCTTTCTTTGCCATCGTCGGTGTCGTGTGTGGCTTTGGCAGTGCCGTGATCAAAGGTCAGTTCAGTTGTCCAAGTGACTTGATTCCAGCCTAACGCCTCGGCTAAAGCTGCACCCAAGGCTTGTGAGTCGGTGTCGGCGTGTTGACCACCAACAAAGACAAGGTCTGGGGTTTCCTCGAGAACAATGCCCTTTAAGATTTGGGCTTGGGAGACAACGTCCAAGAGCAAATCAGTTTCGATATGCACGGCTCGCTCGAGACCCATGGCGAGGGCGCGACGGATGGCATCTTCAAATCGGGCATTGCCGAGTGCCACAGCCACGGTGTTCGCGCCGCCTTCGTTGATGCGTAGAGCCTGCTCGACACCGTATTCATCCATGCCGTCAAGTGCCATGGTTGCACCCTCGAGATCAACTTTGCCGTTTGCGGCTTTGACTTTGGCTTCTGCATCGGGGACTTGCCTGATTAAGCACAGGATTTTCATTGCGTACACTCCTTAATTTTGTACTCAGTCTAAAAATAATTGGGGGGAATGGCAAATGAGATTGTCCCTGATTTGAGCGGCGGATACAAGTGTGTGAGAGGAAAGAGGAAAGATCAAAGAGGAAAGTGATCTCGAGGAATCGTTTGGAAATTTTATGGAAGGACGAAGGCTCGCAATGATGGCACTTTCTCGAGAATCACCTCGGATTTTTGGTTGATAACCTGAAAAGCCTGTTAAACTATGCCCCATGATTCAACCAGATTGGTGGATACGAAAAAAAGCCCTCGAAGAAGGGATGATCGAACCCTTTGCAGACCGACAAGTTCGCAATTCGGAGAATGGCGGCATCATCAGTTACGGGGTCTCGAGCTTTGGGTATGACCTACGGGCGGCAAGGGAATGGAAGATTTTTGTCAATGCGTTTAGTACGGTAGTGGACCCGAAAAACTTTGATCCACGGGCTTTTATTGACTTTGAGGGCGACGAGGTGATTATCCCACCGAACAGTTTTGTGCTGGCTCGCAGTGTCGAATACCTTCGTATACCTGATACGGTTATGGTCGTAGCTTTAGGAAAATCCAGTTATGCGCGTTGCTTTTCGGGGAATACCCGCGTGGCATTGGTGGATGGTTCAAGCCCAACCCTCGAGCAGATGGCGCACCGTGCCGAATCAGGCGAGATGTTTTGGGGGTACAGCCTGAATCAATACGGGCGAGTGGTGGTTACATTGCTCGATGCGCCACGTTTTATTGGACGTGACAGTTTGCTCGAGATTCAACTCGACAATGGACAAACCATAGAAGCCACACCAGATCATCAATTCATCACCCGAGATGGACGGGCGGTGATGGCGGCTGATTTGCGTCCGCAAGACTCATTGATGCCATTGTATCGCAATCCGTACCGTGGTTATGAAATGGTGTACCAACCAAATCAAGGCTTTTTATATCCGACCCATCGTCTCGCCGATGAATGGAATCTCGAGCATGGTGTGTACGCTGCCACGCCCAACAGTCACCGTCATCACATTGACCACAACCGACGCAACAACAATCCGTGGAATCTCGAGCGCATGGATGCCTCGGCGCACATTCGTTTGCACAATGCCCAGTCGTTTTTACCTTTCAAAGATGGTGGGGATTTTGACCCTGAAGCCCACGGCTTAGCAATCAAAGATGCCTACGAACAACTGCGCCAAGATGATGTGCGCTACCGAGCTTACCGCGACCAGCAAAAGAAAAAAGCCACTGATTTTTGGACCGAACCAGCCTATGAAGAGGCTCGAGCCAACCTTCGAGCCAAACGAGCCAGTTTTTACACCCCACTCGAGCGTGAGTTGCAACGCCAACGCATCACCGCAGCGTATGCCAACAATCCCGAGTTACGACAAAAGATTGCTGATCTGAG
>JAAFJQ010000209.1 GCA_013298185.1 Deinococcales bacterium
AGCGCCAGCGCCCCGCAAGACCTGAAAGACAAAGTTCAAAGCCTCTCGGATGAAGCCAGACTAGCTGTGCAGAACGATGCCACCGATGACTCCAAGATCGAGCAATTGCAAAAAGACCTCGAGGAGGCACTGCGTAACCTGATGCAAGCGGCTGCTCAAGCCCAACCAAGTGGCGGTGGCGAAGCACCAACTGCCGAAGCCAAAAAAGACGATGATGTGATTGATGCAGATTTCAAACCTGCTGGCTAAGTGGATAAAGCAAATCATTGACCTCTTACAGGGGCGAGGCATGCCTCGCCCCTACGGTCTTGCGAGGACAAATATGACAGACGCAGAAAATAAAATCGAAGAAAAACTCGAGGATGGTGTGGGTGCGAACAACCCCAATACTGTCAATATAGACAGCCCAAACGACCTCGAGAATGTCGAAGAAACAAGCTCGAGTGCCGCACCAGAAATGGATGAAGCTGCCTTTGCCAAGCTCGATGAGATGATGAAACGCCTGAACCGCGTGGATGACCTCGAGCGGGAAGTCTCCGAATGGAAAACCCGTTATGTGCGCCTGCAAGAGGATTTTGAAAATTACCGCCGTCGCACGGCAGAAGATGCCAAAGAAGCCAAAATCGCTGGTGCAGCCGATGCGATAGAAACTCTGCTCGGCACTTACGACGACATTGCACGAGCCACCGATGCTGGAGTCAAAGACCCCGCTACCCTGATACCGGGTTTGCAAAGCGTGCGCGAGAATTTCCTCAAGAACCTCGAGAAGTACGGCGCAATTATGGTTTCAGGCAAGGACTCGGTGTTTGATCCGAACGTTCACGAAGCGCTACAAGTTGTACCGGGCGCACAAGATGACATCATCCTCGAGGTGTTCCAAGCCGGATTTACCTTGAATGGGAAACTCATTCGTCCTGCTCGAGTGATTGTCAGTAAGCAAATGAATTGAAATTCGATTTTTAATTATCCCTCCCGAGATTTTGGAGAGGGATTTTTCTTTTGAGTGGCTATTCTCGAGCAATTGGTCAGGTACTCCCCCTCGCTACGCTCGACCCCTCAAAGAGGGGTGCTTTGAGGTAGGACAATATTTTTTGGGAGTATCGAATTGGTTCAAACTGCTTTGCAACCTCGAGTCAAGTAAATCAGTTTTTCATGCGGTAATCTCAATCCATGAAGAAAATTCAACCACAAGCAGGACAAGAAAGCGTTTGGGATTATCCCCGCCCACCGCGCCTTGAGCCGTGCAGCAAACGCATTCGGATTGTCTCGAGCGGGCTTGTCCTAGCCGATTCGGTTCGCACTTTGCGTCTGCTCGAGACTTCGCACCCACCGAGTTATTACATCCCACCCGAGGATGTGAATTTAGACTTGCTCGAGCGCAACCGCCAGACCTCGAGTTACTGCGAATTCAAAGGCGAAGCTGCTTATTTTGACTTGAAGGCAGGGGTGAAAAATGTGGCTTGGTTTTATCCTATTCCATCAAAAGCGTATGCGGCGCTGGTCAATCACTTGGCGTTTTATCCTGCTCGAGTGATGCTGCAAACGGGCGATGGTTGCTTTGTGGATGATGAATTGGTAACTCCGCAAGCAGGGAATTTTTATGGTGGTTGGATCACATCTGATGTGGTGGGTCCATTTAAGGGCGAAGCTGGCACTCAAGGTTGGTAGAATAGTGCTATGAAAACCTCGAGTACCGAAGCCTTTACTTTTGATGATGTTCTGATTCTCCCAGCCCCGCACAGCCGTGTGAAGTCTCGGCGTTTGGTGGACACCAGTTTGCAAGTCGGCGCGTTCAAGTTAAATCTTCCAATTCTTACCGCCAGCATGGCTGTTTTTGACACCGATTACACCAACACGGGCGCTCCGAGTACCACCTTTGCTCGAGCTGTGGCTGAGGCTGGTGGGGTGCATATTCAGTCTCGAGGAATGCCAAACACCAGTTTTGAAGCGCGTTTTTCGGCTGTCTCGAGATTGGCGGCTGAAGGGTTGCCCGTCGGTATTGCTGTAGGCTTAGACGAGTTTAGAGAACACAAAGCTGCTCTGATGAACAAAAATGGAATCATTGTTTCTATAGACATTGCCAATGGCGCAATCATCGAAGACGAAGACGTGCTGGACTGGCATAATGACCAAAATGTGTTGATGGTTGGGAACTTTGGTTCACCTCGAGCTGTGCAGCGTTTTTTGGGTTCAAAGCAACGCCATATACAAAAGTACAGCGTTGGCTCAGGCAGCGCTTGTACCACCCGTGGCGTAACTGGAATCGGTAGCCCCAACGCGTGGCTGGTCGAGCAAGTCAGTGGCAACAGCCCACATTTTTTGTGCATAGATGGTGGTATCAAAAGCACCGCCGATTTCTGTAAAGCCGTGGCGCTCGGAGCGCATTTGGTGATGATGGGTCGTCCATTCAGCGCTGCTACAGAGACTTGCTCACCGATTTTTGAACTCGGCGCACACAAGTACAAAGAATACTTTGGTATGGCAAGCGCCAAAGCCAAAGGCAACACCGAATTTGTCGAAGGAGCGCAAGGACGGGTGCGCTTTGAATCCGAAACTGTCCATGAAGTCTTCAAGCACTACGAACAGGCATTGCGAAGCGCCATGAGTTACGTGGATGCCATGACTTTAGAAGAGTACCGCACCAAAGCTGATGTGATTCGAGTCTCGAGCAGCACGCAACTCGAGAATTCCACGCGGTTGGATGGTGAGATAGGAAGGTAAAAGGTCAAAGGTTAAAGAGGAAAGGTTAAAGCAAAAACCTTTTCTCTTTTCTTTTTTCCCTGCCCTTCCTACATTCTTTGATAGCGCTTGATTGGTCTGCCCGTGCCGCTTTGGTCATTCTCGAGGAGCGCCCAATTGATGCTGCATAAAAACTCGAGGTAGCGCCATGCGGTGACTCTGGAAATGCCGATGCTGCCAGCGATTTCTTCAGCGCTTTGAGCCACGGATGTTTGGCGCAGTAGGGCTTTTATCTGCTCGAGTTTCTGGGCATCAATGCCTTTGGGTAAGTCTGGCTCGAGGGTGTAGCCCAGCACATGGTCTATGCTGGCTTGGCTGAGTATCTGGGTGTTTTGGATCTGCTGGCGGGTCAGGTAGCGCTCGAGTGCCAGTTCTAATCTGGCTCGTTCAAAAGGTTTGGTGAGGTAATCAAAAACACCTTGCTCGAGGGCTTTTTTGACCGAAGCGGTATCGTTGGCGGCGGTGATCATCATGGCTTCAAAGTGCAGGCGTTCACGGCGAAGGAAGTGCAGTAGCTCGAGTCCACTGCCATCAGGTAAGTAAACATCCACCAATAACAACTGCGGTTGAAGCTCGAGAATCTGATTTTTGGCTTGGCGGATGGTGCGGGCAGTGCCGATGACTTCAAATTGGGCGATACTCGAGATCATTTGCGCGTTGACTTGGCTAACCAATGGGTCGTCTTCGACCAGAAATACTTGTATACGGCTCATGCCCTGACCTCGAGCGTTTCATTGGCGAAACTGATTTGAAATACGGTTTGTTGGTTGCGCCGAAAATACTGCACCAAACCACCCAACGCCTGAACATTTTGTTTGACCAGATGTAAACCATAACCTCGCCCTGTGCCTTTGCTCGAGACAGCTCGCTCAAAGGCTTTGGGTAGCAACCACTCGGGAATCCCAGCTCCAGAGTCGCGCACTTCGATTTGTAAGCCGTCAGGGTCAGCTCCGAGCATCAGTTCAACTTGTTTTTCTGAGCTGGTCAGGGCAGCATCAAAGGCATTTTCGAGCAGGTTGCCAATCAGCAGCACCAGTGTTTCCGTGCCTAAATCTGCCCAGCGCTTGGGTAAACTCGAGCCAGACTCGAGGCTGAAAAGGATACCGAGTTCTTGGGCGCGTTCAAATTTGCCAATAATCAAAGCCGCGACTTGCGGAATCTCGAGGTCATGAAGTAACTCATGCAGGGCGTGACTGCGCTTCGAGGCGCTTTGAATGATGCTCAGGGCTTGATCCAACTGCCCAAGTTGAATCAAACCTGAAATGGTGTGCAAACGATTTTGAAATTCGTGGGTTTGCGCCCTGAGTAAATCGGCGTACTCCTGAGCTTGGGTCAGGCGGCTTGCCATCTCGAGAACCTCGGCGCGATCACGAAAGGTCAGCACTGACCAGCCTTCGCCCATCTCGAGCATGTTGACCATCAGGTGTTGCTGGGCGTAACGCACGGGTTGGTTCTGCATTGGCTCGAGGCGGATTTCAGATAACTCTGACCAAATGCGATGAATCTGCTGCCCCAAACCAGCCCCAAGAATCTGTTCGGCTCGAGCATTCTGCACTTGGATGGTTTGGTTGGGGTCTAGCACCAACACGCCTTCCTGCATGGCGCTGAGCGTGGCTTGATGCTGACGCACCAAGGCGGCAATTTGTTCTGGCTCGAGGTCGAGCATTTCACGTTTTAAGCGCCGAGCAATCAGGCTCGAGGAAACCAAGGCAATTAAGAGTGCCACGCCGTACCACGGCAAGATGCTTTGCAACACAGAAAAAAATGTGCTTTGCACCGTAGGTAGCAAAAAACCTGTGCTGACCACCCCAATCACTTTGCCCAAAGCATCAAAAAGCGGTACTTTGCCACGAATTGAGCGCCCCAACGAACCCGTAGCAATACTGACAATCTCCCGACCCGCAAACGGTTCTTGGTTGTCGCCGCCAACCATTTTTTGTCCAATGCGCTCTGGCAGTGGGTGCGAGTAACGCACTTCCTCGAGATTACCAACGACAATAAAATCAGCACTGACTTTTTCGCGCAATTGGTTGACCAATGGGTTAATCACATCCTGCGGACGGGCATCATTCATCGCCGCAATCACGGTGGGCATCAGCGCCACCGACCTTGAAACATTCAGCGCTCGAATCCCATAATCGCGCTCTAAACTGGCGCGGAGCGAACTGATTTGCACGGCTGCTAGAATGATCGTTAAAAACAAAAACAACACCGCTTGCAACAAGAAAAATCGTTGCTGAATGCCCCATTTGCGTTGCAAATTAGGAACAAAACTGGGTTGTGCTGCCATTGGGTCATGTTAGCAAACTGGTAAACGTAGTTCACATTCTTTTGTACATGGCTGTGAACAAAAGACTAGGCAGTCTTGAGATCAGCCCTTACACTACCCGAAATCACAATTTTTTGGAGGAAATGTATGCGTAAACGTGTGTTGTTCGGTCTTGGTATGGCAGCGATGTTGGCTGGTTTTGGAGCTTCGAGTGTGGCACAAGTCAGCGGTCTACGAATCATGGCACCCGCCGCGCCCGGAGGCGGTTGGGATCAAACCGCTCGAGCCATTCAAAGTGTTCTCGAGAGCAGTAAACTGGCTACTGGAACACAAGTTGCCAATGTGGCTGGAGCTGGTGGCACGGTTGGCTTAGCCCAGTTTGTCAACGCCAAAGGTGACGGCAATCAAATGATGGTCATGGGCTTGGTGATGGTTGGTGCAATTCAAACCAACAAATCCAAAGCCAACTTAGACATGGTCACACCGATTGCTCGTCTGACCGGCGAATTTCAGGCTTTGGTTGTGCCTGCTGGTAGCAAAATCCAGAACCTTGGCGATTTCTTAGAAGCATGGAAAGCCAATCCCGGCGGTACACCAGTTGCAGGTGGTAGCGCCGGTGGAACAGATCACATCACTGTGGGTCTGCTGGCTCGAGCCAGTGGGACCGACATGAGCAAAGTCAATTACGTGCCATACGCTGGTGGCGGCGAAGCCTTGGCAGCCCTTTTGGGCAACCAAGTCGCAGCAGGAGTCTCGAGCCTATCCGAGTTTCTGCCCCAAGTTCAAGCTGGAAAACTGCGTTTACTTGGAGTCTCGAGTCCCAAACGAATCGAAGGAGTCAATGCACCAACCTTCAAAGAACAAAAAGTCAATGTTGAAATCGCCAACTGGCGCGGCATTGTTGCTCCTCCCGGTATCGCCGAAGCCCGTCGTAAAGAACTGGTTGGCATGATGGACAAAATGAGCGCCACGCCGCAATGGAAAGAAATCCTCAAACAACGCAACTGGATTGACCTCTATCAATCGGGCAGCAAGTTTGAAGTCTTTTTGAAGCTCGAGGATGAAAAAATCGTCAAAACCCTGCGCGACATTGGTTTGTTGAAATAATCCGTTTTGGTAGGGGCGTAGCACGCTACACCCCTATGGGTTGGGGGCATATGAAATCAAATCAAATCAGTCTGCCCGATGTGATTTTCGCCATAACTGGTGTGCTGCTTGGCATTTTTGTTCTGGTGCAAGCGGGTGGAATGAGCAGCACCAGTACCTTTGCTCGAGTACCGCCGAACATTTTTCCACTGATTGTTGGCGCAGGACTGCTCCTGATTGGTATTTGGCTCTTGGTCAATGCCCTGCGCGGCGAAAAAGCCGAACCTGCTGGCGAAGAAGATGCTGACCCAAATGCACCCACCAATTATTTGGCAATTGTGTTTGTGGCAGTTGGCTTGCTGATTCAGATTCTCTTCATCAACTTACTTGGATTTGTCATCACCTCGAGCCTGATGTTTGCTGGCACAGCACAGGGTTTTCGTCCAATTGAACTGCAAAAACGTCCTCGAGCCTTTGGAATGGATTTTTTGATCGGTCTGATTGTTTCTTTGATTGCGTATGTTGGGTTCACTCGAGGATTAGGGATTCAATTACCTGCTGGCATTTTGCCGTTTTAGAGCTTGTAAGAAAAAATGGTTTGCTGACGTGGGCGAGGCAGCGACCCTGCCCGTCAGGTGCGCGTTTAGGGTCAAGACAGCCTCGCCCCTACGGGTTGGGAATAAATTATCTGTATTTTATGGCTCACAGCAATTTGGCTCGAGCTGAACGCCCATAGATTCAAATAGAAAAACTCGAGAATCACTTTTGAACCCCCAAGAGCTAGAAGCTAATAACTAGCAGCTAGCAGCTTTACTGGAGAACCGTGGAAACACTCAATTCACTGATTGCTGGTTTTGGCGTTGCCATGACTCCGACCAATCTCATGTTTGGCTTCATTGGTGTTTTCTTAGGCACAATGATTGGGGTGCTGCCCGGTATTGGTCCAGCCTTGACTGTGGCGCTGTTGCTTCCCGTGACCTTCAAAGTCGAACCAGTTTCAGCCTTCATCATGTTTGCTGGCATCTATTACGGCGCAATGTACGGTGG
>JAAFJQ010000208.1 GCA_013298185.1 Deinococcales bacterium
GGGTGGCGATGGTAAGGCTTTTGCTCGAGGGATGGACGCAAGTGTTCATCCATTTATTGACTTTGATTCGATTCGTTTGAGTTCTTTTCCGCAAGCAGCGTAGTTGCCCATTCTGCGGCTACACCCATTTGGCTTTCTGTTAGTTCGTTGACCAAAGTACAACCCAAACCCGAACGGTAAATCGCGGTGGCTGGTACAAGACCAAAGACATTGGCAGTCACACGTTGATTGGCGGTATCCACAGTCTGCGAGGAGAACGAAACCGCATGTAAGTCTTGGGCGCGAAGCGACTCAGGGCTACGACCAGACACAAACACACCCGAACACAAGTTTTTTGCCGCATACGAAGAAACAATGTTCAAGTAAGGCATTCCAATGTACAAGCCCACACCTAAGACCACGAACAATAATCCAAGCAGCCCGAATCCAATTTTTTTTGCCATACAGCAGTTTACACTCGAGAGCGCCCTGACCCAAGCTGTGATAGGCTAGGCACAATGAAGTTGCTTGCTTTTGACCTTGATGGAACAATTGTCACCCAAGACTATAAAATCCCCCAGCCGATTCTTGCGGCAATTGCCTCAGCTCGAGCCTCGGGTCATGCGGTTACGGTCATCACAGGGCGGGTGATTGCCTCGGCAAAGCCTTTTCTCGAGCAGTTACAACTGGTCACTCCGGTTGGCACGGCTCAGGGTGGTTGTGTCACCCATCCTGATGGGAATTACATGCGCGATTTGCGCCTGAGTTACTTGGAAACGACCAACATCATCAAACAGTATTCAAACCAAGTGGATGAGTTTTTTGTGCCGTATGAAATGCGTTTTTTTGTCAAAGACCCCAATTCGCTGCGACCGGATGGTCAACCATACTGGGATTGGGCGAGGACTGAAGGGCGCACCGTTGAACCGTACTTTGCCAATTTCCCCGAGGTCGAACCATCCAAATTAACCCTGCATGGAAAAGGTGTCACACGGCATTTAAGCAGTCTACAAGCCGATTATCCCAATCATACGTTTTACCCTTGGGGCGAACACTTCCTCGAGGTTGCCCCGCCCGGCGCTCATAAAGGCGCGGCGCTCGAGATGATTGCCAAGCACTTGGGCATTGCCCAAAAAGACACAATTGCCTTTGGCGATGGTAACAACGACCTAACCATGCTCGAGTGGGCGGGGTATGGCGTGGCAGTTGGGCAATCCGAAGCTCATGAAAGTGGCTTAGCCAATGAAACCATAGCTCCACCCGAAGAACTCGGCGTGGCTACTTGGCTCGAGCAGTTTTTACAGGCGTAAAACCATGGCAAAGCTGATAGACATCGAAGGAATTGGCACAACATACGCGGCTCGGCTCGAGGCGCTTGGTTTACGCACCACTGCTGCGCTGCTGAAAAAAGCCGCAACCTTGCGCGGACGTAAGGACTTAGCATCGGAACTCAAAGTCTCCGAGAAGCGCTTATTGGCATGGGTCAATCGGGCTGATCTGATGCGAGTGCCGCGCATTGGCACACAATTTTCTGACCTGCTCGAGGCGGCTGGGGTGGACACGGTCAAAGAATTGCGAAACCGCATTCCAGAAAACCTGCACTTAAAACTGCTCGAGGTCAACGCCAGTAAAAACTTAGCGCGGCGTGACCCCACTTTAGAAGAAGTCAGTGCTTGGGTTGCGGCTTCTAAGAAACTCGTTCCACTGGTGACGCACAGTGCCAAAGGCGAGCGACTATTGGCGCATCAGGCTAAGCGGCGCTCGAGTATTGGTTCGTTGTGAGGGTTGTTTGAAGACGAAGGATAAAGGACGAAGGCAAGGCATCGTTGACTCGAGCATCAAGTCGCTCTAAATTCACCAGCCAAGGCTCGAGCGGCTGTGCTTTGAACTCGAGGGTCGGGGTCTTGAAGGGCGGTTTCTAAGAGTTTTTGAGCTTTGTGATGTTCAAAGCAACCGAGCGCCCAAGCGCTGGCTTCTCGTACTTCCCAGCCGACATCAGTGATACTTTGCTTTAAGAGCCAAAGGTGCTGTTCGTCGGCTAGGTTGCCTAAGACTATGGCGGCGTTTCGCGCCATGCCTTTGCGTCTTGCTCTCGAGAAAGCAGTTTGGGCAAAGTGCTTCTCAAACCATGTACCAGATTGCAAAAACCACGGCTCGAGGTCTGGGAAAACCAAGGCTGGGATTGGCTCGAGTAGGTTTGAAAATCGCCCTGTGTGTTTTGTCCACGGGCAAACATCAAGGCAGTCATCGCAACCAAAAAGATGCTGACCAAATTTACGCCGCAGCTCGAGTGGCACTGCGCCGCGATGCTCGACGGTGTAATAGGCAATGCACACCCTCGAGTCAATGGTTCGGTTCGTCATGATTGCATCGGTGGGGCAATCAGTCACACAAGCGGTACATTTTCCGCAACGGTCTGGGTGTGGGTTTTCAGTCTCGAGTTCCAGATCGGTCAGCAACACCGCCAAGGTGGTCAACGCCCCAAGTTCGGTGCTGATGATCTGGCTCGAACGCCCCACCCAACCCAAACCAGCCCTGACGGCAAAGCCCCGCTCGAGAATCGGCGCATGGTCAATACAGGCTTTGGCTTTTATACCCATGCTCAAAGCCACTTGCTCGAGTTGCTGCAAAACTGGCTTTAAAGTGCTGTGATAATCCTTGCTCCACGCGTACCGCGCTACACGACCAACTCGAGTACCGCCGCTTGGTTTCTCTGGTATGGGGTGGTTGTGCGACACCATCAGCACCAAAGCGCTTTTGGTTGGCGCAAACGTAGTGCGAACATCGGCACGGCGAGCCACGCTGCGCTCGAGGTAATCCATGCCAGCTTGTTGACCGTTCTCGAGCCACGTTTCAAAACCTTGAATTTCTTGGGTGGGGACTTTGGGTGTAACCCAAGCGGCTGCATCAAAGCCAAGGTCAAGGGCAGCAAGGCGCAATGACTCGAGTTGATTCATAATTCAAGTGCCATTTTCGCAGCGGCTTGGGCAATATCGGTTTTGGGAATGCTGACCTCGAGGTTTCCTAAGGCGGCTTGGGCGCTTTTTACAATGATTGGTGAGACTTCAAGCGCTCCTCCAGCCAAGACAATTGGCAAGACACCGACGCGGCGCATGATTCGACTTGCCAGTTCAGCGATTTCTTGACCTGCCTGCTCGAGGATGGCAATGGCTTCGGGGTTGCCTTGGGCTGCCACAACTCCAACCAGAGGCGCAAAGGCAGCCACGGCACTTCGTCCGCCTCCGTAGATGTGTTCGCGCATGATTGTCCAGTCGCTCGAGTTGCCGAGATGAGCAAACACCGCCGAGGCGAGTGGATGCGTTTCGGGCGTTGGGGAAATGTCCATGAGCGTGGTGACAAAACGCAATGCCTGTTGTCCGATGCTAAAACCACCACCGGGGTCAGCAATCAAATAACCACGTCCACCAGCTCGGATTGGGCTGCCATCGGCGCTTAAATGATAAGCAATTCCACCTGTTCCAGCGTAAACCAGAATGCCTTGCCCTGGTTCAAAATGCGCCAAGTACGCCAAATCCATGTCGGACATGACCGCCACATCGGCTAAGCCAAGCGCTTCGATCAGCGCATCTTGGTAGAATTGCGCGGCAGCATCCCCCATGCTTAAGCCCGTGATGCCCGCCACAGCTCGAGTGGGTTTATGTTGCCCAAGCGCAGACGTGAGCGCCTCGAGCGCCGCAAAATTGCTTTGGCGTTGTTCTTTGGTAAAGACATGCCCTGTGATTGGGGCGACTCGACCAGCCGCCAGCAATTCGAGCTTGGCATTGACAAGCGCCCATTTGCAACTGCTTGCCCCAGCATCCAAGCCAAGCAGAACTTCTTCATTTGTCATGCAGACCAGTGTACCCAATTTGTCATGTAGACCAGTGTACCCAATTTTGGCTTGTGCTAGGCTGGACCATGCTCGAGACTTATTTAGCGCTGTTTGCCTTACAAATCCCATTCCCGCTCGAGCGTGAAAAACCATTTATATACAAATGGGATAAAGAAGTCTTTGCGATGCAGTTTGAACCCACCAGAGTCACGTACCATGTTGAATTCGCAGGCGCTCAAGCCACCAGTGTTTCAGCTCGAGGCACAAAGTACGTCACCACAATTTTATACTTTCCAGAGCGCAAACTGCTTTTGGCGCACTTGTTTTTGCGGGTTGCCTTAAACCCTCTCGAGCCGAGCTTAAACTGTGCCATGACCTTAGAAAACAACGTCTGGAAGGGCTTGGGACGCATGGAGAGCGCTGCTACCTTTGTCACCAAATTGGCTGAAGGTAAACTGTACGGCGAGCCTTGCAGTTTAGAGCTTGCGCCTTAAAAATCCCAATACTGCAACGGTGAGCCATTGGGGGCAACCAAACTCGAAAATTTGGCTAATCCAGCTTTGTCGGGTAGCTCGAGGTGATAGCGAAAATTCCATAAGTAATGCTGCACAATGCGTTCTGGCAACCCAAGGCGCTTGGCTTCGAGCGCCGCGATTTCGGATAAATGTCCAACTCCATACCGACGAGCGCGGCGCATGGACAGCACCAATTCAAGCGGTGGTGGGTTGTCTTTGCGGGTTGCCCAGACAGCAAAAACAAATGGCATTCCGGTGTGTTCGTACCAAGAAGTTGAAAGATCCGTGACTTGTACTTGGCGTCCGCTCGAGAGCCGCCCAAGATTAGGCAGCCTAAACATCTGCGTGGTTTCTGAAATCGGTCCGCACAGTCTGTACCATTCGGAGAGTGCGCCATCACCGATTAAGAGTGCCGCAGGGTACTTCTCGAGCAGGTGTTCAAGATTGGGTTCAGCTCGTTCGAGCTTAGCGTTGATGCCATCTAAGCGCAGCAGCGTCTCGAGCAGTTTAACGCTGGTGGCGCTGTGGGTGGTGACTGCAATGGTTTGCCCATCCAGTTCTGCCCACGGCACAGTATGAAACAGCGAAACACTGTACACCGCGCCTAGCACTGAAATAGAAAAATCTGGTAGGGCAGTTAGCGCATCTGCGTTTTGGATCAATTCAAATGCCGAGATGTTGGCAATGTCAACTTCACCTGAAAGCAGCGCCGTGTTGATTTGGGTTGGTACGCCACGCACCCACTGAACAGGTTGTTCTGATAATTCGCTCTCGAGCGTGTGCAGGAGCGGTGCGACGTTGGTGTAACCAATAATCCCTAAACGGGTCATGCTTGGCATTTTACTTTTTTCGGAGCATGGCAGATGGCTCGAGGATGGTAGACTGCCCGCATGAAAACCCACATCATCGTGCTGGATAGCGTCGGCGTTGGGGCGTTACCAGACGCGCATTTATTCTCGAGCAGCCCTGAATACCCACGCGGCGACGAAGGCTCGCATACAATCAATCATATTCTCGAGCAAACAGGTATTGAGCTTCCCAACCTCGAGGCGTTGGGTTTGGGGCATATTCTCACGGTTAAAGCCAAAAAAGTGGCTGCACCAACGGGTAGTTACGGGCGAATGCTCGAGGTTTCCCAAGGCAAGGACACCAGCACCGGTCATTGGGAATTCATGGGGATTCAACTCGAGCATCCTTTTCAAGTCTTCCCTGATGGTTTCCCCAAACCCGTGATGGACGCTTTTGAACACGCCATTGGACGCGGTTGGTTGTGCAACAAACCTTACTCGGGAACGGATGTGATCCGCGATTACGGCGCTCAGCACCTCGAGACTGGTTTTCCTATTTTGTACACCAGCGCCGACAGTGTCTTTCAGATCGCCACGCACGAAGACCGCGTACCGCTCGAAACACTGTACCGTTGGTGCAAGGAAGCCCGCGCCATTTTACAAGGGCAGTACGCCACAGCTCGAGTCATCGCCAGACCATTTCGTGGTTCGCACCCGTTCGAGCGAGCCAGTGAGCATCGCAAAGACTATTCGCTCGAGCCGCCAGCCAATGCCTTGGATGCGATTTTTGCCAAAGGCTTAGATGTCATCGGACTTGGAAAAATCCCCGATATTTACGCTGGGCGTGGTTTCACCCAAAGCATTCACACCGACAACAACGACGATGGTGTGACCAAAATGCTTGAAACCATGCGCTCAGATTTTCATGGCTTGGCGTTTCTCAATCTGGTGGATTTTGATGCCAAATACGGACACCGCCGCGATGTCATGGGCTACGCCAAAGCGCTGACCACCTTCGACGCGCAACTCCCAGAGATTCTAGCCGCCGTCTCGAGCAAGGACGCGCTTTACATTGTCTCTGACCACGGCAATGACCCAACATGGTTTGGTTCGGATCACACCAGAGAGTACGCCATGCTGCTCGAGTATCGCCCGAACAGCACTTCGAGGGACTTGGGCGAGCGTGGCAGTTTCGCTGATCTAGCCGCCACCGTTTGCGCTTCGCTTGGCGTGCCTTGGGCTGGGCATGGGGTTAGTTTTTTCAATAATTGATCGCCTCGAGATCATACGTGCGCCACATGTACCACGTCGCTACACTGCGGTAAGGTTGCCAAGCGGTGGCGATTTCGCGCATTTGGCTTGGCTCGAGCTTCTGCCCTGCGTTGTAATACTTGTACATGGCTTTGACCAAACCCAAATCGCCGAGTGGCAAAATATCGGGGCGTTGCAAATGAAACATCAAGAACATCTCAGCGGTCCAACGCCCAATGCCCTTGATTTTCACCAAATCAGTGATGATTTCCTCGTCGGTCATGGTGTCCCACAAGGCTCGAGTCGGTTGTTTTTGAGCAAAGTACAAGGTTAAATCAGTGGCGTACAAGCACTTTTGGCGGGTTAGACCAAATTCTCTGAAATCCTCTGGACTTTTCGGCAGGGCATTTTCCACCGTCACGCCACCCAAGCCCGTCTCGAGCCGTTTCCAAATTGCATCGGCGGCTTTGACACTGATTTGCTGCCCGACAATGGCTCGCATCAGCGTGTGAAAAGCATCGTTGCGCCCTTGCATGGCTTCGCCTTTATAACTCGAGATGATTTTTTTCAGGACTGGATCGGCTTTGGACAAGACTTTCTTGGCTTTGTCCCAATAATCGGGGGTCATGCCACACCTTTCTCAAGTAACAGCGCCTCGAGTTCGGCTTCTGACAGCACTTGCACCCCAAGTTCATTGGCTTTATCGAGTTTTGAACCAGCACTCTCCCCAGCCAGCAAATACGTGGTTTTCTTGGTGACACTGCCCGTCACCCGTGCGCCTGCTTGCTCGAGA
>JAAFJQ010000021.1 GCA_013298185.1 Deinococcales bacterium
CCCCATCAATCAGCGCATCGAATTCATCCAGCAGCGCATAATCCACTGCCCAAGAATCTACGCCAATGCTCGAGACGACACCACCAAGGGCTTTGGCTCGAGCCGAGGCAAGGTTTAGTCCCGTGCGAATTTCACGCCACAAGGCAATCACATCCCAGTACAGGGCAGCACCAATTGGCGTGCCACCATTCCAGAAGCGGTGCAGTACCTCAACCTCGAGTTTGTTGTTCTCGAGCCAACCGAGTGCGACCCGTCCGCCAGACGCGCCAAGGTCAATTGCAATATGAAAACTGTTTGTCATCATCGCTCCTCGCGGATTAAAAATTGTTCCTGCTTTCGGTTTGTATAAAAATATTCCCTCAGTGGGGCAAGGCATACCTTGCCCCTACGGTTCGGGACAGTGATCACATGGTTTTGCCGTAGGGGTGAGGCATGCCTCACCCTGCCCTGCACGGAATTCATCCTATCCATCACCGTGTGAACGCACCAGCGTGACCCGCGTCCACGTTCAAGATATTGCCTGTGCTTTTGCCTGATTTTTCTTCGCAAGCAAACCAGTAAATCGCTTCAGCGATGTCCTCGGGAAAGACATTGCGTTTGAGCATACTGCGGTTGCGGTATAACTCCTCAAGGTCAGTTTCTTCGATTTTATACGCGGCTGCTCGCTGACTTTTCCATTCACCCGTCCAGATTTTACTGCCGCGCAATACCGCATCGGGATTAACTGAATTCACACGCACGCCATCACCTGCCAGCTCGAGCGCAAGGCAACGCGCAAGGTGCAATTCGGCGGCTTTGGCGGTACAGTAAGCACTGGCATTTGGACTGGCAACCAGTGCATTTTTACTTGCCACAAAAATAATGCTGCCACCAAGTTTTTGGGTTTTTAAGAGCTTTGTGGCTTCTCGAGAAATCAAAAAATATCCAGTGGTAAGCACTGAAATGTTCTTATTCCACAACTCGAGACTGGTTTCTTCGATTGGCGCACTCGAGGCAATGCCAGCGTTTGAAACCAGAATATCCAAGCCGCCATACTCGAGGGCAGCGAAAGCAATACTGTTGGTAACATCAGATTCAACCGTCATGTTGGCTTGTACCCCACGCACCACATCTGCACCAAACTTCTGTCCAAGTTCAGATACAGCACTCTCGAGGCTGGTTTGGTCAAAGTCTGCCAGCACCACACATGCACCTTCAGAAAGTAAACGAATCGCAGTGGCACGTCCAATACCACCAGCGCCACCTGTCACCAAGGCAATTTTTCCCGCCAAAGATTTGGGCTTGGGCATTCGTTGCAATTTGGCTTCCTCGAGCAACCAGTATTCAATATCAAAGGCTTCTTGTTCGGGCAGTCCGACATAGGTGCTGACTCGTTCGGCTTCACGCATGACGTTAATGGCGTTCAAATAATACTCAGAGGCAATTCTGGCTGTGGCTTTGTCTTTGGCAAAGGTCAGCATTCCAACCCCTGCAATTAAATACACTACTGCATTTGGGTCACGCATTTTTGGTGAATTCGGGCGTTTACACCGCTCATAATAAGCACTGTAAAACTGGCGGTACTGCTCGAGTTGCGTTTCTAAATCAACAACTTCGTGCGCTTCGTTTAACTTGAGGACAAGTGGTGCAATTTTGGTACGCAGAAAATGATCTGGGCAACTTGTACCAAGGGCTGCCAAACGCTCCAAATCGGCGCTACAAACAAACTCGAGAATCGCGGCATCATCGGAGAAATGCCCAATTTTCGGCTCGAGACTCGAGATTTTTCCACGAATTTGCGGCAGGAGTTTTTGGGCAATCGTGCGGCGTTTTTCAAAAGCAAGCGGCTCGAGTTTCTGCCCACCAAAAGCGGGTTTTTCATGCGTCTCGAGCCAAGCACTGCACTGATTAATCACCTCGAGCGTGGTTTGGTAACACTCTTTTGCTGTGTCTGCCCAAGTGAACAACCCATGCCCACCGAGAATCAAACCCACCAAATTCTTGTCTTGAGCGGCTGCCCCGAGTTTCAAGCCCAAATCGTAACCGGGGCGTTGCCACGGTAGCCAACCGATTTTGCCGTTAAACACTTCTCGAGTCAGGCGTTCGCCATCAGCGCTTGCAGCAATGGCAATGATCGCATCGGAATGCACATGGTCAACGTGCTTGTACGGCACGTAGGCATGAAGTGGGGTGTCAATGCTGGCGGCTCGAGGATTGAGGTTAAAGGTGCAGTGCGGCAAGAATCCCACCATTTCATCTTCAAATTCCAGACCTCGGTAACGGTTTTTCAGTGCCTCGAGCTTAGACATGTAGAGCGTACTAAAACCATCCAAGCCCATGCTGCCGATGTCGCCGCCACTGCCTTTGACCCACAGCACTTCGACTTGTTCGCCGCTTAATGGGTCAATCTCAAGAACTTTAGCGCTGGTGTTCCCACCACCATAATTGGTGATGCGTTTATCAGAACCCAGTAAATTCGAGCGGTAACGCAATAATTCAGGTTCGGTCAGGCTCGAAGCGGTTTGGTCATTCCATAGGTTTGGGAGGGTATTTTTTGACATTTGGGTATCCTTTTTATTGTTCATGTTGGGAATCCACCGCCACCAACGGCTGTGCCTCGAGCCTCAGCAACTTTCTCGAGATACCCTGATTGGCGATGGGCTTGAATTGGGTTGGAGGGTACACCCATCTCAGCTCGCACAGTCTCGAGTAATGGGCGTACATCGGTCTTAAAGGCATCCATTAGGGTTCGGTGCGCCTCGAGAACATCCCCTGCCTCCTGAGCGGCTTGTAGGGCTTCAAAGTCTATGTGTAGGGCTTTGGCATAAGCCTCTTGGCAGTTCAGTACACTTTGTAGCATTGCCTCGACTTTTGGTTCGATGTTGTGGCTTTGGTCAATCATGTACGCCACCGCTTTGGCATGGCTCGAGAGGGTTGTGTCGCTCGAGCGCTCAGCGCTGACCAGTTCGGCGTAAATACAAAATAACTCGAGTGGATTGGTTGTGCCAACAATCAAGTCATCATCGGCGTAACGACGAGCGTTGAAGTGGAAACCACCGAGTTTACCTTCGTCGAGTAGAAACGCAACAATTGCTTCAATGTTCACTGCTTGGGCATGATGCCCTAAATCCACCAGCACTTGGGCTTTATCACCAAGTGCTTGGCAATGGTTCAGCGCCACGCCCCAATCGTTCAAATCCGTAAAGTAAAAAGCGGGTTCAAAGAATTTGTACTCGAGCAGCATCCTCGAGTTCTCAGGCAGGGTTTCATAAACTCGCTCGAGGCTGTGGCGCACACGGCGTTTACGCGCTCTAAAATCGTCTTGTCCAACATAATTTGTGCCATCGGCAAACCATAAACTCAAATCCCTCGAGTCAGTAATTTTCATGACTTCAACGCACTCGAGCATGTGCTTCACGGCTTTTTCTCGGACACTCGAGTCTGGGTGGGCGATTGAACCGAGCTTATAGGCATCGTCTTGGAAGACATTCGGGTTGATTGCACCAATTTGAATGTTGTGCTGCACTGCGAAACTCGAGAGGGCTGCCCAATCATCGGGTTTATCCCACGGAATATGCAGTGCCACACTGGGTGCGATTCCAGTCAGACGGTGAACTTCGGCGGCATCCTCGAGTTTCTCCCAGACGGTACGGGCAGCACCAGCCGCAGGGAAGGTTTTGAAGCGCGTTCCAGAGTTCCCATATCCCCAACTTGGCGTTTCGATTCTCTGGTTTTTCAGTGCTGCAACGATGGTGGCTTGATTCATATTTTCTCCTTATGTGGTTTTGATCGTATTCATTTTTCGTAGGGGCGATGCTTCTTGACCTTAAAGCAGCACCTGACGGGCTTGGGTCGCTTGTCATCGCCCTGTGGGACGATATAATCCGTTATTTCCCAAATCTCTCGAGCCTCGAGTTACGGCGCAATTAACAACCGAACTCCTGCTTTTTTCAAAGCGCTTCGCACACTGCTGCTCGGCTGCTGATCTGTGATAATCGTGTCTACGCCTTTCAAGCCAACAATCTGATTGGCGGCTCGAGAACCAAATTTGGAACTGTCCAGAAGCGCTATTTTCTGTGCCGAGGCTTCGATTAAAAGTTCTTTCGCTTCGACTTCGGGCAGGTGCGCGTCGGTGAAGCCTTGTTCGGGCGTGAAACCTTTGCTCGAGAAAAACACTTTGTCGGGGTGAAATCGTTTTAAGCCAGCGCTGAAAACACTGCCGACAAAACTCCGAGCGGGTGAATGATACACCCCGCCCATCAGCGTAAATGGCACGCCGCTCGAGGCGAGGATATTGGCGGCATCAAGCCCGGTGATGATGGCTTGAACTTTGCGAACTGCTAGAATTCGTACCAAAGCAAGGGCGGTGGTACTGGAGTCCAGCGCGATTGTATCGCCGTCTTCGATTAACTCCAGCGCTGCTCGAGCAATCCGTTGCTTCTCAAGTGTGCGTTGGGCTGAGCGCAGGCTATACGCCACTTCCTCGCTGGCGGTTTGCACAATCTTCGCACCGCCATGAACCCGCTCGAGTAAGCCTTGTGCCTCGAGGTAATCCATGTCGCGGCGCACGGTCATTTCGTGTACACCAAATGCAAGGGCAAGGTCTTTGGTGCGAGCCACCCCGTATTTGATGGCTTGCTCGAGGATGTGTTGGTGTCGCCCTAATGAGACGGCATCTAAATTTTCGGACATGCCTAAAATTCTAACATGATACGAACATAAAAAGTCAAATTGATGTTTGTGAAAACCATTGATCCACGATCTTAAGATCGTGGATCAATGGTTTTGAGGCATCAGATCAAGGGCTGACGAGTCGCCACAGCATGTAATCATCATTTCAGCTGCTAGGACTGACAAGAATATCTCGCGTCGCACCATTGTATTTGAAACAAAGCTTATCTGGCGAGCCTCAACCAGCCCTGCCCTGACCTGAATCTGTGTGGCTCGAGACAGGTTTTGGAACATTCGTCAGACTGATTGTAGACGCTATGATGATGGTAATTTTTATGCTTTCCTTGTGGCTTGTGGTTTGGTTGATGATTTCTGCCACCAGTGCATTTTCACTTGACCACAATTGGTTTGATGAATAGTTTCTCTCCCAAGTGCCTAGCTTGTTGCACGGTCAACAGGTTTTGCACCAACGATAAAGGCGTGTAGGCATCTGCAAAAGCGTAATTGACGGTATAACCAATGTCTTTGAGTGAGCCAATGGTTATTCGACTCACCGCCGCACCACCAGTAGAAGCCATCAATTCACGACCAAAATTACTTGACTTCCAATGAACTTCGCACGTACCAAGACCACCACCAGTCTCGAGTGGGATGTTGCCGGAACCGCCAAACTTGTTCCATTCGGCTTTGGCGTTGGCACCTGTGTAATAGGTTGTATCGCAGCCAAAAGGCGTGGCATCCCCCTCTACAAAACCCAACGCCGACCACAAGGGTCCAAGTCCCAGTGCATGACCCAATTCGTGCATAATGACTTGTCTGGTTTCGGAGTTACCGGGCTTCAAAGCCGAAGAATTAATTTCAATGACACCATTAACTGGTAAAAGCCCGTCATTACGCACCAAACAGGTGCTTCCCAATCCTGCTGCTCCAACCAAAGCACCCGCATCTACATAAATCAAGATGTCGTCCACACTCGAGACATTGCTCCAACCAGGGATGATGCTTGTATAGCCACAGTAAGTGGGAGTGACTAAACCCGTGTAATTGCTGACATCGGCAATGATGATGTCCTCCCATCTGTTGACAGCATATTGAATGTCTGCTTTAAAGCTATTTGGGACATTGTTGCTGTATTGCAAAGTAATGTTAAAAGCTGGGTACAAATAATTGGGATTGGTGCTGGTTTTGATGTTGCTCAGACGAATGGTTTTGCCAACACTCGAAGTGTTTTTGTCTGAACCAATCAAAACTACTTCAGTTGCACCAAGCGCTGTGGCTCGAGTCTGAGCGGTTGCAGTGGTTTCCTCGCGGCTGCGGGTGACACGGGTGGTGCTTTGGGTGGACAGCACAAAAGTGGCAATGAATTTATAGGCAGTATTGACACTAGCATTGGGTAACTTATAAGCAATTGTTACCTGTCCTGTTTGCCCTGCGGGGATGCTGCGCGACCACGTTGGGTTTGCGCCACTGCAATTGGCGGTGCAGTACCGTGCCACATAGCCATACTCGAGAACCGTGTCGCTGTTGGTCATCGCGCCATTGGTGATTGCTGTGGATTTGATGCTCGAGAGTTCACTGAGTTGAAACGCCTGAAAATCTTCTTGTCCAGAAGTAACGGTACTCGAGTTGGTCATGCCATGCGTGGGTTTGATGGCTTGGGCAGCATCACTGCTGCTGGTTGTACCAACAAAATTGGTCAGGGTTCTCATGCCCGTTCCACCAATATTGGCACTGGCACGGTTAAACGTATACAAAGTCAGGTTTGTCATAACACTGGCGGAGTTGTTCGTGACTGGAAACACGGCTTTTAAGTAACGGGTGTTGGTGATGATGTCGGTGGTGTCCGTAAATGTGGCAGTACCAAAAGTCACGCTGCTCTCGGCAATCACGACTTTATTTTGCTGCCCGTAAGCAGTATTGCTACCTGCATCAAAAGTGGCTTCAAATGCTCGAGCTGCAAGGGTTGGATCAGGAATCGGATCAGGGGTAGGGTCAGGGGTTGGATTCTTGCCGCAAGCCACCAAGATTGCCAAGGCACAGGGGAAGATAAGCAAAAATTTTTGAATGGTTTTCATATTTTAAACCTCATGACTCGATTCGCCAACCGTATTTGAAATGCGATTGCTGTCATTCTACTGTGGTAATGAAGAGGGCTGTATAAAAAAATCCACATCAGGACATCAATAATTCACAAGAGTATCGTGTAGGTTTTTGACACTGCAAGACATTCTCGAGTGCTACCAAGAAGGGTATGCTCCAATCTATCCTACAGATGCACCCTTCAAGGAGCTTCAATGACTAAAAACATCTTTTCCACAGCCTTTGACACGCCAAATGCTGAACACACCGCTTGCCCGTTCTGGTTCTGGAACGGGGACATGGAACACACCGAAATACGTCGTCAAATTTATTTAATGTTTGAACAAGGCATCAAAGCCTTCGTTATTCACGCTCGAGTTGGACTTTTTGTGCCGTACCTGTCCAAGGCATGGTTTGATTGTTGTGGTGTGGCAATTGAAACAGCCGCCCAACTTGGGATGAAAATCTGGATTTATGATGAGGATAACTGGCCCAGTGGCTACGCGGGCGGACGGGTTCTCGAGCAAGCCCCGAGTTTCGTTGGTCAGAATTTAGGCTTGGTGCGGCATTATCTTTGTGGTGGTGAAACTTGGCACACTATCCCTCGAGCTGGTGTTGGTGAACAGTTTGTTTTTGCTTGCCGAATTGATCGTGTTGTTCGGCTTCCACCAGACCCATTGCATTTTCAAGGTTCAAAAGAACAACACCATGAATGGTTTGATCTAGCAGGTCATGAGCATCATTACGCACTCGAGTCTCCAGTGGTTTTGGATGCAAACAGTGATTGGGTCGCCCCTGATGGTTACTGGTGCATTATGAACTTGACTCAGCAACCAACCAATTGGATTGCCGCTTATTCAAATCATCCTTACGTTGATTTGCTGAGTGATGGCGCAACCACTGCTTTTATCGAATCAACCCATGAGCAGTATGCTAGGCGATTCAGTGCGTATTTTGGTTCGACCATCCTTGGTTTTTTTGTGGATGAGCCTGGTCTGTACAATAATTTTTGGGATCGCAACGTTGCATCCTTGTCTTGGACGCACGATTTTGCTCAGCAATTCGCTCAGCGACGCGGTTATGACCTGCGTCCAAAACTGCCTTTGCTCTGGGAAAATCTGGGCGATGCCACCGACACACTCAGGTTTGATTACTGGCAAACCGTGTCTGATTTGCTGGGTGAACGGTTTTTCTCAAAACTGGCAAACTGGTGCGAAGCACACGGTATGCAACTGACAGGGCATCTCGAGTGGGAAGAATGGATGTTTACCATGACGCGGCATTCTGCCACGCCATTTCGGGCTTTAGCGCCTTTTCATGTGCCTGGCGTGGATAAAATAGATGAAGTCGTTGATAAGCTATCAGAAAAACTGGTGGCTTCTGTTGCCCATGCCAATGGTCGAAATCGTGTGCTGAGCGAAACCTTTGCGCTGATCGGCTGGAAACTCGCTCCAACGTACATGAAGCAAATCATTGACCAGCAGTACGCTCGAGGGGTGAATTGGCTTTCCTGCCATGGTTTTTATTACAGCACCGAGGATTTTCGCAAACGAGAATGCCCACCTTCGGAATTCTTTCAAAATCCTTGGTGGTCTCATAGCCAACCTCTTTGGAATTACGTTGCACGGCTCAGTGCCGTGCTTTCTCAAGGACACCATGTTGCACCAGTTGCTTTGTACTACCCAACCGAACACGCTTGGGCGACAGTCACACCAGATGCGCCGTTACCGTCGCCTCCCAGTGGGCTTTGGGAGACTTGGCAAATCCCTGATCCAGAACACCCAACCCAACGCACCGACCTTTCAATGATTCAATTGGGGCTGCGCTTACTCGACCAGCAAATGGATTTTGACTTGGTAGACGCTGACCTGATGGCATCGGCACAAATTTCTGAAACGTTGTTGTGCATCGGATCAGAATCCTTTCGTGCGGTTGTTGTACCATCCGTGGATGTCATCTCAGCAAGCGCCTTAGCTCAGATGCTTGAATTTGCCGCTCGAGGCGGGGTTGTGGTCTTTAGCAGTGTTTTGCCCTCACGCATACTTGGTGACACAGCAAACGACTGGTCAAAAGGCCATTCGCAACTGGCATTATTTTCGCAACCAGGATTTCTGTCTTGGGGTCAAGGAAAGCTGGGTTTTGTACCCGAAGGCATAGCCGCCACCATCGAATTACTGCGCTCCGTGTGTCGCCCAGATGTCGAACTCGAGCTTCTGGATGATGGTGTTTCAATCACACTCGAGGGTCGTCCAAGTATGTTTCGTCAGGCAAGGATTCGTTATGCTTCTGAAGGACTGAAATACCATCGTCGTCATGCCGATGGAACAGATGCTTACTTTCTTGTGAATGAATCAGACCAACCACTCGAGGGGGTGCTGCGTCTGGTTGGTGGGAACAGCGTTGAAGAATGGATACCTAATAGCGGAAAACAATTGCCTTTGACTTCGGTTGCTCGAGATGGACGACAAGAACTCAGCATTGCTTTTGCACCAAGACAATCACGGCTGCTGGTTCTTAAAAACGGTGACATCCCCGAGGTAATGACCAGCAAGCAACTGATTCGCACAATACCGCTCACAGAATGGCAAATGACCGTCGGGACAACAACCCGCCAAGGTTCACTGGTCAGTTGGACAAACATTGGATGTGCTTTTTACTCAGGCATTGGCACATACCAAACCACGCTGGATTTAAGCGAAGAACTCGAGCCAAACCAATCGGTTGTGCTTGACCTTGGCATGGTACTCGAGACAGCTCAAGCGACATTGAACGGCGTTGTGCTGACACCACTGGCTTGGTCTCCGTATCAACTCGAGATCACGGAGCATCTGAAAGCAGGAGTTAATCTGCTCCACATCGAAGTGGCGAACACCAACACCAATGCTCTTGAACGTGTCGAACGCCCCAGTGGTCTGCTTGGACCTGTTCAAGTACAGATTTATCGCTCACCTTAACGATGTTGTTGTCGAAACGCACTTGGGCTGCGACCAAAATGAATGCGAAACCGCCTTGTAAACAAGTTGGCATCTGTCCACCCAAGCTCAGCCCCGATTTGTGCCACGGCATCTTCGGTTTGTACCAATCGCATCGCGGCTTGCTCGAGTCGCCATCTGTTGAGGTACGCCAGTGGTGGTAATCCTGTGGCTCGAGTGAATAACCGTGATAAGTGCGATGGGTTGAGTTTTGCTTGTTGGGATAGTTGTTTGAGTGTCCACGGATGCGCGGGGTCTGCTTCAAAGCCTTCAATGCAGTTGCGAATAGCATCAGACAGCGTTGGGGCTTGGCGGTGGTTCTCAGGCAGTGGCTCGAGACCTTTTGCCACGCTGGTTAAAAGCAAAAGTAATCTACCCATCAGCTCGCCACGTCCAAGGTAATCGGTTTTTTCTGAAGTGCGTTCCAGCTCTTCCCAATACGTTTGGCACTCGGCTAAGGCTGCGCCTTCAAACCGCCCTATCAGAACACCTTGCCGATCTAGGCTGCGCGGTAAACTCGAAACCAAACGCCCGAGCAAAGGGTCTTGTTGAATCCAAGCCAGTTCGCGTTGCAGCAATTCTTGTCCGACATAGGCATTGAGAACCTCGAGTCCAACACAGGCTTGGTAAGCGTGCCAAACACCAGGACGCAACACCACAAAGTAACCGCGTTCAAGGATGTGTTCGCCATGCAAAGAACAATGCAATGCCTGACCAGCAACAACAAAAGCCACCTCGAGGAACTGATGATCGTGTGGACGATGATCTCCCTCGAGGTGGTACCGTTCAGCGCGAATGGTGGCAAAGCGTTCCCGAAAAACAGTTCCCTGATGGATGTGGTCAAGCACCATCACATCAGGGTTTGAAGACTTGGGCTGCATGATACTTCATTAGACCATAGACTCGAGAATTTTAGCGTTTTTCACCTACCCGTGGGAATAAATCACCCTCGAGCAGCGCATCTTTTGTCAGTCCGATATTGTTGCTGACAACATGGTTCGCGCCTGTGTAAATCGTGTCAGCATCCATAAAAATCACCACATGCGCCACTCGAGCATCATCGGTAAAATTCGGAGTTGCCATATGCGGTGTGCGACCATGATGAAAAGTGCAATCACCAGCTTTCAGAGGCACAGTGATCCGTGGTGACCACGTTAAATCAGGGGCAACATCAAACAAACCTGTTTTGGCACTCAGGCTGGTGGGTGGCAATTCAGAGCGCCCTTGAGCTTCGGGGATGAAGGTCATGCAGCCACGTTCAACTGGTACATCCACCAAGGCAATCCAAGCGCTGATCGGATGACTCGAGTTGGCATGAGGCCAGTACGGTTGATCTTGATGCCATTCGGTTGGTTTTTCATTGTGTGGTTGTTTGATTAAAATTTGATCGTGCCATAAGCGCAACGCCACACCAGCCAGTTGCTCGGCGGCAGAAGCAATGTTTGGGTGTAGTGTCAGGGCTTTCATCATAGCATCGTGTTGCCAGACATTGACCAACTGGCGGAACATGGCTTGGTCAGAAAGGGCTGCTAATCGCTCGGATGCTTCAACGGCTGCCACGCGAAACTGCTCGGCTTCGTCTCGAGAGATGATGCTTGGCACATGAACAAATCCATCACGACGATACTGCTCGATGGTGCTAGAGGACAATGAAAAACGAGTGGCTACTTGGGTCATGGTGATCTCCTTTTTGTGTTTGAACAACTCATATTCTGTCCTGAGAAGAAACCAAGGTGTTAGCCCAAAATCAAGTGCCGACTAGCATAAAATTGACTTTTTACTGTATTCAAATCGGTGCTGCTCAATGTTCTTTGACCAGCAGGGTTTCAATTTATTCTTGATGCACTTCGGTTTCGTTGAAAAAAGAATCAACAACGGAATGCCTTTGCATGTTGATTTCCTGCACAATCGTCTTGCGTTTGGTGAACAGTTCATCCAAGTTGTTTGCGGTGTTCTCTTGGGCTGAAACCAGTTCGCAGCTTAAATCGTCTCGAGAAATAAAACGGATTTTCAAATCCAACTTCATACGCAATTTCGCTGATGGTGGCGGGTGAAACCTCGAGCAATTGGCGGGCGCGATCAAGGCGTTCGATTTCCAAAAATTCCATTGGTGTCATACCGACTTGTTCGTGAAATAACCTCGAGAATCTCGAGACCGAAAGCCCACTGACGACGGCGAGTTGTTCGCGGTTGAGGTTCTGCGCCAGATGCTCACGGATGTGGTTGATAACATTCTCGATGCGGGCATCCAAGTCTGGTTTTTTGTTGTTTGGGTTGTATTCAGCGCAAAGCAAAAAGACTTCCTCGAGGGCGTTCATCGCAAAATCCTCGCGGTACAAGCGCGAGCTTTTGGCAAGGGCAACAACTTGCAGCATTCTGCGTTGAATGGCTCTGCGGACAGAAGGACTCGTGACTTTCATGTGCAGCAGCCCGGGGGCAATTTCGTTCCAGTCAAACCAACTGAGCCAACCAGGACGAGGACGGAAATGCGCCCAGGCTATATCCCAAAAGTTTAGGGTGCTTTCAACGCCGTAATCATGTGGTGTGTTTGGACGAAGCAAAACCAAGTCGCCGTTCGAGACGATGATCTCACCGTTGGGAATGCCGAATCGTCCTTTGCCATCAAGTGTGACTTTGAACAACCAATCGTTTGTGCCATTGGGTCGCCATGCAAAATAACCTTTACGTTGTTGAATACGGTCTGGACCCAAGTGTATGATCGGGTATTGCTTGGTGACACGGTGCGATGGCATGACACGATTCTATAGGAATACAGCACAAAAAGGTATTCCAAGTTTTGTCTCGGCGCGATACCATCATTCAGACCGAAGCAAATAAAAATTGTTTTGATGCACTTCTCATTTGAGTTGACCCATCCCGTTACGAGGATTTTTCCTTATCTCGGTTCGTGGTTGACTCGAGCATCAAAGCAGCCTGTGAATGGCTTCGGAAAAGTAGCAGCGCAGTTGGTTTTGGAGGAGTCGTATGAAAAAAGCACTGATTGGCATTGGATTTTCGGTCGCAGCCTTGACTTTGGCATTGAGCAACGCCCAAGATCAAACAACCTTAAAAATACTTGGCTTCAAAGTTGGAGCAGAGCTTGCCGCACTGCCAGCCCTGAATGAACGCTTCACCAAAGAAACGGGCATTAAAGTTGAATACGAAGCCATTTCCGATGCTGGTGGCTTTGCCGAAGTGATCCGCACCCGTTTTGCTGGTGGCGATGTCCCAGATGTGTTCATGAATCACGGTCGGGATGAAGCCAAAACCTTTGCACCGGCTGGCTACATGGCAGACCTGAGTGCCGAGCCTTGGGTCAAAACACTGACCGCAAGCGCCGCTTCAGTTGCGAAAATTGGAGGCAAAACCTATTTGTTACCCGCCGAGTTTGTTAGCTTAGGTTTGTATTACAACACAGCGCTCTTAGAAAAAGCCGGTATTAAATCATTACCACAAACCTATTCACAATTTTTAAGCGCCTTAAACACGTCCAAAACCAAAGGTATCAATCCGTTCTTGGTTCCTGGCAAAGATGGTTGGGCATTTGTAACTTCGCTGATTATGGCAACCGAATTGTGGCGCACCAATCCAGATTTGACCGAAGATATGCTGGCTGGCAAAGTTAAATTTGATTCCACAGGCTGGCGCACTGTGTTTACCAACCTTGCCAACCTTGGCAAACGAGGACTGATAGATACCACCCTCAACCTTGGTATTGATGGCAGCCAAGCCATGAACGAATTCAAAGCTGGACGCTTGGCGTTCTTGGTGCATGGTTCATGGGAAGTGACTGGGTTAAAGAAAAACTTCCCGAATCTCAAATTTGGTTTCATGGGCTTCCCAAGTGGTCCAGCCAACACCAAACCCGTTGGTATTGTGCTGCCTGGTGTGGCATGGGCAGTCAGTGCCAAGAGCAAAAATGCGGTTGCCGCTCGCAAATACGTAGCCTTCTGGGCGCAAGAGAAAAACTTGAATGATTGGTTGGTCTCCGCCAATGCCTTCAGCCCACTCAAAGGCGGTGTAGTACCATTGCCATCGGAAATGAAACCCTTTAGCGATGCCGCCGCCGATGACCGCGCCATCAACTTCCCATTGGCAGATTGGCCCGCTGGTTTCCAAGATGCCTATGCTAAAGCAACCATCGAAGCGATGCAAGGCAAGGATATTCGCACCATTTTGCGCGGCTTAGATCAGAGCTTTAGCAAGAAGTAATCATCTCGAGCCGTCTTCGTTAGGCTTGTCATGTCGTAAGCAGCCTAACACCAAACCAGAGGCTTGCCCTCTCCTCCAGGGCAAGCCATGACAGTAAAGCCGTTATACTGGATTCAAAATCGGAGATACCACCATATGACTTGGAAGCCTTCAACCATCGCGTTTTTCGTCCTACCAGCATTGGCAGTCTATGGTCTGTTCGTGATCTACCCTACTTTTTCTGGTTTATTGCTGAGTTTGACTGATTCTAAAGGGGTTGGGCAGGGTCAGTTTATTGGTTTAGCCAATTACGCCAGAATGCTCGAGGATTCCCAAGTTCGTACTGCTTTGCTGAATACTGTGATTTACACCGTCTTGGTGACTTTTTTTCAGAATGCACTGGGTTTGGGTTTAGCGGTTTGGCTTGGCAACATGCCTGAATTGCGGAACAGTCTACGGGTGGTTTTTTTGCTTCCTTCGATGCTTTCGATGCTGGTGGTAGGCTTTATCTGGTCGTATTTGTTTTCACCACTTGGTGGTCCAATCAATGAAATGTTGCAAGCCCTGGGTTTAGGAAGTCTGAAACGGGTTTGGTTGGGTGATCCCGGAATTGCCTTGTTCTCTATTGTTGGGGTTCATGTTTGGATGTACCTCGGGCATTCAACCGCGATTTTCTTAGCTGGCTACCTTGGTTTACCCTCGGAATTGCGTGACAGTGCCGCCATAGATGGCGCAACAGGTTGGGTGCGGTTCTGGCGGGTTGAATGGCCTTTGCTTGCCCCTGCCACCACAGTTGCCGTCACATTGACGCTGCTGGGCAGTTCCAAAACCTTTGAGTTGCCATTTGTATTGACCAGAGGCGGTCCAGGAGATGCCACGATGCTCAGCAGTCTGACGGTTTTTCAAAATGCTTTTGCGGGAGAGCGCTTTGGTTATGCCACCGCCATTGCACTGGTGACACTTGTTGGTGTGGTGATCATTTCTAATGTTGTCTCGAGCGCCCTGCGCCGTAGGGAGCAGCTCATATGATCGTTTCTTTATCCAGACAAGCACCTGTGCGCCGCGCTAAACGACGTGGGCGGCAGTGGGTTTCAATCATTGCCTTGCTCATTTTGTCGCTTGTTTATCTTGCGCCGCTTTTATTTGCCGTGATTGTTTCTTTTAAGTCTCAACTCGAGGTTTCAGTTTCACCACTTGCTTTGCCTGAACGCTTGCAAATCGAAAATTACACCAGTGTGTTTGCAAAAATGAATTATTGGCGCAGTCTGCTAAACACGCTTGGCATCACCTTTGCGGTGGCAGTATGTGTGACCTTGATTGCGCCGTTAGCAGCTTATCCATTGGCTCGAATTTCTAATCGCTCAACCCGCTTGATTTATCAAATTTTTGCCGCAGGACTGGTGATTCCATTTTTTGCCGCGATGGTACCATTGTATGGTTTGATGAAAACCCTAGGTTTGGTCAACACCTATCCTGGCGTGATCCTGATCTACGTTGCCTTGAACCTACCACTCGCCGTATTTTTTTACACCAGCTTTATTCAAACTGTACCTCGAGAACTCGAGGAAGCTGCTGCACTCGATGGTTGCTCGCCTTTAGCCACTTTTTGGTTTATTTTGCTCCCACTGCTGCGCCCTGTCACTGGCACACTGGTGATGTTCGTTGCGATGTCGGTGTGGAACGATTTCTTGCTGCCACTGGTGTTCTTATTCAGAGCCGAAGCTCGCACGATTATGGTCAGCGTTTACTCGTTTGTTGGTGAGTATGGTTTTGATCCAACCAGCTTGTTTCCTGCTGTCATTCTGGCTTCTTTGCCGATGTTGGTGCTGTTTGCTTTCCTCAGTCGTCAAATCGTGGCTGGTATCACGGCTGGAGCGGTCAAAGGTTGAACTAAAAACATTTGAAACTGCGTGATCTCGAGGTTGTCAACATCAGATAAATGATGTAGCAATGCCTAGGCTTCTCTTTTTCATAACTCGCCACATCGTTACCGAGAACTTCTTTTTGCATCAACACGGAGGGTCACGTCAATATGGATCAAGTGGTTTTTCCTACAAAGACAAGCAACACAAAACAAAACATATTTTCTCATCAAAACCATTCACTCTACCCAAGTGCCAATCAACCATTTGATCTTGCCTTGTTTAAGCGCCCAAGCGCTGAGTATCGCGGTACGCCATTTTGGTCATGGAACACAGAATTAAAAGCTGATGTTCTCGAAGAGCAAATTCATATCTTCAAAAAGATGGGCATGGGTGGCTTTCACATTCACCCTCGAACAGGACTGAAAACCAAGTACCTCAGCCAAGAATTCATGGATTTGGTGCAGCTCAGTATTCAAACCGCCGAATCGCTTGATTTACTGGTTTGGCTTTACGACGAGGATCGCTGGCCTTCAGGGTTTGCGGGTGGTTTGGTCACCCAAGAAAAACAATTCCGAGCGCATCATTTGCTGTTCACTCAAACACCTTACAACGGCACTGTTGCGCCGCCATCGCTGATTAGCAATGCCAACGCAAGGCGCTTTGAAAACGGGATTTTACTGGCGCGGTATCAAATTCAGCTCGAGCATGGGCGATTGGTTCAGTACAAAAAACTCGGTGAACACGAGCCACTGCCCAAAACTGGAGTCATTTGGTATGCGTATCTCGAGGTTTCCGAGCCATCGCCGTGGTGGAACAACCAAACGTATGTGGACACACTCAATCCTGCGGCAACAGCTCGGTTTATTGAAATCACCCATGAGCGCTATAAAGCCGTGGTTGGCAATCATTTTGGCAAGACCATTCCCGCGATTTTCACCGACGAACCACAATTCACCCACAAGGTTCTGCCACGCCGAGCAGATGACAGCAACGATTTATTTTTGCCTTGGACACCAGATTTTGCCCGCAGTTACGCTCAAGTTCACAACCATGACCTGCTCGAGACCCTACCCGAAATTTTTTGGGAACGTGCCGACAAAGCCGCCTCAGTTCACCGCTATCGTTATCACGATCATCTTGCTGAGTGCTTTGCCTCGGCGTATGCTGACACCCTCGGGCATTGGTGCGAAACCAACGGTTTAATGCTGACTGGTCACATGATGGAAGAACCAACCCTCGAGTCGCAAACGGCTGCGCTTGGTGAAGCCATGCGTTCCTACCGAGCTTTTCATCTGCCTGGCATTGATATGTTGTGCGATTGGCGCGAGTACACCACCGCCAAGCAAGCCCAATCGGCGGCGCGTCAATTCGGACGACCAGGCGTGCTTTCCGAACTGTACGGAGTGACCAACTGGGATTTTGATTTTCGTGGACACAAAGCCCAAGGCGATTGGCAAGCGGCTCTTGGCGTAACCGTGCGGGTGCATCACCTGACTTGGGTTTCGATGGCTGGCGAAGCCAAACGCGATTACCCTGCCAGCATTGGGTATCAATCGCCATGGTACCTCGAGTACCCGTTGATCGAAGATCATTTTGCTCGAGTCAACACCGCCATGACCCGAGGGCAACCATTGGTGCGTGTTGGTGTGATTCACCCCATCGAATCGTTCTGGTTGTGTTACGGATCACTCGAGCAAACCAGTGTGGAACGTGAAGACCGCGAAGTGCAATTCCAAAACCTGACCGAATGGTTGCTGTTTGGTCTGATTGATTTTGATTTTATTGCCGAATCGCTGCTACCAGAATTATGCACCAATGCCAACACCAATCCACTCGAGGTCGGTGCTGCTCGGTATGACGTGATTGTTGTACCAAACCTTCGCACCATTCGCCAAAGCACCGTAGAGCGTTTAGAAGCCTTCCAACAAGCAGGTGGAACAGTGATCTTCTTAGGCGAACCGCCATCGCTGATTGATGCCCTACCCTCGAGCCAACCAAGCGATTTTGCCTTGCTGACAACGCTACTTCCGTTTACCCGAGGTCGGTTGCTCGAGACGCTTCACCCTTGGCGAGAACTGACTGTGACGCTGATGGATGGTCGCCATGCCGATTCGATTCTGCATCAAATCCGCAGCGATGGCGAAGAGCGATTTGTCTTCCTGTGCAACACCGATGTCAAGCAACCACGCATGGCTTGTAGCATTCGCTTGCGCGGACATTGGCAAGCTCACCAACTCGAGACCATGACTGGAACAACGCAAGTATTGCCTTCACGGATTGAACAAGACCACACTGTGCTGACTTGGGATTTCTCAGCCCACGGGCATATGTTATTGCGCCTCGAGCCGAACCCCACGCAGACCATTACAGCTACACATCAACCCCAGTGGCTCGAGCATTCACGGCTCTCCAGCCCAGTCCCCGTCACGCTCAGTGAACCCAATGTGTTGCTGCTTGACCGGGCTGAATATCGCCTCGATCATGAACCTTGGCAGGCAATCACCGAAGTTCTCAGGATAGATAATGTCTTGCGAAAGCGATTAGGCTACCCACTCAAAATGGATGCCATCGCCCAACCTTGGACAGTCACAGCGCAGCCCGAAACAATCCACACAGTCACAATGCGATTCCAAATCAAAGTCAAAGTACAAGTCGAACAACCCCAGTTGGCGCTCGAGGATGCAACCACAGCAGAACTCTGGCTCAATGGCGTTTCTATCAGCCGTACCCCAAACGGCTGGTGGGTGGATAATTCCATCCAAACTGTTCCACTACCAAGACTCGAAGTTGGCACGCACACCCTCGAGATTCGCCTTCCATACCACGCCCAAACCAACCTCGAGTGGATGTATCTCCTCGGTGATTTTGGCGTAGAGCTACAAGGTTCACACACGCACCTCACCGCTCCAATCCGTGAACTTGCTTGGGGTGATTGGACACGCCAAGGCTTACCATTTTACGCTGGTAATGTGACCTATCACGCGGTACTCGAGGGTGATGAACAACCACTGGCACTGGAAATAGCCCATTTCAAAACACCACTTATTTCAGTTGAATTGAACGACCAACCGCTAGGCAAAATCGCACTTGCGCCATACAACCTCGAGTTACCAAAACTTGAAACAAAAAAATACCAGCTTGCCATCACCGCTTACGGCAATCGTGTCAATGCGTTTGGCGCTCTGCACAACGCCGACCCTGCAACACTCTGGTTTGGACCGGACGCTTGGCGCAGCGAAGGCATACGCTGGTCAGAGGAGTACCAACTTAAACCAATGGGTATCATGGTTGCACCGCGAATCCTGACCCACTGACACTTGATGCAATATGAAACGAACATAAAAAGTCAAATTGATGTTGATTACCATTGGTCACGCCAGAGCATTGAATCGCGGTACGCCCTTGGGCCAAAACCTGTGCGGTGCTTAAAGCGCCGGCTGAAATACAATGGGTCGCCGAAGCCAAGCCCCAAAGCAATGTCTTGAATATCACAACTCATATCAAAACCGATACCACCCTTTTAGCGTTTACTCAGTCATCCACCCTTAAACCACAACCAGCTCGAGTCCTGAAACCCGTGCAAAACTACGAATTTTCTCGAGTTGATGCCCCACTCCAAGCGCCACATGATGGGTTGGTCCTTGGGCGCACCAAGCATCCATGAATTCGGCAGGGTCTTGTTGAAAGCGTAATCTCGAGTTGGTGTTGCCAATTTGCAGCCTCGAGCCTGGAATACTTTCGCCTTCTGAAACCAGCATTTTGAGCTTGCCTTCGGCGGTTTGGGTCATGCCAAGGATGGTGATTGGACCGGTTTTGACTTGGCATTCGACGCTGATGCCATAACCGCGTTTGCCGTGGTACAAGCCCAATCCGCGCAGAATGGGTTTTTCATTGCTGATGGCAACGTGTGCGGGTCCATCGTGACCCATCAAAATGAAATTTTCGGTAAAATCCATCGCGTAAAATTCGGTGTATGAGCCACCTGCGCCAAAGCAATCCATGATTTTCATGGCGAGGCAGGTTTTTAAGTCCCCTTCACCACTGGCGGGAATGCCTTTGGCAGTCAGCAGCGAGTTGCCAACGATCACACCGGCTCCGAGTTGTTCAAAGATATTGCCTGCCCAACCTCGGTAATAGTAAGTTAAACCATCGAGATCAAAGTCGCTGACCAATTGATCCAGTCCGCAGGCAACCCTGGCGCTCCAGTCAAAACTTTCTTCGGTGATGGGTTTGCTGATTTTGTCGCGCCCTTCCTCGGCGATTTGGAAAACTTCTCGAATCTCGAGTTTTTTGGCTTCGAGTTCAGAAGCGCTGACCGCATTGACGCGCACTTCGAGGTCGTCCATCTCGAGGACTTCGACATGAGCGCCTGTTTGGGCGTGAATCATGGTGAAATCGGAGTACATGTCGAGCATTCCGGGGTAGGTGTGACCTAAAAATCCAATGCGGCTTCTCGAGAGTGTGCGATTGACGCTGGCGGCTTCGACCCAATTGCTGATCCGTGTCCAAGCTCGAGGGTCGTTAAAGAGCATCCCTGAAACAACATTGAAGTCTATTCGCGCTCGGGCAAAGGCATTGGAGATTTCTGGGACGCAACAAGCGCAACAGTTGGCTAACCACTCGCCCGTGTCAGTGTTTTCGTAGTCAAGGGCAGATACGGGCTGCAAATTTAGAACCAAGACCGGGACTCGAGTGCGCTGCACCACCGGCAGAACTGTACTCGAGGTGGCATACGTGCCGACATAACAGACCAGCAAATCCACGTCCGAGCGGGCAAATAAGTCGCTGGCTTTTTGTGCGCCGTGCGCGTCGTCCACCAATCCCGCACTGATGATCTCTGCGCCAGCATTGGCAATCTGGGTTTCAACTTCGTGTTGGTAGCTCTCGAGTCGTTGTTTCAGTCCTTCAAATTGCGACCAGTAGGCGGCAAGCCCAATTCCAAAAATTCCAACTCGAGCTTTGACTGGGGGTTTGCGTTCTTTCATCGTTGTCTCCTTTGGTTGCCACTGGCATCCGCAAAGAGCGTGAGCCATACAGCGTTGTTAAAACCATCAATTCCAAAATACGTCTTTAATTGGTCTGACCACTAAACCAGTTTTGCTTGACAAACCCCACTGTAACATACTACGATTGGTCTTACCACCTGAACACCAAACAAATAAATAGGTGCAATCTTTCAGCTCTGCGGAGGTTAGTATGGGTCAGCGTTTTATTGGAATTCGGCGTTTTTTCACCCTCGTTGTTGTGCTTGGCTTGGTTGCCACGGCTGTTGCCCAAAGCTGGTTTGGCTTTGACCCGAATCGGTTCTCGGGAAAACAGCTCTCGAGTGTTGTCTTAAAACAAATGGTTGCGGCTGCGGTCAAAAATCGTCCACCTCGCAATGGCAAAAAGTACGTGGTTGGCTTTGCGAACATCGTTCGTAGCATTACCTTTACGCAATTGGTTGAGGCTGGCATTCTTCGTAACGCTGCCGCTGCTGGCATTGATGTTGTGGTGGCTGACAATCAAGGTTCTGGTGCAGTGGCGCTTCAAGTTGCCGAGACCTTTATTCAACGCAATGTGGATTTTGTGATTGAGTTCCAAACCGATGCAAACTTTGGTAAGCAGATCATGAACCGAATGAACGCCGCTAAAATCCCCGTGGTCGCCATTGACATCCCGATGGGTGAAGCCACTTTCTTTGGTGCGAACAATCCGTACAGTGGTTTCCTAGGTGGCAGCTACTTGGGTCAAGCCGCGATTGCCAAATGGGGCGCAGCCAGAGCCAATCAAGCCTATGTGGTGATTGGTGAATTGCCACAATCTGGTGTGGTTCCCAAAATGCGTACCGATGGTCAAGAAGCTGGCATCAAAGCTGTTCTGAAAAACCTTCCAGCCAATCGCTTAATTAAAATTGACACCAAGAATGTACTCGAGGAATCCTTTAAGCAAATGTCCAATGTGCTTGGTCGTATTCCAATAGGCTCACCAATTCTGGTGACCGCAATCAATGATGGTTCGACCAAGGGAATGCTGCAAGCCGTCAAAGCTGCTGGTCGTGAGGCTGATTTGCTGGCAGTCGGTATGGGTGGCGACGAACTCGATGCTTTGCTTGGTGAAGAACAATTTGTTGCCAGCGTTGGTTATTTCCCAGAGAACTACGGCAATTACCTGATTCCACTTTCGATGATGATGTTGGCTGGTCAACAAGTTCCACAAGGTATCCTGATTTCGCACACCATGGTCACCCCGATGAATGTCTGCAAATTTTACCCAGACCGTAAATGCTCCGAACGCGCTCCGAAATTCAACTACACATTCCCGACGGCTGCCTTCAAAGCCTTTATGGATGCTTTGCGTAAAGACCCAGAACTCAAAGAATACCAAGCGCTCTTAAAATAAGTTTTTAGGCTCGAGGAGGTTGTCGCAAGGCAACCTCTTTTTGTTGACAGTATAGGATGTGAATGTGATCGCAGCGAATCAAGTCAATTCTTCACGACTCGAAATGAAGGACATCAAAAAATCTTTCAGTGGTGTGTCGGTCTTGCAAGGCGTAGACCTCGAGCTTGGCGTGGGTGAAGTGCTGGCGTTACTTGGGCAGAACGGAGCTGGCAAAAGCACCTTGGTGAAAATTCTTGGCGGCGATTATGCCAGAGATGCTGGTGTGATTGCCCTTGATGGCGTAGAGGTTCACTTCTCGAGTCCACGCTCGGCGATTGGGCAAGGTGTGCGAATTTTGCCTCAAGAGCTTTCGGTGATGCCAGAAATGACGATTGCCGAGAACATTTTGATTGGTGATTTGCCCGCCACTTTCAATTTGGGTATTTCAAAACTTGATCGCGCCGCCATGGACGAAAAAGCCAAGTCTTTGCTGGCAGAGCTAGGACTTGAAGTCAATCCTCGAGCTTTACTCAAAACCCTTGCCGTCAGTGAACAGCGGATTGTTGAAATAGCCCGAGCCATCTCGAGTCAAGCCAAGGTGCTGGTGATGGACGAACCCACCGCCGCCCTGACTGAAACCGAAGTCAATCGTTTGTTTGAAATCATTCGTCGCCTCAAATCTCGAGGCGTTTCGATTATTTATATTTCGCATCGCATGGATGAGATATTTGAAATTTCTGATCGGGTGCTGGTCTTGCGCGACGGAAAGGTGACAGGGCGTTTTGAAACGGCTCGAGTCAGTCGTGAAGAAGTCTTTGCCGCCATGCTTGGCGATGCGGTTGAAGGTTTGTACCCAGAAAATCTGGCAATCATTGGCAAGCAGGTACTCGAGGTGAGTCAATTCAACCTCGAGAAAAAATTGGTTGACCTCAGCCTTGATGTGCGCCAAGGTGAAATCGTTGGGGTGTTTGGGCTGATCGGTTCGGGGATTGAACTGCTCGGCAAAGCGTTGTTTGGGGCGCTTGGTAACAAACCAACCGGCGAGGTTAAACTCGAGGGACAACTATTTAAGCCGCGAAACCCAGAAGATGCTATTCGGTACGGTGTTGGCTACATTGCCGCCGAGCGTAAGCGCGAAGGTATTTTAGCGGAACTTTCGGTGCGTGAAAACACCACGCTGCCATTCCTCCAACGCTTCAACCGAGGCTGGTCAATCTCTGTGCCGGAAGAAGAGCAGTATGTCAGTCGTTGGATTAAGCAGCTTTCAATTCGCACACGCGGCTCGAGTCAAAAATTACGGTACTTGTCTGGTGGCAATCAACAAAAAGTGGTGCTGGCGCGTTGGTTGGCGGACGGCGTGAAACTGCTGATTATGGAAGAACCAACAAGAGGCGTGGATGTTGGAGCGCGAAAAGAAATTTATGCCGCGCTCCGAGACCTCTCCAATTCGGGGCTGGCAATCCTGATGATTTCCTCGGATGTGGAAGAAGTTGCCAACCTCTCCAACCGCATTGTGGTGCTGGATCGAGGTCGTGTTTCGGCTCGTTTCGAGCGTGGTGTTTCGACAAAGGAGTTAATGCATGCAGCCGCCCAAACCATCCCCAGTCATTGAAGGCAGTCCTCAAGCGGGTTGGATCAAGAGTCTTCGCAACCCAACTGGGGTTGGAGTCTTATTTGCCTTTTATATTTTGATGCTGATTGTGTTTTCAATCCTTTCGCCATTCTTTTTTTCGCCTCAAAACTTTATATCCATCACCACCAACATGGCGTACATTGGTTTGATGGCTGGTACGCAAACCTTGTTGATTATTGCTGGCGGCTTGGACATGTCGGTGGCTTCGGTGGCGGGCATCAGTGGGGTGGTGTTGTCACTGCTGCTGGGCGTAGGCTTCAACATTTGGGTGGCGGCTGGCGTTTCACTGTTGCTTGGGGCTTTCATCGGTTATCTCAACTCGATTTCAGTCACACGAATCCGAATCAATCCGCTGATTGCCACACTTGGCATGTTAAACATTGTCGAAGGACTGGCGCTGGTCATGACTGGTGGTTTGACCCGACCAGTGTCCGACGATGGCTTTAGCTTTCTCGGTTCAGGGCGTGTCCTCGGCATACCAATGCCAGTGATTTTAATGGTGATTAGCTTCGTTGCCCTGTACTGGTTGCTTTCGACCACCCGTTTTGGGCGGTTTGTCTACGCCACGGGCGGCAACCCTGATGCCAGCCGTTTAGCGGGTGTACCCGTCAACGGCGTGTTGACACGCTTGTTTGTGCTGTCTGGTGTTTCTGGGGCGCTGTCTGGCTTGATTTTGGTCGCCATGTTAGGCGCAAGTGCACCAACGGCTGCCTCGAGCAACCTCCTGACCGTGATTGCTAGCGTTATTCTAGGTGGAACAAGCCTTGCTGGTGGGCGCGGCAGTGTTTGGGGAACATTGTTGGCGGTTTTGATTTTGGGAACATTGAATAACGGTCTGGTGCTGTTAAACGTTTCATCGTTCTGGCAATCGGTCACACAGGGTGTTGTGCTGTTGCTGGCAGTTGGACTTGACCAATTGCGAACCAAAGTTCTGGGTGACTGAGTTTGTAGAGGTATGCTATGGACGTGCAGAATGAAACAAAATTCATGGTTGATTTCAACCTCCATCAAGTTCCAGCAGCCGTCGGACTCGAGGTTGGGCTTGAGGCTGGTGCAGCAATTTTTGGCGTTACTCAGGTCGCCCTCGAGACATATATTGCTGAGGTTGACTCGGAAGTCAGAAGCACCGCTAAGCGATTACTCGAGAAGCCCGAACTTGCTCGAGCGCTCGAGCAGCTTGCGTTGAAGGACGCTGGGATGCTGATGACGATTGGTGATTCGATCACCACGTACAGACGCGGTTATGCTCCGATCTTGAAGGCGATGCTCGGGCTACATCATCCCACACGTCAGCTTCGTTTTATGAACGTCGGACAGTCTGGTTACACCTCGACCCACGGCAAAGAACTGACCTTCACGCAGCTCCTCAGCCAGAATCCTGATCTGGTGACGATTAAGTTTGGTGCGAATGACAGCAAGCACTTTGGCAGTCCAGACCAACCTTCATTGGTCTCGAGTGACGAATACCGTGCAAATCTCGAGGCGATGGTACGCGGCTTCCAGAAGCACACCAAGGCTCGAGTTGTCTTGCTTTCACCGACACCAGTGATTGAAAATTTGGTCAACTCGAGTCTTGCCTATCAGGCTATGCACATGACTTGGGACAACGCTGATCTTCGCGGTTTTGGAGTGGTACTGCAAGAGATTGCCCAGAAACACGGCTTGACCTTGGTGGATTTTTATTCTGTTTTTGGTGACATGCCAGACCCGACCTTGTATCTCGAGGATGGTTTACATCCAAGTCCTGCTGGGCATGAACTGATGGTGAGTACACTGCTGATGACACTTGGAAACGCTCGATTGGAGGTGGACTAAACCAATGAAAACCAATATCTCCGATCTTGGATTGCCAATTGCTCGAAAGACCAATGCCGAGCAGGTGGTACAACGTATTCTTGGTTTGATCCAAGCTGGTATTCTGGTGGCTGGGCAACAACTGCCTGCCGAACGCGAACTTGCCAGCAATTTGGGGGTCAGCCGTCCAACCCTGCGCGAGGCACTTCGGGCGCTTTCTTTGATGGGCGCACTGAACATCCGTCAAGGCGGCGGTGTGTTTGTCTCGGCGCTGACCTCTCAGGATTTGCTTGCACCGCTTGATTTTTATTTTAACCTCGAGAATCAGCGCTTGGAAACCTTGTTTGAAGCCCAGATTATGCTCGAGAGTGAGGTTGCTCGGTTGGCGGCAGGCAAGATGACCGATGAACTGATTGAACAACTCGAGTCCTGCCTCAAAGGGACTGAGCCAGTGCTGGACGCTTTGCTGGCGTGGTTTGAGATGGACACGCAATTTCACTTGCTGATCGCTCAAGCGGCGGGGAATATTTTTCTCGAGCGCGTGGTTCACAGCGTCCGATTTCTGATTAACCGTAACCGCCTTGCCACGGTGCAATCTTGGAGTGTTCCTCGGATCAGTCATGCCGAACACTTGCGGGTACTCGAGGCGTTGCGAAAACGCGACCCTGAAGGTGCTGCCGCCGCAATGCGAGCGCATCTCGAGCGGGTACGGGCGGCACATGCCAAATTTAAGCGGACGCAAGCCAAAGAAGAAGCCGCCAAAACCAAGACTCCAAAAAAGGTCAAAGTAACATGAATAAGCGTGCAAAAATAGGTTTTATTGGGGCTGGCTGGTGGGCAAGTACCGTGCAGATTCCGTTTTACGCAGCTCGAGACGACGTAGAACTGGTCTCGGTCTGCCGCCTAGGGGACAGCGAACTCGAGTTGGTCAAAAACCAATTTGGTTTTGCCCATGCCAGTCAGGATTACCGCGAGTTGCTTGGACTCGAGTTGGATGGCGTGGTCATCAGTTCACCGCATGTGCTGCATTTTGAACATGCCAAAGCGGCGCTCGAGCGCGGTTTTCATGTGCTGGTTGAAAAACCCGTCTCGACCCGAGGACATGAGGCTCGAGAACTGGTCGAATTGGCACAACGAAAAAACAAGCAGATCATGATTCCGCAAGGCTGGAGTTTTAGACCATTTGCTCGAGAAGCCCGTCGTTTGGCAGCCGACATCGGCGAACCACGCCATTTTGTTTGTCAGATGGCTTCGGCGCTCTCGGATTTGTTCGGTGGCGAACCGATGGTCGAGACTGAAGGCGCAGTTTTTCGTCCACCATCCTCGACTTGGGCTGACCCTGCACGGGCTGGCGGGTACGGCTGGGGACAGCTTTGTCATGCGCTGGGCTTGCTGTTTGGTATCGTTAAGCTCGAACCCAAAGAGGTCTTTGCTTGGATGGGACTCTCGAGTACAGGCGTTGACTATTACGATTCAATCAACTTGCGCCTGTCGAACGGGGCGACGGGCATCATTTCTGGTGCGGCGACCCTGCCCAAATCGAGCAGTGAAAGCATTGACTTAAAGCAATACCAGATTGACATTCGCATTTTTGGTACCGAAGGCGTGATGCTGCTCGACATCGAACGTGAACGGCTCGAGGTTCGGCGCAACGATCACCGCAATACCATCGTGCCATTACAAGACGGTGACGGTGCATACGAAACCTATCAACCGCTCGAGCGCTTTGTTGAGATTTGCCTTGGCAAACCAATCGAAAACGACGCACCGGGCGAAGTGGCGATGCGTGCCGTCGAGGTTCTCGAGGCGGCGTACAAAAGCGCCAAGAGCGGAAAAGTTGAGGCGATTTTATGAAACTGTGCCTAACATCGTGGTCTTTGCCAGCTTGCAATTTATCCGAAGTGATGGGTATTGCTCGAGCGCTGGGAATAGAGTCTATTGACGTAAGTTATTTTTATGCTTCTGGTTTGAACCGTGCAACCCTACTCGAGCAACCCGAAAAACTGGCGGCTGAACTCGAGGCGATGGGTGTTCAAGCGAGCAATTTCTATCATCTCTTTGGCGATGGGTTGGAGGGTCGCAACCTCGCGCTGGACTCGAGTTTGCCCGAAAATCTCGAGGATTTTAAGAAGGTCGTGCGTTTTTGCCAGTTGGCTCACATCCCCTCGGTGATGGTCTTGCCAGGCGTAATCAACCCTAGGCAAAGCCGACTGGATGCGCTCGAGCAATCAGCAACATCGTTACAAGCCTTGCTGCCGATTGCCCAAGCGGCTGGTGTGACCCTTGCTATTGAACCTCATGTGCATTCGTACCTCGAGTCACCAAGCCTGACCCTTGAGTTGCTGATGCGCGTACCAGACTTAAAACTGGTGCTGGATTACGCGCATTTTATTTGTCTGGGTTATCGCCAAGAAGAGATTGATGTGCTGGTGCCTTATACCGCGCACCTTCACCTGCGGCAAGCCAGAATGGGTGTCCTTCAAGCCAAACTCGAGCAGGGG
>JAAFJQ010000210.1 GCA_013298185.1 Deinococcales bacterium
TTTTTGTGTATGTTTGGTTGCCCTATATGATTCTGCCAATTCAAGCCAGCCTCGAGCGAGTTCCCAAATCCTTACTCCAAGCCTCGAGTGACCTTGGAGCAAAGCCAAATCAGACCTTCTGGAAGGTGTTACTGCCGCTAACCGTGCCGGGCATTGCCGCAGGCAGTATTTTTACCTTTTCGCTGACTTTAGGCGATTACATCATCCCTGGTGTGGTCGGCGCTCCCGGTTTTTTCATTGGGCAAATGGTCTACACCCAACAAGGCACAGCAGGAAACATTCCCTTAGCCGCCGCATTTAGTTTAGTGCCAATCGTGATGATTGGGTTGTACCTGGTGTTGGCAAAGCGATTGGGGGCTTTTGATGCGTTGTAGGGGCTATGAGCTATCAGCTCTGAGCTATGAGGCTATCAGCCAAGGGCTTGGGGCTTTTGCAGGTCAGGGAGGGGACAAGCGACCATGCCCGCTAGGTGCGCGTTTATGGTCAAGACAGCCCCTTTGGACACCATATTCGCAATCCAACCGTAGGGGAGACCCTTGTGGTCTCCCTGTAGAAGGACATTTTTTTGCATTGCCTATGAACTCAAAGCCCATAGCTCATAGCTCAGAGCCAAGGTGCTTCTCGTGACTCGAGCTTCTTGGGCTTTGCGGATAGCAGCGTTTTTGTGCTTGCTGTTCCTGCATTTTCCGCTTTTCATCATTATTTTGTATGCCTTTACCACCGACGATAAAACCTATGCTTTCCCACCACCTGGTTTGACATTGCATTGGTTTGTGTTGGCTGCTGGACGGGCGGATATTTGGGCGGCGTTATGGCTGTCCGTTCGCACGGCGCTGTTTGCCACCCTCATTGCTGTGGTGCTTGGTACGATGGTGGCGGCGGCGATGTACCGCGCTCGTTTCTGGGGCAAAGAAGGCATCAATTTACTGTTTATTCTGCCAATTGCCTTACCGGGCATTGTCACGGGAATCGCGCTCCTCTCGAGTATTCGTCGGGCGAACCTCGAGCCGGGATTACTGACCATGGTGATTGGTCATGCAACGTTTTGCATTGTCACGGTTTTTAACAATGTGGTGGCACGTTTTCGGCGTATCTCGAGCAGTCAACTCGAGGCGAGTGCTGACCTTGGCGCGAATGGCTGGCAGACTTTTCGTTTTGTGGTGCTGCCAAATATCTCCACGGCACTCTTGGCGGGTGGTTTGTTGTCATTTGCCTTGTCATTTGATGAGGTGATTGTCACGACCTTCACCGCAGGTACAGAACCAACCCTGCCGATCTGGTTTTTGAATGAACTTTTTCGCCCTCGAGACCGTCCAATCACCAATGTCGTGGCGCTTTTTGTGATTGCTGTGACCCTGATTCCGATTTTATTGGTGCAACGCCTGACCCAAGCTGGTGAGGATTTGCACGGCGGAGGGAAGACAAGTTGACGAAGGCAGAAGGACAAAGGACGAAGGCAACCCCAACTGTAGGGGCGGGGCTTGCCTCGCCCGACCCGCACAAAGCCAATCGCCCAAAGCTCAATTCTCGAGACCAACCAAAGCCCATTTCAAACCCAGTAAACCAAGAAAGTTCTTATTCTTTTAACCATTTTCACGTTTCCTCGCAGTAATGTATAAATATACAATTTTCTGTATAAATATACAAAATCCATGAAGTGAGGTACTTATGACCGCAATCCTAGAAAAACCCATCACCAAAAACCAAGCCCTGCTCGAGTTACGCGCTGCTCATGTGCCGCGTGGAGTCTCGGCGCTCACCCCAATCTTTGCGGCTCGAGCCTCGGGCGCAAGCCTTTGGGATGTGGATGGCAAACGCTTCATAGACTTTGCTGGTGGTATCGGCGTGCTGAACACAGGGCATTCTCACCCCAAGGTTGTGGCAGCCATCCAAAAACAGCTCGAGGCGTTCACCCATACTTGCTTTCAAGTCGTGGCATACGAGAGTTACATTCGCCTCGCCGAGAAACTCAACGCCATGATTCCCGTGGCAGCAGGGCATCAGAACAAATCTTTTTTTGTGTCCACAGGCGCAGAAGCCACTGAGAACGCGATTAAAATTGCTCGAGCCTTCACCAATCGCCCCGGTATCATCAGTTTTGATAACAGCTTTCATGGTCGCACCCTGATGGGCATGAGCTTAACAGGTAAGCAAAAACCATATAAGCAGAATTTTGGACCTTTCGCCCCCGAGGTCTACAAAGCTCCGTTTCCCATTCCTTATCATGGCATTTCAACCAAGGATGCACTGGATGGACTCGAGCATCTGTTCAACACCCAAGTTGACCCAAGCCAAGTTGCCGCGATCATCATTGAACCTGTGCAAGGCGAAGGTGGTTTTAATCCCGCGCCAGCTTCGTTTATGCGCTCCTTGCGTAACATCTGCACCAAGCACGGCATTTTATTTATCAACGATGAAATTCAAAGCGGCTTTGGACGCACCGCCAAGATGTTTGCAATTGAACACTCTGGCGTGACCCCAGACATCACCTGCACCGCTAAAAGCATCGGCGGAGGCTTGCCGCTCGCGGCAATAACAGGCAGAGCCGACATCATGGACGCACCGCACCCTGGCGGCTTAGGCGGCACATACGCAGGCAACCCCGTCGCGTGCGCCGCAGCCCTAGCGGTTCTCGAGGTTTTTGAAGAAGAACACGTTCTCGAGCAAGCCGAACACCTCGCAACCAGACTCGAGCAAGAACTGAAATCCCTCGAGCAGCAATACATTGGCGTTGGCGAAGTGCGCGGCTTAGGCGCAATGATGGCAATTGAACTGGTCAAAGACCGAGAATCCAAAAAACCAGACGCAGACAGCGCCACCAAAATCTGTGCAGCCGCTCTTGAGCAAGGCTTAATCCTGATTAAATGCGGAATGCACGGCAATGCCATTCGTATTCTCGTACCACTGAACGCCACCCAAGAAGAACTCGAGACTGGATTCAATATCCTCAGAAACGCCTTTGCAGCCGTCTATAAATAATCGCCAATGAATTGTAGGGGCGAACCTCTGTGTTCGCCCTGCCACACAGCGAAAACAAATTCAAAAACCTAAAATCTTCTCGAGAATTAGAATAAAAAACGCAATGACTTACATACTCCCCCTCGCTTCGCTCGACCCCTCAAAGAGGGGTGCTGGTGTTATGAAATTAGCTTCTCCAGACATAACTGAAACGAAAAACCACCCCAAACAACCCTCTCCCGCGTTTGCGCGGCGAGAGGGTAGCGAGCCTAAGCGAGCTGGGAGAGGGTTGGCAGCGATGTTCCTACAACCCCTTCTCGAACCACGGGTTTTTGCCGTGCTGATCTGAACCAAACGCGAATAGGCGATTACAAGTTTTGCCCTATAAATGCCCAATACATCACAAAATTGCAAAAAATAATCAAAGAAAATTCCAAATTACGTCCTCCCACAGGGCGAACACAAGGTTCGCCCCTACGAAAAATAAAACAACAAACTACTCGAGCCACACGATTCTTACTTTGACCTTTAATCTTTCATCTTTAACCTTCTCTTTCCCAAGGAGTGCATCATGGCAAAAAAAAATAAACAGGTTCTCGAGCATTACCCGATGATTGTTGGTGGTCTCGAGGTTCGGCATGGTTTGGATGATTTGATTGCTCCTGCCACAGGCGAGGTCTTTGCCACGGTTGCCGTGGGTACGCTCGAGGATGTGAATGCGGCTGTGGCGGCGGCTGTGGCGGCTCAGAAAACGTGGGGCGCTTTGACTCCGGGCGAGCGCGGCATGGCGCTCCTTCGTTGGGCAGATTTGCTCGAGCAGCACGCTGAGCGCTTGGCGAATCTCGAGAGTATTAACGCGGGTAAGCCAATCAAACTCGCCAAATACGGCGATGTGCCTGTGGCAATTGATAACTTGCGTTATTTTGCCAGTGTTGTGCGCCGCGTCGAGGGTGTGGCATCAGGTTCGTATGTTGGTGGAATGACCAGCCTAATTCGTCGTGAACCGATTGGTGTTGTGGCTGCGATCACCCCGTGGAATTATCCGATTCTGATGGCGGCGTGGAAACTTGGTCCTGCACTGGCAGCAGGTAACGCGATCATCATTAAACCCGCGCCGAATACGCCAATCACCACGATTGAACTGGCGCGTTTGGCGCTGCAAGCTGGTCTGCCTGCTGGTTTAATCAATGTCGTGACTGGCGGCGCTGAAGTTGGCGAAGCGATGATTCGTCACCCCGATGTGCGTATGGTTTCATTCACAGGCAGCACCCGAACTGGTCGCCGCGTGGGTGAACTGGCGGGTAATGGTGCAAAACGCGTCACCCTCGAGCTTGGTGGTAAAGCCCCAATGCTGGTTTTTGCCGATGCTGATCTCGAGGCAGCCGTACAAGGTGCGGTGGCTGGTGCATTCGTCAATGCTGGTCAGGATTGCACCGCCGCGACGCGCATCTACGTTGAAAAATCGGTTTATGCCAAGTTCCTAAAGCGCTTTAAGGAAGTCAGCAGCACCATTCGCACCAGCAGCAAACTCGAGTCTGAAAGCACCGACATGGGTCCACTCTCGAGCGCGGCGCAACTCGAGAAGGTGCATGGATATGTGCAGAGTGCCAAGAAACAAAAAATCAAAATTGAACTTGGTGGCGAATTGCCCAAAGGCAAGGGCTTCTTTTACCCGCCGACCATTCTCAGCAACGCCCCGCAGCATTCGGATGTGGTGCAAGAAGAAATTTTTGGTCCTGTGGTGGTGGTCAATAGCTTCTCGAGCGAAGCCGAAGCGGTGCAACTCGCCAATGATATTGCTTACGGGCTTGCCTCGAGTGTCTGGACAAAAGATGTCCAACGGTCTATGCGCGTATCGGCTGCCCTCGAGTTCGGCACAGTCTGGGTCAATGACCACCTCCCGCTTGTCTCTGAAATGCCGCACGGTGGTTTCAAAGGCAGTGGCGTAGGCAAGGATTTAAGCCATTATGCTTTAGAAGAGTACAGCATCCCCAAGCATGTGATGTTCGACACCACAGGCGACCAACGCAAAGGCTGGCACTTCACAATTTTTGGCGATCAGTAAAACGGAGGGCAACAAAGGTCAAAAGGGTTGGATGTTCCCTTTTGACCTTTTCACCTTTTAACCTTTTCACCTTATACTCCTCCCCGTGCCGTACCGCCTGAACTTAACCGCCCTGTCCAAATTTGAGCAATCGCGTTTGCTCGAGCCTCAAGAACGCGCTTCGTTGGCGTTGCCGCGTTTACTGCGCCGTGATGTGCTTTCACCAGATGATTACCCCGATGTGCTTGAACTCGAGGTGGCGCTCGAGGAACATTGGGATACACTTGGCGCAAGTTTGCAACATGCCTTGAAAGCCAAGGAAAACCGTGATCTTCTGCACAGCTTGGATTTTGTGCAAGTCAATGCCTACAGGTTAAAAAACATGCCGTACCAAAGAAATTTTTTTGCCTACATCAAAGATGCCGATACCTTTGCTGCTGTGTACTTAGCCGATGCCAGTGGGATCACACCATATGTCGAGATGTTCACGCTGTTTCGAGAACCCAAAGATGGCAAAATTGGTATTCTCACCTCGAGTGCGAGCTTAATTGAACTTGATCCAAGCCCAGAGCTGCATTTTGTGCATCTGCCTGAAAAGCATCCCGAGGTGATTTTTAATTTGCACCGCTCTAAAGTGGTGGAACATGGCAAAGCCAATAAACCAGCCCGTAAACCAGAGCATTTTGATGCAGCTTATTTGGAAATTTGGAATGCCAATTACCAGAGTTGGATTGCTCGAGGGGTCTTAAAAAAAGTTTGATACAGCAGTTTGGCACTCGAGAAAAAGCGCCTTTTAACCCTTTTTCATGCTCTTCTCGAGCAAGCGCAGCAAAGCCTTCCAATCCAAGCCTTGTGCCAATTGCTTACCTTGGTTGACAATCGAGGTCGTGAGGTCTTGGCTCGTCTCGAGCGGTGGTAATTCCGGACGACGCGCTCGAAAGTAGCGCTCGGCGAGTGCGCCTAGGGCGTAGGTGCTGGCGTAAACCATTGGGGCATTCAGAACTGCACCAACCACTGGAATGACTTTCAGGGCGCTTCGGGTGGCGACCCTTGCGGCGTAATTCAGGGCTAATGTGCCAGCCAACTCGAGGGCGATTTCTTTGGCACGTTCTTTGCTGACCAAAAAGCCGTAGACCTCGCCGATGTCAAGAACCATTTTGATGTGCAGTGGCAGGATCACCACCATGTCCAAAAATGGCACTGGCTCGAGTGAAACGCCAGCGCACCACAGGGCGCGTTCTTTGATGATTTGCGTGGTTTTTTGATGCTCGAGTTGCCCCGAAATCACTTCGATGTGGGTTGCTTGTTTTTGGTATAGCTCGAGTTTGGTCATGGAGTATATTACGCGATCAAAAGCCAATGAGTTTCAAGTGGGTTCACCTTAATCTTCTTGGGACTTGGCTTCAGTTTGAGGGGCAGGCGTTCCAGCTTGCATCAGCATGGCAATGGAAATCATGCTCAGACCAGCGATTGCCAGCGCTGGGAAGGGACTGCCTTGGATCATTCGCATCATGAAGAACAGCGCCAGAAAGCCACTGACCGCAAAACCAAGCGGACGCGCCCATTTGCTGTTTTGGCTCAGTCCGTAACCAGATAAGGCAGCTAAACTGCCAAAAACACCGCCTGTCAGCAGCGAAACAAAACTACCTGATGTGATCATACCAATGATGCCTGCAATCAGCACGACCACGCCGTAAAGCATCATGTATCTCGAGGGACTCATTTTCATGGGGTTAGCTTAGCTTAAAGTCATGCAGTAAACAGTAAGTCACTAGGGAATCTCGAGTTGCTTTATGCCAACCTCGAGAATCGGGTCTGAGCCTTTGTTCAGGGCCTGCAGGTCGTCTTTTTGGGTGATGTCAGGGCTGAGTTTTTCTTGTAGCGGTTGCTCGTTGGGGTACAAATGCCGAATTGCAGCCAAACGCAATTCGCTGCCCTCGAGCAGTTTTAAGGGCAAAGTAGCATAGACTGAACGCCCTGCACTGCTTTCACCAATGAACTTGGTGTACGAGGCGCGTTGCCAAGCTAAGCACATCACTTCGGCGGCGCTGGCAGTGGCATTATTGACCAGCACAACCACTTTGCCTTGGAAATTTTGCGGGAATTCAAGGCT
>JAAFJQ010000211.1:0-1163 GCA_013298185.1 Deinococcales bacterium
AACGCATCACACCCACTGGAAACTCGAGGTGCTTGGTCACAGCATTGGGAATCACCACACAAGGAATCCCTGCTGCCAAAGCCGCCTTCGCTCCATTCGGAGAGTCCTCGAGAACAACTGCTTCACACGGCAAGACCCCAAGTTTATGCAGCGCCAATAAAAACAGCGCAGGGTCTGGTTTGACCTGCTCGACTTCGTACCGCGTCGCCAAAGCATCAAAGAACTCAAGAATGCCATGTTTTTGCGTCCACCCAGAAACCCAATCAAAATCACTCGAGCTGGCAATCGCAAGTTTTAATCCAGCCTGCTTCGCCTCGAGCATCAAATCCTTCGTGCCGGGCAGCAAATCAGAATTTGAAATTAAACGCAGAACTTCCGAGCGATGTTCGGGCTGCAAAGTTTCTCGAGGTAAAGCCACCCCAAGTTTCTGCTCGAGGTCAAGCCAAGGGTCAAAACCACCCCAAGTGCCAATACCACGACCCCAAGCCTGAGCATCCAGCACTTGCCCGTAGCGTTGGTAAAGGGCAGACCAAGCCATAAATTCTGGGGTTTCAGTGTCTAAAATCGTGCCATCGAAATCAAAAATCAGGGCTTTCATTGATGCACAGTTTACGGGCTTTTGGTGAGCGAACCGTCATGACATGGCACTGGCAAATTTGACAATTCAAATCAAAGAGCAAGGTCAAACACTACAATTAAACTGGCAGTCGCATTGGCTGGAAGAAGATACGATTTCAACCAACCATCAGGCAATTGTGCAGGAGTCAAATATACCCGAGGAACATTGAGTAGCGCATCAGTTACCCTGTATCCACCCATAATATACATATCAGCTACATATTTTGCACGATCCAAACCCTCAGGGCAATTGGGAGTTTCAGGAAAAGGCACAGAATCCGCATACATTCTGCCACCCGCACCCCCACCAGTATTTGACCCAATAAAACCAATGCCAAACTGAAAAGAAGGAATATTTCTTCCATTGTAAGCAACTACCTCACATTGATCAGTTCCAACATTGACCACAAAAACCTGAAATGAATCAGGATCGTTGTACATATCCTTACAATTCAAGTCAACGGTCACATTTTGAGTGATTCCAGATTGAATTTCTCGAGCAACCAAAGTCGCCCTCTTGGTTTCCACAAGCACAGCGCAACTCA
>JAAFJQ010000211.1:1173-7096 GCA_013298185.1 Deinococcales bacterium
CTCACAGTAAATGACAAATTCCCACTGCTATTCACTGTCAACTCGAGACTCGAACCAGACACTTGAATCCAAGGCTGATTACTGGAAAGTACATACATTCCAGTGGCTGAACCAGAATTACGAACCGAAACTGTACTGCTAACGCTTTTACCAACTCGAGCAGCAAGCGTCAAAGCAGTTGAATTGACCTCGAGACTAGGCATTCCTTTGCATTCAAAACTCAGAGGCACATCCTTGGTTCTCACCTCGAGAACACCAGAAGCATTGAATTCTTTGAAACCAATGGTTATGGTTGCCAAGATTTGTTGACCAGCCAAAGCGACTGTGCAATTCAGAGTGGCTTGCAATTCAAAGCTCGAGCCAGCAGGCAAATTGCCAGAGCCAGAAGCAGTCACTCGAGGATCAGAAACGCTAATCACTCGCCACTCGAGGGAACTGCCAACTTCACCAGTGTTCGCAAGGCGAATGGTGTTGATGGCTGTTTGACCAACGTTGACAGTACCACCAGCGGTATTGGCGGTGCTTGGAAAGGTAGCACTTGGTTTGGGCAATGGAGCGTTACAAGTCGCAGTGATGTTGACCACTGCATTCTCGAGAATTTCCTGACCAGTATCATTGGTTGCACCTGTTTTATACACAATGTTGACAATTCCTTTGACTTGGTAGCCGTTACCAGAGGGCAGCGGAGTGCTATCAGTGGGTGCATTACTCGAGCAGTAGTAACTGATTGGAATACTTGGACTCGAGACTGGTACACCCGCAGTTAGCACGGTTAAGCTACCATCACTGTTGCCGCTTGGGCTGAAGCCAGTGGCGTAAGTTAATCCAAGGTTGGGTGGGACAACCACAGCTTGAGGACGGGCGACAGCACCCGCCGATTGCATGGTTGGATTGAGCTTAGCAAGGTCTACAGCGGTGGTGCTGACAAAGAGTTGTTGATACTCGAGAACTGAATCAACTTCGCCAGTGTTGGAAATGGTCAGGGGTTGGGTGTTGGTACTCGAGCCGATTGTGCCAGTCAAGGTGATTGGTGTAGGTGTTATGCGAACACTAGCGGTTTTTGCTTTGCACTTCACTGGAATTTTGATTGTTTCGGTTTTACTTGATGTACCATTTGTGATTTCAATAGTTATCGTTACTTCTTTTTGAACCGCATTCGTGGGGCAAATTAAGGTTGTGGCAATAACCTCTGTTTCACCATTCAAAGCAGCACCAGAACCTTTTTTGATTTTTAGAAGTTTTGGGTTTGATGATGTAGCCGTATAAGTTAGCTTTCCAGAATTATTCGTAAATGAAATTGACCCAGCACCAGTTTGACCAACCAATAAATCCGCTGCTCCCTGATACGCTGGCGCAGTGTAATCAAGGTCTTTTAGGCATTTCAGCAAGACCTGAACAATGTCTTTCTCAGAAACGTACTTGAATGCACCTGGTGCTGAGGCAGGATTGCCTGCATCTGTTACAGTTGCAGTTTCATTTTCAGAATAAATGACCCTAAACTGCTTGTTAAATTCGCCTATTGACACACACTTGTAGCTAAATGGAATCTCGAGGCTCTTATTCCCGACAAGCTGTTTGGTAGTTAAAGCACCACCATTTGGCGGTGTAAAATTTAGCGTGACAATACCACCCTGAACTGCTGGGGAATTGGTAACTTTAATTTTCTTGGTCACTGTTTCATCGAGCGAACCAATCAACTCAATGATATTGTCTGGTGTGCGACTATACTTGCCTAAAACGCGTAATTTGATGTTGACTGAAATATCTGGCAGATTAACGGCTGCATCAACAACATCTGCGGGTTTTACACAAGGTGTACCACTTTGAAATTCTTCTCTCGAGGTAAATGGCTTTAAACTCGAAAATTTGCCATTAGCATCTGCTATGCCAATTCTAATGCCAGTCCAAGATGAGCCATTAAAGCGGAAGTTACCTGTTGTCAAATCACTTGCATTTGCAGGTTGAATTGCGATAGAAGTCATGAATTTCCAAGCAGTGTTTTCACCGCTTTGTTTCCAGCCCGTAGCACCAGATACAGCCCACACTCGTGTACTGACACCGAGTTGTTTTGTAGGAGGAGGATTAATGTAGAGTTGGACACGAATCCAAGTCGCAGTAATCGAAAAAGAAATAGTGTTATCTGCCGACACCTAAACTTTGATGGACACATTGGTTCCGGGTTTGACTCGGTAGACATAAGTATTTCCATTGATTACTTCTCTAGGATAATTACTAAGCGACGGTAGTTGATCTTTTATTCTGATGTTAATAAATGGAATCCATAATCCATTTCGGTCACTGGCAAATCCCACATCTACTGCTGCCCCATTTTCAACTTTTCCACCTGTGTAAATATTCGGAGTATACCTGGATTTTTCGGAACTTGGTGACTCCAATTCAGCAGATGAAGGCGCTCTGGGTAAAAATAATGCCGCTGAAACACCATTGATATTTTCACTTTTATCAGGGTCAGTTTGAACACGGTTATAGGGTCCAGATGGTTGAAAAATACATCCTTCATTACTATCACTGAGAGTTGTGATCTTGTGAAAAACTCGCTCATCAACATCTATTGTTGTTACACTAGGCGGATCATCTGAAATGGAGGTGATAATTAAATCAGAATCCGATTCTGAAGGTGGTAAAACTTGATTACTACAAGACACCAAACCAATAAAAAGTAACATTAACCAAAATTTTTTCATTTGTTCTTCCTTTTAGTATTAATTGAATACTTACTTGGGTCTGAATCATCGAATTGTATTTGCATATCGCATTTTTTATTCGATAAAGCAAAAAGCCAAATACTTCCTTTTTTTGAAACAGGTTTGAAAAATTCTGCTTTCAATCCTCTCCCTGGTACATCGGTAAAGCAATACGTCAATTTTTCTCTAACAAAAATTCTCTCTACTTCAAATCTAAAAACGCGGAGTGCCTTACTTGATGAATCAAATTCTAATACAACAATATCTGAAAGGGATTTTTCCATGTAATCAACATCCCTAATATTATCAAAGTAGTAAAAACTATTTTCTTTGAAGTAAAAATCAGTGACATTAACCACCTTTTTTCCAGTTAGACTATAAAATAAAGCAGCCGAATTTGGCAGGGGTCCGTTTACAAAACGAAGAAACAAATATTCTCCAAAAAAGCGAGTCTCATTTGGTAGTAAATAAAAATCAGGACTTTCCCAAAAACCAACCCGCCAAACCACTTTGCCCGTCCGCAAATCGCCTGCCACAACACCACGTTCAGTTATAGAAATCCGAACATTCTGATAAACAAAAGCCTTTGATTCTGTTTGTGTATTGGTCTGACTTTGAGGTGTATTTTGCTGCGCCAATCCTGTCATCAACAGCAAGCACAACGGCAAAATTACCCATTTTATTTTTTGGATATTCAACATAAACCCTCCTAAAATCCTCGAGTCTAAAAACTCTCACTGTCATTGTACCCGAAACTACAAAATTTGTCTGGTCATTTCCCTCACATCGCTGTCAAACCACCGGCGTTGTTACCTGAGCTAAAGCCAGTGGCTCGAGCTGGTCGCTCGAGGGTTGGCTGGAAATAATGCAGTAGCCCGTACCACAGGTGGCGTTGAGAGTTGGTTTAACGGAGGTTCTTGGCACGCTTAGATTTCGTGCTGCTCGAGAAGTTCTACGCCTAATCCAATATCCAGTTGGATTTGCTGGCAAGTCATTAAGGCTTTTAAGTTTCGGGCTGTCTTTAGATTGGTATTCAGTTCAATGTTTCAGGTGGTCAAGCAGCACATCTCATCTTACAATTCGGTTTAGGATTTTACTGTGTGAACATTTTGTTGCCTTGCTTAAATTCATGTCATACTCTGCTTTATGGTTTTACCCGACGTTTCTCAACTTCAAGGGGCGCTTGGTGCTATCTGCCAAGACCGCGCTACAGATTATTTGAACGCCAGCCGAGATTTGACCACTCGAGCCTCGAGTCGGCATTTTGAAAACGCACTCTCGAGTCAAAAACTAAAGCTGATTGCCGAGGTCAAACGGGCTTCGCCGCGTGGCGAGTTGAACACTGGTCTTTCGGCGCTCGAGGCGGCTTTGGCGTATGCGGCTGGTGGGGCGAGTGCCATTTCGGTGTTGACTGAGCCTCGGCGTTTCTTGGGTTCGTTTGAGGATTTGCAAACTGTCTCGAGCCAAGTTGCTTTGCCGACCTTATGTAAGGATTTTGTGCTGCACCCTGCGATGCTCGAGCAGGCTGCTGAGGCTGGAGCATCGGGCGTGTTGTTGTTGGTCAATGTTCTCGGAAAACTCACCAAGTCGTACCTCGAGGCATGTGATGTGGTTGGTTTGGATGCGCTTGTTGAGGTTCACACCGAGGAAGAACTCGATATTGCTCTTGAAGCTGGTGCGCGGATCATTGGGGTCAACAACCGTGATTTGATCAGTTTGGACATCAATTTAGGTACAGCTCCACGTCTTGGTTTGCTGGCTCGAGAGTACGATTTTGAAGGGGTGCTGATTGCCTTATCGGGGTATTCTAACCGAGCTGAACTGATTTCTCTCGAGGGTGTGTTTAATGCGGTGTTGGTTGGCTCAAGTTTGGTTGGGGCGGATGATCTCAAAGCAGGCGTGCAGCGTTTACTTGGGCTTGCGGTGTGAGTTTGGTGGATTGCTTGGTTTTGGGCTATCTTGATTCGTATGAAACTCCTTAAATTGCTGGCTCGAGTTGGTCTGAGCGCACCAATCAGCAACCCTGAGGTTGTTGGTGTGGCGTTGGACTCGAGGTTGGTCAAAGCTGGTTTTGTCTTTGTGGCTACGGCTGGGATTCCTTTGGCTGGGCGTCAGCCGTTGGATGGGCATGATTTTATTGCCCAAGCCATTCAAAATGGTGCGGTGGCGGTGATTGGTTCAAAGCCGCTCGAGTTGAGTGTGCCGTACATCCAAGTTGAGCATCCTCGAGAAGTCTGTGCTTTATTGTCAAAAGAAATTTGGGGTCGTCCTGATGAAAAACTGAAAATCATTGGCGTAACTGGTTCTAAAGGCAAAAGCACCACGGTTGCCCTGATTCAGCATTTGCTCGAGTCTGGTGGGATTCACTCAGCCCAAATGAGTACGGTCGCGGTGCGTTTTGCTGGGCGCGAAGAGCATTTGCCAGGGCATTTCACCACGCCAGAATCACCGCAAGTGTACGAACTGCTGCATCGCTTTCTCGAGGCTGGTTGTACCCATGTGGTGATGGAAGTTTCAAGTCACGCGCTTGACCTCGAGCGAGTCACGGGCATCGAATTTGAAGTCGGAGCGTTTATTAACTTTTATCCCGATGACCATATTGATTTTCATGGCTCAGAAAGTAATTACTTTGCTGCTAAAGCCAAGCTCCCAAGTAAAAGCCGAGTTGCGGTGATTGAACAACCTCTGCTCGAGCGATTCTGGAATCAGTTCGCACTTGTTCAAAAAAACTCGGTTCTCGAGAAACCCAAAGTCATTGCTTTTGGACAAGATTTCTGTTGGCAACCAATCAATTTGAACGAAACGGCTCGAGGCATTGAGTTCACCTTAAAAAACGGTCTCGAGGAATATCCGTTGTTCCTCCCGATGATTGGTGCGTTCAACACCGTCAATGCCGCCGCTGCTTACGCGATTGGGCAGTATTTGGGGTTATCAGAACAACAACTGCTCGAGGGTATGCGTTCCTTTGCTGGCGTGCCTGGGCGAATGCAGATTCTTCAAGCTGAGCCTTTTCGGGTGATCAATGATTTTGCCCATACGGCTGCGAGCCTCGAGGTGGCTGCCAAAACATTGCGCCAAACCACCAAGGGGCACTTGATTCTGGTGATTGGTGCGGCGGGTCAGCGCGACCCAAATCGGCGCACTGGTATTGGGGCAATGGCGGCTCAAACGGTTGACCATGTGATTTTTACAGAAGAGGACAGCCGCACCGAGGACAC
>JAAFJQ010000212.1 GCA_013298185.1 Deinococcales bacterium
GGATAATGCACAAAAAAACAGTCAAAATCGGTTTGGTGGGTATCTTTACAGTCTTGAGTTTAACCCTTGCTCAGACAAATCTAATCACCATTCAAACTGGCGATACACTCTGGAACATCGCCCAACGCTACCAAATTCCAGTCAGTACCTTGAAAGAACTGAACAACCTCAGTTCCGAGCAATTACAACTTGGTCAAGTCTTGCGCCTCAGTCCAACCAGCAACACCAGTCAAACCTTGAGTCAGCCGAGCAATCGTACAGAACGGGTACTCTACCCTCTGCGTGGTGTCATCACCACGTCCTACGGCGAACGTGGGCTAAATGGCAAACCCCATACAGGCTTGGACATTGCTGCACCAATGAACACACCCGTATTAGCGGCTTTATCTGGAACAGTTATTCGGGCTGGCTGGGATCGTTATGGCTACGGCAATTTGGTGGTGATTCGTGGCAACGACAAGCGCGAGTATTGGTATGCACACAACGCCAGTCTAAGCGTCAAAGTCGGGCAGAAAGTCAGCCAAGGGCAGATGATTTCACGGGTCGGTTCAACCGGTTTCTCGAGCGGACCGCATCTGCATTTCGAGATTCGCTCCAGTCGCTCGGCTGTGATCAATCCTATGGCATTTTTGCCGCGCAGCATGGTTTATGTTGCCAGTTACCGAGGGCGTTAGTCGTTGGCTTGGTTTTAACTGCTTCAACTGTTGTGGCGCAATCCACAGCCACCAAAACAGCACCATTTCAACTTCAATTAAGGGTTTACGAACGCGAAATTCGGGATGGCGAATTGCGAACAATGTTAATCAACCGCAATTACACCTTACCCCCTCGAGCCGTGCAGCGCAGCCGTAACTTTGGCAAAATCTCAACTGCTTTAGAATCCAGTCTAACCAACATTTTTCAAAGCCTGAATCGCACACCACAAGATGCGGTTTGGTATGAGCAAGGTTCTGGTTGGCTGGCACGTCAGCGCAGTGCTTGGGTACTTGACGAAACCGCAACACGCACCCAGTTGCTTGAGGCGCTGATTGAAGGGCGAAACGCAAGCCCCTTGGTGGTCGAAATACAACCGCCCCAGCGCAGTGTTGAGTCATGGTACAAACAGGGGATTCGTTATCGTTTTGGCGGTGGCGAAAGTGCTTTTTATAACTCTGCACCGTTTCGTGTTCAAAACATTCGTGTGGGTTCGGCGTTGATTGATGGTTTAACCATTCCATTCAACGGCGTTTTTGACTTTAATGCAACTGTGGGCAACATCAGTCCAGAACGTGGCTTTGTGGATGGCTATGTGATCAAATCGGGGACACTGGTTAAAGAAGTCGGTGGTGGTATTTGTCAGGTCAGTACGACGGTTTGGCGAGCCGCATATCTCAGTGGTTTGCCGATTGTCCAACGCAATTTTCATTCTTACCGCGTAGGTTATTACGAATTGGCTTCGCCTAATTTTCGCCCCAGTATTGGTTTTGAAGCCACGGTGTATGCGCCTTATAAAAACCTAAAATTTCGCAACGATACGGGTTCACCTATTTTTATCCAAATCAACGTTCAGGCTTACACCATGCAAGTTAATTTTTTTGGAGCCAAACCTGACCGTCGAGTACGAATCACTGCCCCAACTTTTGGTGTGCGTAAGCCTGCTCCACCACCGAGATACCAAGCTGATGTCAATGTCCCATTGGGTAGACAACGCCAGATTGATAGAGCAGTAGACGGTCTCAGTGTTTGGCAGAACCGCACTGTGGTTTATGCCAATGGTGGGGTGCGAAAAGACCGTTTATATTCAAATTATGTGGCTTGGGGTGCAATCATTGCTGTCAATCCAAATGACCCTCGCTTAAAACCCCAACTTACTTCAAGGACACCTTGATGGAAAAGGTTGTTCAAACTTTACGCCGAACTGTACTACCAATCATTCTCTTGGTGGTCTTGGTTGTTCTCGGGACTCGAGTGTTTCAGGTGGTTTCGATGCCAACCAACTCGAGCATGAACATGAACGCTCCCAGTCCACTGATTGGTCGAATAGCTCCGAACTTTCGACTCGAAACACTCAACGGTGGATATGTGGACTTACAGGGCTTACGAGGAAAAGCTGTGGTTCTTAACTTCTGGGCTTCGTGGTGTATCCCATGTCGGGATGAAGCGCCATTACTACGGGCTGCACAAGAAAAATACGGCAAAAAGAATTTGATTGTGGTTGGCAGCATTTACAATGACACCCCTCAAAAAGCCCAAGCCTTTGTGACAGAATTTGCTCTTGCCTATCCGAATCTGATTGATCCCAATGGAAAAAATGCAGTGAGTTACGGTGTGACCGGCTTACCAGAAACTTATTTTATCAATCAATTTGGCGTGATTGTCTCTAAAAAAATCGGTCCACTCGAGGCAACTGATTTTGAAAAGCGTATCAATCAGGTTTTACAATCAACCCAAAAAGTTGGTGGCTCTTGATTGACCCTGTGTTTGCAACGGCAATGACAGGAATTGAAACGCGGCGGTTGGTGCTGTTGGCAGGTGCTTTTGGGCTTTTACTCGGGCTACTGCTGCATCAAGAACAGTGGTCTTGGTTTGTACCATTGCCTTTGGCTGGTGTTTTTTGGTGTGTGTCGCAAACTCGAAGATTTCAAGAGGCATTCTGGGTGGGTACAAGTGCAGGTTTGGCGTTTTTTACAGTGCTATTGGCGTGGCTTCCACAGTCTTTTGTTGATTTATTTGGCTGGGGTGGGTTTTTGCCGATGCCTTTTCTGGTGATGATCTTGGCTGGATTTTGGGGACTGACTTGCTTACTGACTCATTGGCTCACTGGTCGTCGAGTGGTGCTGGGTTTGGCGATTGCCTTTGTGCTGCTCGAGTGGTTACGCAGTCTGGGTTCTTTGGCATTTGTTTGGGGGACACTGGGTTACGCCTTGTTGCCAACACCAGTTGCTCAAATTGCTGAAATTGGTGGCGTGCATTTGCTCAGTTTAATGGTCACATTGACCGCTAGTGGTCTGGTTTTGGCGGTTCAAGGTCATCCCGTGGTGCTGATGTTTTCGGGCATTACCTTGGTTATAAGTTTTGTGTTCGGGATAACTCGAGGTGAAGTCCAAGCGCCGAATGTCAAAGTGCTACTGGTACAGGGTTCAGTTTCACCTTTGCAAAAAGCCAAGGGAAGAAGCCAATCTGAATTGCGTTTGTATCAGCGTTTAACCCTTGAAGCCACCAAGCGCCAAAGTAAGCCCGATTTGGTGATTTTCCCAGAAGGGGCAATCCCCAATTCACCTGACCAACCAGACACCAAAGCTGCACTGTTACAAATCGCCCGACCAGTGATTCTCGGTTCAGCGGTCTACACCAACAGGCAGCGTTTCAACAGTGCATTTGCTTGGAATGAACAACAAATCACTGGGCGTTATGACAAAGTAAAATTGGTTCCCTTCGGTGAATTTTTTCCATTGCAAGATTGGTTTCCAAATGTTTACGAAACGGTTTTTCGGGCAATGAATTTGTCGGGGTTGCGTGGTACATCATTTGGGACTCGAGTCAATCCGCTCAAAGTGGGCGCAATTCAAGCCGGCACCTATATTTGTTATGAAAGTACCTTTCCCGCCATCACTCGAGAACTTGTGGTCAATGGTGCGAACTTGTTGGTCAACATCTCCAACGATGCTTGGTTTGGCGCAACCGCCGGAGCAGAGCAGCATTTTCAGATGGGGCGACTTCGTGCCATCGAAACAAGGCGCTGGATAGCCCGTTCTGGCAATGATGGCATCAGTGCGGTGATTGACCCGATGGGTAGGGTTATACAACGATTTGAACGCTTTAAGGTGGCAGCCTTTGAAGCCCAAGTAGGACTCAGCACCACCCAGACCTTCTATGTCCGCTTTGGCGATTGGGTTATTGCGCTTTTGCTGATGGGCTTTCTGGCTTTGCTCGTGGTGGAACATTTGAGGTTTTAAGGAGAATATATGCTTAAAAAACCCAGTTTACAACGCTCAATCACTCAACACACGCTGATATTTTTGATCAGTCTGGCAATTTTAGGCTTGTTTTGGGTTTCACGCCGCGACTGGTCGCCTGAACATCGCTGGTGGCGAGCCACAGGTGATGTTTCATTGGTGTTCTTGGTGCTGAGTTTAGCCATTGGACCACTGGCAAAACTTTCAAACCGATTTGTTCAATTGAATCCTTGGCGGCGTGAAATTGGAATTTGGTCGGCAGTATGGGCAGTGGTGCATACCCTAACCATTCTTGATGGTTGGCTGAAGTGGGATTGGTTGCGCTTTATGGGTTTTGAATTTGTCCAAGAAATCAACCGACGCGCACGAACTGAACCTGGCTTTGGTCTATCAAACCTTATCGGCATGGTTGCCATTGTGCTGGTCGTGGTTTTGGCTTTAACCTCGAGTGACGCTGCACTGCGTCGTTTGGGTGGCAATTCATGGAAATACTTACACCAATCTGCCAACATCGTATTGTTTTTGTCGGTGTTGCATACGGCTTATTTCTTATTTATTCAGTATGAACCGACCTTTCATCGCCAACCCACCCCTGAAAACTGGTTTCGTTTACCATTTTTGTTGCTGGTGATGATCTTATGGGCTTTGCAATTGACTTCATTTTTCAAAGAAGTTCAGTCGAAAAAAAGGGATTCTCCCTCAGCAGGTGGTAAAACCGCATGAATGTCACCTTGGGATTAGCCCTGCTATCTGGCGTGTTCTCGTTTCTTTCCCCCTGTGTTTTGCCATTGGTTCCAAGTTACTTATCGGTGGTTGCCGCAGGTCACTCGAGAGCAGCCGTGATTCGTAATGCTTTGGGTTTTATTCTTGGTTTTTCGACTATTTTTTTTATCCTTGGGGCTTCGCTGGGCTTATTGGGGCAGTTGCTGCGTGAGTATCGCGGTTTAATCACTCAAATCGGTGGTGTTTTGGTGGTCATGTTTGGTTTACAGATGCTGGGGTTATTGCGCCTACCTTGGTTCTCGACGGGTTGGGCTGGATTGAACCTCGAGCGTTATGGTGTAGCGACTCCCATTGCCATCGGTGCAGCCTTTGCAACAGGTTGGACTCCGTGCATCGGACCGATTCTTGGAACAATTCTGACACTTGCAACCAGTGCAGGTGATGTTTGGCAGGGTCTAGGTTTGTTGGCAGCATATAATTTGGGTCTAGCAGTTCCGTTTTTGCTCACCGCCCTTGCTTCTACACCAGTCTTGGTATGGGCAAGAAAACACCGCACCGCCCATCTTTGGTTCAATCGTTTGGCTGGTTTGACCATGATCGTCATGGGGGTTTTGGTTGCTACAAACACCATGACCCAGTTAAACAGTTATTTGATCCAAATGACACCTGCATGGTTGTGGTCAAGGTTATAAATGGAGGCGGTATGAGCGAAAAACGCAATAACCCGTGGGGCATTGCGATTGTGATGCTGATTGTCGGTTTTATGGGTGGGTTGCTGGCAGCCCCACGCAGCCAAACCAGTGCTTCAAAACCGCTTGCAGCAATCGCACCAGAGAATTTGATTTCAAGACCTCCACTTGTGCTGAACCTTGAGATGAATGGACAAAAATCGCAAATTATAGGTAATCCTTTGCTGGCAGACCCCGCTACAGGAGCAATATTCGTGTTGGGCGCAGCAAATGCAAAAATCACGATGGTTGAGTTTTCTGATTATCTATGTGGTTTTTGCCATTTGTACACAACGCAAACATTTCCGAAAATTGTTGAGCAGTACGTCAAAACTGGTAAGGTGCGTTATATCCTTCGCAACACCATCAGTGTTGGCGGTGATAAAACCGTGGCAGTGGCAAGTATTGCAGCTTGTGCCAACGAACAGAAACAATTTTGGGGATTTCATGGTTTGGCTCATGCCAGTGCTGCACAGTGGCGTGATTTTGAAGTGCCACAACTAACCTCGAGTTTAATTGCCGCAAGCCAGAAACTCGGCTTCAATGCCCAAGACTTAACAACTTGTGTCCAGAGCAATAGGTACGCCCAGCAATACGACACCGAAGTCGAACTCTCGAGACGGTTTGGTGTGACAGGAACGCCTTCATTTGTAATTGGTGGCTATTTTTTTAGTGGGGCATTGCCTTTTGAGGTGTACCAGAAGATATTTGAAACACTGGGGGTGTAAAATCAATCAAGGTGCTTTAGAAAACTTAATTAATCTTTGGCGTTTCGATGTTTCTGCCACGTATCAGTCCTGGTTTTTGTGGGATCAAAGAATCAAAAATTTTCGTTCGATTCGCCGTGGACTCGAGCTTGTGGTTAGTCAAATCAAAGCCGATACATTTGGTAATCAGTACCGTAACTCTTCACTCGAGACCGTAGTTCATTCTATTGCCGAACAAAGACAGATTTTTCGAGGTGCAGACCATGCGTTTTTATGGAAACCTAAATTGCGAATTCCGGACATTTACGAGTCTCGAGTCAATCAATTGGCATTTGCCCATTTTTTAGATACCTGTGCCTGTTGCAACCATGAAGCTGAAGTTCTCGCTGCTATTTTGCAGCTTGACCAGCAGAAGATTAAAGGTTTAGGTCCAGCCGCAGCAAATTTGCTGTATTTTCTACATCCAACCCTTGTACCACCATTTAATACGGCAATTGTCAATGGCTATAACGCCCTCACTGGTGCAAAAATCAAACTTGGCAAATGGAGTGAATACCTTGCCATGCGTCAAGGTATTTTACAAATCAATCAACAGCAACGTCATTTACTCTCCAACGACCTCGGCGCGGTGGCGGGATTACTTTTTGACTTTGGCAGTGGACGCTACCTTGCACCAGCACTTGAGAATCAAGACCAGACCATTTGGAAAGCAGACCTCGAGAAAATCAGACTATCGAGTAAAACCCTTGAAGTCAATCACAATGCAGATGTCTCTCACACCAAAATCCAAGGCTGGTTGCGTGATTTGGGCTTGGCTTTAGGTTTTGATATTTGGATTGCCAGCAATGATCGTAACCGAAGTTATGGCTCTGGCAAGCTCTGTGATGGTTGTTTAAGCAGCTTGCCAACATGGTTGGTAGGACAATCAGGTGCGGAAGCGGTGCGTTTAATTGATGTCCTATG
>JAAFJQ010000213.1 GCA_013298185.1 Deinococcales bacterium
GAGCATTGCGGGGATCACCAACGCGGCGGGGAATGTGCTTGGTTTAATGCCGCACCCTGAGAACCATGTTTTTGATTGGCAGCATCCGCGTTATCATCGTGGCGAACGCGGGCGCAGTGGCTTAAGGCTCTTTGAGAATGCGCTCAGGCAGTGAAACTACGCTTGAGAAACCTATGTCATCAGTGAAGCACGGCAACAATTTCCAAAGGCAAAATCGTCATGAGCGAGTTAGAGACATGGGTACAATATATAGCAACAACTCCGAGCAGTTTCAGTTAAGCTAATTGGTATGTCAGAGCTACTTTCTAGAATCATCCGCGTTTGGCTTAAGAACTACAAGAGCATCAAGTCTTGTGATGTTCAACTCGAGCCTATCACGGTGTTGGTTGGACAGAATGGCAGTGGAAAAAGTAATTTTTTAGATGCTTTGGTATTTGTATCAGATGTACTCAGAAGTTCGTTGAGTGCTGCAATAAAACTTCATGGTGGTCGGAAAGCTATTCTATTTCAAGACCAATTTGGAAAGGTAAGTGACTCACTTGAGTTCTATTTTGAGTTTCAAGAAACAAATAATTTGGTGACAACGTATGAATTCAAAGTTAATTTTGAAGCAGATGGAACTGCCTTTATTAAAGAAGAGACACTTTTTATTGGTGCCGAAAATATCTTTTATTGGACTCATGATGTTTATGGAGTACATCCAGATTTAGCCTATGGAGGTTTAATAGACACTCTATACTTGGGTTTGTCAAAAGAGGTTTCAACAAAAACAGACATTTTACATTTTTTTGAAGATTTTCAAGTGATCCATCCAAAACCCGAAGCAGTAAAATCCTTTAGTTTACTTGAGCCTGAAGTTCCGTTTTCTCCTTCAGGTGAGAACTCTGGTGCTAAGTTCCATGAAATCTCAAACAATTCACCGTTAGCAAAAAATGCAATTGAAAGATACTTAAACTATATCAATCCAAATTTTGATTCCATTTCTACAGAACTTTCAAAAGCCAGTCGTGTATCACTTTTCTTTGGCAAAGTTGACCATCTGAAATACTTTTTTGAAGCACCAAGTGTTTCAGATGGCACATTACGAGCATTTGCAATTCTAACTTCTGCTTTTTACAAATACCCAATCTTGAACACTGAAAAACCTATAACCAAAGATAGATTCCTTGCTTATGAAGAGCCTGAAAGTGGTTTACACTCAAGTGGTTCGGAAACAATTTTTGATGCGTTGCGCTATGTCTCAGATAAAACCCAGATTTTGCTCAGTACCCATAGCACTCATATCGCCGATTATGTTGACCTAACTTCTGGACGCGAAAAGATTTTGATTGTTGAATCAAAAAATGGTGAAACAATTATTGACGATATTGATAACACCAGCCTTGAAGTTGCCCAAGAAAAGTTATTTGGGCTTGGAGAATTGCTTCATATGCGACAACTCGAGCCAAAATCATTGATTGGAAAACCCCGATGAGTTTAGTGATTCAACCTATTGTTGAAGGACAAGGTGAGGTGCTTGCAGCCCGAGATTTAATTACTCGGGTGGCTCAAACATTTTGGAATCCAGAAATCTATGTTGATGTTCTTCAACCAATGTTGTTGCCGCGTACTAAAGTTGAAATTGCTTCAGAACTTGAGAGGAAAATCGAATTGGCTCGTCGGAAAATTCGTTCTTCAGGATCCAAGGGTGGCATTCTTGTTCTGTTTGATAGTGATGACGATTGCCCAGCTACTTTGGCACCAAAAATACTCAAACGTGCTAAAGACGTTTGTTCTGACCTCCCCATCAGCGTTGTCATGGCACACCGTGAATATGAAGCGTGGTTTATTGCATCTGCCTCTTCGATTCGGGCGCTGAATAATGTAACACCACATCCCAATCCTGAAGAGAAACGTGATGCAAAACAATGGTTATCAGAACGTATGCTTGTGGAATACGACCCAGTACAACACCAAACGTCTTTCACGGTGCAATTTGATTTGGATGTTGCTCGAGCCACTACCCGTTCATTCAAAAAGCTTTGTAGTGATTTAACACAAATGCTAAATGAGCTTTCTGCTCACTCTCTTTCTTAGGTAGACTGAAATGTAGAATAACCATTAATTTGGAAAACCCATTTGGGTTAAAACCAATTGCTCAGCAATCCAATTTGGACCAATGTACGAATAGAGTTTCATCGCAGGTACAACCGCCGCACCGCACTCGAGAAACCCGCATCATCCGCTAGGCGATAAAACCGCACCAAACTCTGCATGCGGTATAGCTCGAGTTCATGTTGTCGCAGGGCAGCACTGGTTTGGTACGCCTCTAAGGTACTTAATCCCTTCACTTGCTCGAGGAGCTTCTTGGCATTGGCTGGTGGCGCTTCGCCGCGTTTGGCTCGAGTTTCAAACAGGCGTAACTGCTCGAGGGTGTAGAGACTGGGTTGCTCGAGTTCGGCTAAGGTTTTCTCGGTGAAGGCAAAGCGTATTTGACTGCCTGCGCTCAGCCAACTCCTGAGCAGCGCCGCATCGGGCATGGAGAGCAGGGTGATAATTGTGGGTGGCTCGAGGACATCGGTCAGCAGCTCTGGGTAACGGCTTTGTAGGAATGTCAGGGCGGCATCTTTGGCGTAAACCGCGCTTGGCGTGGTTTTGAGGCGTTCGAGTTCGGCTTTGGTTTCTAAACGCGGGTAGGTCATGCCGCCGTCTAAATCCGTCTCGAGGATGTTGATTCGGCTTTGGTAACGCATTTTTTGCGTGGTGAATTCAAGGCTCGAGCGTCCTTGGTATTGATTATCCTCGAGCGTCACAACAGCATCCACGGCATCCCCGCCCGAGAATGGCACACCTACGCCCCATTGTTTGCCTTTGATGCCAGACACACGGTACTGAAAGTGCTTGCCTTCTTTGCCGAGTGTTCCTGCTTGCTCGAGTGCTTCGCGCAGCCAGAACAGCGGTGGGCGATGCCCTTGTCCAAATGGCTCGAGGCTCGAGAGTTGCTGCATCAGTTCTGATGAGACTTCCGATGGTTTCAGGAACGCATCTGCCAGCACCATTTCTTTTGGTTCGGGTTGGCTGCGGGCAAACTCGAGAATTTTTCCTGTGAAGGCGGGAATATTTTCTTCATACAACGCGAACCCGCCCGCCTGTGAATGCCCACCGTAGCGTTTCAGCGTGTCATGGGCGTGACGAAGCGCCAAAACCGCGCTGATGCCCTCGGTGCTGCGAACACTCCCTTTACCCTCGGCGATGATAAACACAGGCTTGTAGAACTGCTCGAGCAGCTTGGAAGCCACAATGCCCATCACCCCGGGATGCCAGCCTGCTTTGCTGACCACCAGCGCGGGGGCTTCGGGGTCGGCGATCTGCATGGCTTCGGTGAACATATCGTCTTGGATGCGTTTGCGCTCGAGGTTACGCGCATCTAAGTACGTCGCAAGCGTCAAAGCGCGTTGGGCGTTCTTGGTCGTCAATAACTCGAGAGCGGCTTCAGCTTCGCCCAATCGCCCTGCGGCGTTGATGCGTGGTGCAATGATAAAACCCACATCGGTGGCATTCGGGGCTTTGATGTTTTTCTGCTCGAGCATGGCACGAATCCCCACCCAACGCGAATCGCGCATTTGCAGCAAACCCATTTTGACCAAGGCGCGGTTCTCGCCCAGAAGTGGCGCAAGGTCGGCTATCGTGCCAATCGCGGCGAGGTCGGCGTACTCGAGCGGTGGCGGAGCGCCAAATTCCCGATGCACCGCCCAGAGCAAATGAAACGCCACGCCACTGCCGGTCAAAGCCGGTAAATCATGATGATAATTGGGTGCAAGCGCTGGATGCACCACCAAGCAACCCGGTAAGACCTTGCCCGGCGCGTGGTGATCGGTGACGATGGTTTCTAAACCCGCTTGCACCATCGTTTCAATTTCGTCCAAGTTGCTGACTCCGCAATCCACGGTGATGAACAAATCACAGGCTTCGATATGCTCAGGTACGCGCTCGGGGTTGATGCCGTACCCATCCAAAATCCGATGCGGAATAAAGGCATGGGCATTCGCGCCAAGTTCATTCAAACCTGTCACCAAGAGCGCCGCCGCCGTGACACCATCGGCATCGTAATCACCATGAACCCGAATGCGTTTTTTAGCTCGAATTGCAGCCGCAATGATGACCGCCGCCTCGAGCAGCGCGGGGTTGGGACTGAGTTCAAAACTCGGCTCGAGGGCATCCACACTATGAATCCCCCTCGAGTACAAAACCGCCGCGATTTTTGGCGATAAACCAAGGGTGCGACACAGTGCCTCGAGTGGTTCAAGCGGTGCGGGTAAACGCAAAGCCCACTGCACAGGACGGACTCGAGCCGTGGTTAGGGTAGGGGGCGGCTGATTCATTCAAATTTAGATTAACACAGAATACGCGCCTATATTTTTGCAAAACCCTGCTCGAGGCTTCCTTTTCCAAAGAAGTCTGTGGTAAAGTCCTCGTTATGGCTGATATTTTCGCTCAAGTCAAAGAAGTAATCGTTGAAAAGCTCTCGGTGGACGCAGACAAAGTAGTCCTTGAAGCATCCTTCGTGGATGACCTCGGAGCTGATAGTCTCGAGACCGTCGAACTCATCATGGGTCTCGAGGATAAGTTCGGTCTGACCATTGCCGACGAAGAAGCTGAGAAAATTCGCACTGTGCAAGACGCAGTGACGTTTATTAGCTCAAAACAAGGTTAAAGCAATTCATACGTGGGGCGCGGCTATTAAAGCTGCGCCCACGCTTTTTCTCGAGGTCACATGTATATCGTTGTCGAAGGCGCTATCGGCGTTGGCAAAACCAGTTTATGTCGAATCCTCGCCGAGGAATTCAGCGCGACCCTGAACCTCGAGGTGGTCGAAGAGAACCCGTTCCTCGCGCCGTTTTACCAAGACCCTGAGCGTTTTTCGTTCAATGTGCAAACATTTTTTCTGCTGTCACGCTTCAAGCAACTCTCCAACCTCGCGCAGCAGAGTTTATTTGACCGTGCGGTGGTCTCGGATTACTTGTTTGACAAGGATTTTATTTTCGCCAGCATGAACCTTCGGGATGCCGAGTTTGAACTGTACAAAGACCTGTACACGCACCTCAAACCACAACTGCGAATCCCAGATTTAACCATTTACTTACGCGCCGACACGCCACTCCTCCTCGAGCGAATTGCCAAACGAGGACGCGAATTTGAACGCAACATAGACCCGAATTACTTAAAAACCCTGAACGCGCATTACGAAGATTATTTTCGGGGCTACACAGGGGATTTACTTATTATAGATGCCCTCGAGTTTGACTATGTGGAAAACTTATTTGACCGTAGCAAAATTCTCGAGCTGGTGCGAACCGCCTCGGCTCGAGGCATGTCGGTAGGGCAGGAATTGAGCAGCTTGGCTTCGGTGTAATCAGTTACGGACTCCCCCTCGCTTCTCTTGACCATAAACGCGCACCTGACGGGCATGGTCGCTCGCTCGACCCCTCACAGAGGGGTGCTAAGTACGAGGTCAAAAGCCTGTGGGCTTGGGTTTTTAAGTCCCCCTCTTTGAGGGGGAAGCGAGGAACGAGCGTGGGGAGTTGTAAGAGCTTACGTTTTTTCTACAATCAAGTAACTCGAGAAGGAAAAGAACCATGTACATTGCTATTGCTGGAAATATCGGAAGTGGAAAATCAAGCCTGACCACATTACTCGCTAATCGCTACGCGCTCACGCCTGTGTTTGAAGCGGTGGATGAAAATCCGTATCTCGAGGATTTCTACCAAGACATGAGTCGTTTTGCTTTTCATAGTCAAATTTTCTTCCTAGGCAAACGCCTCGAGCAGCACCTGCGCGAAGTCAATACGGGTTCTCGAGTCATCCAAGATCGCACGGTTTTTGAAGATGCGGCGATTTTCGCGGCGAACCTTCGTCAGCAAGGGCATATGGATGAGCGCGATTGGCAAACGTATCAAAATCTGTACTCGGGCATCGCACCTGCTTTACGCGTACCAAGCCTGACGGTGTACATCAAATGTCGTCTCGAGACGCTAGAAAAACGCATTGCTAAACGCGGACGCGATTTTGAAAAACGCATTCCAAGCAGTTACCTCGAGGCGCTGAATGCCTTGTACGAGGGCTTCATCCGAGATTACAGTTTGTCGCCAGTCATCACCGTGCCAGGCGACGAGTTGGATTTTATTGAAGATCGCTATGCACTCGGTTGGATTTGTGGACAACTCGAGGCAAGGGGTTTAGACCTGCCCTTGCTCGAGCGTCCATAGTCGCACTTGGGCAGCAGTTCGCAGAAAGCCCGTTTCGGAGCGCATGATTTGCTCGAGTTTGGCTTGATTGGTGCAAACTCGAATCACTGCGAGGCGCACCCGAACTCGAGGGTCTTGGAGCATAAAATCCATGTTGAAACTCGAGTCTAAGGTGTTCAGGGCTGCCACGGCAGCAGCCGCAACCGATTCTCGAGGGTCGTCCAAGAACGGGCGCAGCACAGTGAATTGCCCACCGAGTTTAGCCACCACCTCGAGCGCTCGAGGCAGTTGAGCTTCGGCTAGGCTGGCAAGGTGCGCCTCGAGCAGCGCGGCGGGGAAGCGAATGCCTTGGGCGGCAGCCTCGAGCAGTTCGGCGGGGGATTGAAATGGGGGGTTGGGTCGTAGGGGCGCAGCGCGCTGCGCCCCTACGGTTGGGGGATTTGGTTTTGGTTTTATGCCAACGGTTAGGGGATTGGGATTTGGTTTTGTGGGAATAGAAACAGGTGGTTTTGTTGGTGTTGGCGTGGCGTGTCTTGCCACAATCTCGAGCAGGGCAGTGCCGTACTTCTCGAGGGTGGTTTGACCAACGCCTTTGATTTGGATCAGTTCTTCTAAGCTCTGTGGGGCTTTTTCAGCGATTGCCTCGAGAACCGCGTTGGTGGCAATTAGAAAAGCACTTAGCCCACTCGCCCTCGCTACTTCTCGTCGCCATGTCCAGAGGTCTTGGAGGAATGGTTCACTGGGTTGGGTACGTGGTTTTGTTTCTGGTATGG
>JAAFJQ010000214.1 GCA_013298185.1 Deinococcales bacterium
AACACCAATTTATGTGCCAAACAAGCCGTTGAGCAGGGGATTTTCCCAGGACCTCGAGTTTTGGCATGTGGCGCGGCGATTGTACAAACGGGCGGTCATACCTACTGGGCGTGCCGCGAAGCCAGTGGTGCAGATGAAATGCGCCGTGCGGTGCGTGAACAAGTTCGGGCTGGCGCGGATTTAATTAAAATCATGGCAAGCCATGACCTGAACGAATTCACCGACGAAGAACTCGAGGCGGTCATAGACGAAACGCACCGCAACGGCTTACCGATCACCGCTCATGCCACCTTTAACAGCGTGATTCACCGCGTTGCCAAGTTTGGGGTGGATTGTATTGAACACGGTGGCGACATGACTGATGAAACCATTGCGCTGATTCTCGAGAAAAACATTCCAATTGTGACGACCTTTGCGCCGTTAGTCATGCAATCCCAAGCCGAGGTGGCAAGGGCGTACAACATCCCCGAATGGAAAATTCTCGAGCGTCAAAAAGCCGTTCAGAGTGGCACACGCTTCGCTGGACTACAAAAAGCGGCTGCGGCTGGCATCACCATTGCCTTTGGCACAGATGCAGGTAGCCCTGTCGTGCCGCACACTGTGGTTGCCCCTGAACTCGAGTTTATGATTAAACTTGGTGTAAAGAAAAATGCTTTGGATGCCATTCACTGCGCTACAAGTGTTGCCGCCAAAGTCAACCGCTTAGAAAGCAAAATCGGTACGCTCGAGACAGGCAAAATCGCCGATGTGATTGTCACTGACGGGCAACCTGACCAGAACATTTCCGATATTTCAAAGGTCAAAATGGTTTACCGAGGAGGAATTCGCCGCGTGTGACCAGAGTTTTTTGTTAGCCAGCGTTTATTTATGGCTCAGGAGCATTTCAATCAGGCTCTAGCGTAGCTTGATGTACTTTTCAGCCTCGAGTCGCACGGCTTCAGGCTTTAAGCCAGCGCCAAGAAACTTGGTTTCATTCTCGAGCCAGATTTCAAAAAGTAAACGGGCATTGTTTTTGTTGCCCCTCGCGCCATCCAAAGTGCCGCTGTTACCGATAAATCCAAGCACATCACCACGTTTGACTGGTGTGGCATAACTTAGATTCGGATTGAAGCTCGAGAGATGCCCATAGCGCGTGACCATGCCGTTTTCGTGCAGCAGCACAACTTGTCGTCCACGCAGCAGGGATAAATCATTTTGGCTTGCGCCATCTTTGACTTTCTCGAGGAGTGCCAAAAATTCTTGAACCGTCAGTTCCTTAAAATTGGCAGTTAAAAGCTTAATTTTGCCGTCGGCTGCCGCAACCACTGGCATTCCAAATTGAATTTGTACTCCAGCATCCACACCGGTAAATACAAACCCCTGCGAAACACCACGGCGGTAGGCTCGAGCGGCGTTGGGCAAATTATCAGGGTTCTGCGGCAAACTCACACCAGCAATTGGCATGGTGAGTTTGGCATTCTCGAGTGCCTTGGCTTGTTCAAAAACCTCGAGTTTGGCTTTGGTGTTCTCGAGTTGAGCAATTGTTTGTTGCCATTGGACGGTAGCAAAAATGGCGTACAACACCAAACCAACCAACAGATACCAACCCGGACGCACCCGATTCCAAGGGATTTTTCGCAAAAATCGTTTTGCCTCGAGCCACCACACACCAGCGTTGCGCGAGACGCGCCGCCACAAGTCTTTCAGGCGATTGAACCACTCTTCTCGAGTATTCACGAACTCGAGTATACACGAAAAAAGTCGAAAGCGAAAAGAGGAAGTTTGTGCTGTACAGCACCTTGAATTTCGGGTAAATTCAAAAAGTGTTGATTGCACTGTAGTGGGGCTTACCTCGAGAAGATTGACAAAAAAGGTAAACTAAAGAGGCTTGGAATTTCATTCCACAATTTCAAATCCCCGAGGAGAAAATACATGAGTTACGTCCATCCAGAAGTCTTGGTCAGCACCGATTGGGTTCTCGAGCATCACAAAGATGCCAACATCCGCATCATCGAAGTTTCCGAAGATTTTTTGCTTTACGAACAAGGACATGTTCCCGGTAGTGTCAAAATTGATTGGCACACCAACTTGCAGCGCGAGGACATCCGCGATTTTATTGACGCAGCTGGCTTTGAACAACTGGTTTCACAATTTGGCATTTCAAACGATACCACCGTGATTTTTTATGGCGATAAAAACAACTGGTGGGCAGCCTATGCCTTTTGGTTTTTCAAGTACAATGGACACCAAAACGCCATGTTGATGAACGGCGGACGCGCCAAGTGGGTCGCCGAAGGCAAGCCGCTCGAGAAAGAAACTCCGCAGTACGCCGCCAGCCAATACCATGTGCCATACCGTGATGCCAGCATCCGTGCCTTCATGCCGGATGTCTTAAAGCATCTGCTCGAGGTCAATGCTGGGCGCGGAGCATTGGTGGATGTTCGCAGCGCCGACGAGTACAGCGGCAAGCTGACCCATATGGCTGATTACCCGCAAGAAGGTGCGTTGCGTGGCGGACACATCCCCGGTGCAATTTCGCAACCTTGGGCGCAAACCGTCAACCCCAACGGCACGTTTAAGAGCCATGAAGAACTCAGCAGCATGTACGGTAACAAAGGCGTGACCGCCGAAAAAGACGTGATTGCTTACTGCCGCATTGCCGAGCGCTCGAGCCACACTTGGTTTATTTTGAAGTATTTGCTTGGCTACGAAAAAGTTCGCAATTACGATGGCAGCTGGACGGAATGGGGCAACATGGTTGGTGTGCCAATCGAAAAAAGCGTGTAAGCCGTTGGGGTCTACAAGCTGTATACAATGAAAGTTTTCAAAAATGGGCGACCGATTGGATCGCCCATTTGTGTTGTTTTGTGTCAAAAGTTCAAATTGACCATACAGAAAGTGTCCACGTCAAAATCCATGTTCTCGAGAACTTGCGGTTAGGTATGAAACTCAGCCGCTCAATCTATGTACCCACTGGCTTGCGCCTCGAACATTTCAGCATAACGCCCATGCAAACGCATTAAATCCGAGTGCGAACCATCCTCGAGAACTTGTCCCAGCCCCAGAACAATAATGCGATTCGCCATTTTCACCGTGTTAAAACGATGCGTTATCAGCAACGCCATTTTATTCTGCACCAGTTCTTGGTAATGCTTAAAAAGCTCCATTTCAGCTTCGGCATCAAGCGCTGCGGTTGGTTCATCCAGCAGCAAAATTGGTGCATCGCGGTATAAAGCTCGAGTCAGAGCAATACGCTGCCATTGCCCACCGCTTAAATCCTGTCCTCGAGCATGAAAGTGCCGTCCGAGCATGGTTTCCCAAGTGTCGGGTAAACCCATAATCAATTCAGTTGCATTGGCGGCTCGAGCCGCCTGCTCGAGCTTATTCTGGCTTGGTGTTGTGTGAAGATCACCAAAGGTGATGTTGTCTTTGACGCTCAGTTTGTACTGCATGAAGTCCTGCATAATCACACCAAAACGCTGACGGTACTCGAGTGGGTCAAATTCGCGGATGTCAGTGCCATCAAGTCGAATCACCCCACTTTGCGGGTCGTAGAGCCGCGTCAGGAGCTTAACCAAAGTGGTTTTTCCAGCGCCGTTGATGCCAACCAGCGCTGTGGTCTCGCCAGCCCGAAGTTCTAAGTTGAGATTCTGATACACAGCTTTCACGCTGCCAGTGTAAGCAAAAGAAACATTCTCGAGCGTCAAGCCTCTAACAATGTTACTTGGCACAGGTCGAGGTTTTTGAGGTGCGATAATCCGTAGTTTCTGCTCGAGAAACTGCGTTAGGTTTTTTAAGAATAAACTGTGTTCGTACATCTGCCCAAGGCTGTTGGTCGCCCGATCTAAACCCATGCGAACACTTAAAATTGCTCCTAACAACAAGGCTAAATCGCCAAGCGTGGCTGCGCCGATGGCAACACGATACGCCACAAAAGCCGTGGCAAGGTATTGCACAACAATTCCAAATAAACCTGCGAATGTAAAACTGATGTGCTTAGCAACTTCAAAACCAAGTTTTGCTTTCAGTGCGTGCTGCAAGTACCCATGTAAATCCTCGAGCAAACGCGGTGCAAGTTGGTATAAACGCACTTCCTTCGCCGCTTCATCCGAAGTCAGAAGTTCATCGGCATACGCGGCTCGGCGACCTTCGGGGGTTAAAGCATCGAATAAGGCAAATATTCCAGCCCCACTTCTCGAGGCAGCAAACAACGAAGGCAACGCCGCGAGCAGCAGTGCCAGACCAAGCAAGGGTTGAAACGCAAAAATCACCACAAAAAAACCAGTGATTGTCACCAGTGCCTCGAGCGCATCAATCAAGGTCATGGTCATCAGGAACGGACGGAAATCCATTTCTTCTCGAGCTTTAGCAAAAGCATCGTAATTCTCGGGCTGTTCAAAAAACTCGAGATCAAGTTGAGCGGTGTGTGCCGCAATACGGAGTTTTAAGAAGGCAGAAACCGAATCCCTGACAACTATTTTTTGGTACTCAGTGAATAAAGAAGCAGCATGACCCAAAACCGCAATCAGCAGTTGGAGAAGTAAAATCAGTTGCACCGAACTCGAGAAGCCTTCGCCAAGTATCAAGCGATCCACCAAGAGTTTGCCCAAAACCCCAAGTGCCACAGGAGTTAAACCACGCACCAAATTGCCAATCAAACTCAGCCACAAGGCTTGAGGGGCAGCCTCGAGCAGCAAAGCAAAGGCTTGTGGGAAAACCTGAAAAGCATTCAAGGCTTTGCGAAAAGGGAGTTGGGATGACATGGTTGGGAGTATAAATGCCAATCCAATTGATCTTTTCGAGTTCTGCGATTGAAAAATTTGAGTAGTCGAACTACAATTAACTTAGGAAGTTTGCATTGAAAAAACGATTCATTCAACAAGACTATACTCGAGCGCAACTGGGAGTCGGGGCTTTTCGTGTTGCACAAGCCCTTTATGCCAAGCATCCGCGCCTGTTACGAATTTGCTGGTCTACTGGGTGAACACTTTGAGATTGTTGGCTTTACAGATCGAATGATTGAACCCAAAGCCTCTGGTTACAGAGATTTGCAATTTCAAGTTCAAATCCAAAACCACATTGCAGAGCTAAAAATACTGCATCATGAAATAGCTATCGTAGATGCAGTTGAACACCATGTTTACGAAGTTGCTCGGTTTTTGGATGCTCGAGCCAGTCCTGTCGAGCAAGAATTTTACAATGGACTTCACGAATTATCAGTTCGTGTGTACAATCAGACTTGGAATGCGATTCTCCAAGCCGAAAGGAAGGTTTAATCATGACACGCAAAGCCGAATTTTATCTATACGGAAAAACACCAGTCATGTTCATGCCGTTGCCCGATGGCTACATGAAAATTGCAGCCTATCACGATAAATTCCATGAAGATGGGAGTTACTGGGCGGATATTAAATTTGACCGAGATAACCTCGTAAAAAAAATTAGCAAAGCCCAATTTTTACAAGCTATTCTCGAACGTGGTGGCACAAAAGCTGAATTTAAGGCAGCGTCTCGAGCCTAAAATCATCTCACCCAATCTTGCTTTAAGGTGTCCACCAAGCCCAAATCGGTGATCCGATAAAACGGCGCAACTGTCAATGCCAAACTCGAGATGGCTAAAATCGGCGATGCGCCAAGCAGCCCAAAATCCCGTGCGATACGGTTAAAAGCTGCTACTTCCTCTGCCACGCCGGATATCGGCTGGTCTGACATCAGCCCACCCACTGCCAAAGCCACTCGAGCTTGAACCGTTCTGTCGGCAACCAGTGCTGCTCCGCCTTGCATGGTTCGCACGGTTTCCATCGCTAAGTGCATGTCGTCGGGGTTTGTTCCAGCAATGAGCAAATTATGGCTGTCATGGGCAATTGTGGTTGCCAACGCCCCTCGAGTTAAACCCAAGCCGCGCAGCAAAGCCACACTAGGACGGTGCGTTTGCCCATGCCGAGGCACTACGCAGAGCAGCAGCACACCTTCGGGCAGTGGCAACTCGAGCAGACCATCTTTGGTTGTCAGTTCAAGCTGCGCCAAGTGCGTGGTGCGAATCGCATCAATCTCGAGGATTGGCACGGTGTAACGCCCTGATTGGGTGGTCTCGAGCCTGAATAGTAAGTCTCGAGGTTGCCAGTTTTGCATTCGCATGGTGTTTTGAATCGGTGCTTGGGTACTTGGGAGTTGCCCAATGAACACACCATCTTTGGCTTGGATACGTCCGCCTGTCAGCACATACTTAGGGTGCGTGTCGGTCAGGTTGTCAAACAGCAGCACATCGGCAAGTTTGCCAGCCGCAATTGCGCCAAGGTCAGTCAGACCAAAGCGCGTGGCAGCATTCAGCGTGGCAATTCGCACCGCCATCTCGAGGGGGACACCATGCTCAAGCAGAATCCGTAAACCACGGTTCAGATGCCCGTTCTTGAGCAAATCATCTGGCGCGGTGTCATCGGTGCAAAGCGCGGCAGTATAGGCGTGTGGCACGGTTTTCAGGGCTTGGGCTAAAAACCCCACGGTGTGACGAAAAGTGTTCTCGCGCCCATAAACCCACATGCCAGCCCGTAGTTTCTCGAGCATTTCCTCGCTGCTGCGACACTCATGATCGGAGTCAACACCAGCCGCCATGTACGCCATCAAATCGCGTTCGCGCACCAATGGCGCGTGACCCTCGAGCCGCTTGCCAGATGCCAGACCCGCTTCGACAATCGAACGGCTACGGGCTTGTTGAGCGATGATACCAGGGTAATCCATCAGTTCGGCAACGCCCACCACTCGGGGATGCTCGAGCAGTTGAGCAATGGTATCCGCCTCAAAATTCGCTCCTGAACTTTCAAGGTGCGGCACGGCGGGAACGCTCGAGGGTACAGTCAGATAAACGCGTAGAGGCAAGTCTTGACTGGCGCTGAGCATGTACTCAAAGCCTTCGATACCGATAACGTTGCAGATTTCGTGTGGGTCAATCACCACCGTGGTCGTGCCAAAAGGCAGCACACCACGCGCAAATTCGGCGGGTGTG
>JAAFJQ010000215.1 GCA_013298185.1 Deinococcales bacterium
CTTTTAACGTGGGATGTTCGTGGTCATGGTTTGTCCAGACCCATTTGGGATTTTTCCTTACAAACAGTTCTCGAGGATTTACTGGCAATTCTGGATGCGCTTGGTATCAATCAAGCTACTTTTATTGGGCAGTCCATGGGCGGTAATCTCTCGCAAATGGTGGCACAACAGCATCCAGAACGGGTCAAAGCCTTGGTGCTGGTGGATTGTGTCTGCAACACCGCTCCACTGGGTTGGCTCGAGAAATTTGCACTACAAATCACGCCAGCCATGTTAAAACTCTACCCGCATCGGGCATTGATCCAGCAAAGTGCCAACGCTTCGGCACGACGCTTGGAAGTTCGGGCATACCTGCAAAAAACCATGTCGGTGCTGACTAAAACCGAACTCGAGACGGTGCTGCTCGAGACAACCCGGATTTTGCAGGAGAATAAGGCGTACCGAATTCCCAAGCCGTTTTTACTGCTGCGAGGGCAATTTGACAACGCTGGAGCAATCGCCAAACAAGCAGCTTCTTGGGCGGCTCGAGAACCCAATTGTGTTGGCTACAAGATCATTCCTGATGCTGGGCATTGCTCAAACCAAGATAACCCAGAGTTCTTTAATGCAGTGCTGCTCGAGTTTTTGCAATAACTTAAGGAAACACCCAAGGTCAGCAACAATCCATTGCATCTGAATTGGGTGTTTTGGCTGCCGAAGTGAGAACTGGGTTTACTTTTGGTTTCGTTGCAGTATTTGGCTGAGGAACACGCCAACCATCGTCAGTAGCACAATGATGGTACTGAGCGCATTGATGTCCGGTGTAATCCCACGCTTGACCGAGGCATAAATTAAAATCGGTAGGGTTTGCGAATCGGGTCCAGAAGTAAAAAATGAAATCACGAAATCATCAATTGAAAGCGTGAACGCCAGCAGCGCACCAGCCATCACACCCGGTAAAGCAAGCGGCAAAACCACTTGGCGCACCGTCTCGAGCGGCGAGGCATACAAATCCCGTGCGGCTTCCTCGAGGGCGGGGTCTAGGGTTGCAAGTCTCGAGCGCACCACAATTGCCACAAAAGCAATCTGGAAGGTGACGTGGGCAATCACCATGGCTGGCATTCCTGGTTCAAAAAATGGTGCAACATTACGTAAGACTTGATAAAGCAAGAGCAGCGAAATCGCCATCACAATATCGGGTGTAACGACTGGAATGTACATCAGCCAAGCGGTGAGTTGCGAACCCGGGAATCGGTAACGATGCAAACCATAACCAAGCAACGAGCCGATGACTGTGGCAATGGCGGTGCTGATGATGGCTAAAACCAATGTATTCTGGGTGGCTGCGAGCAGTTGCGCTCCCTCGAGACCACCTGTGACCGATTCATCACCAAAAATTTTGGCATACCATTTGGTTGTAAAACCAACCCACTCGAGGCGAAAGCGCGAGTTATTAAAGCTCATGACTGCCACAACCAGAATTGGGGCATACAAGAAACCAAATGCCAAGTAGCTGGTCAGCGACAACCCAAGGCTGGCTTTACGAACTTGGTTGCGGCGTAAACCAAAATGCCATGCGGCAAACAAGAGCGCCATCACAGGTAAGAAAAAAAGCCAAAACATTTATTTCCTCCTCGAGTGCTTCACAGTAAATCACGCATTCCTTTTTCACCAACGCGACGGGCATAAAGCCACAGCACCAAAAGTGTTAAGCCCATGACCAAGAAGCTAATCGCAGCGCCAAACGGGTAATCTCGAGATGCGCCGAATTGCTGCGCGATGGAGTTACCAATCAGGGCAACTTTAGCACCGCCAAGAAGGTCTGGCACAACAAACATACCCAAAGCTGGAATGGCAGTGAGGATGATTCCAGCCGTTAAGCCGGGCAGGGTTTGCGGCACAAGCACTTGAATAAAGGCTTGGGTTTTGGTGGCGTATAAGTCTTGGGCAGCTTCGAGTTGTGACCAATCAATGCGCTCCACCGCACTGTAAAGTGGCAGTACAATAAATGGCAAAAAGACGTTGATCATGCCCAAGTAGACCGCAAAGTCAGATGGATACAAGCCTTCGTTCGGTCCAACCATGCCCAAAGTCGCAGCGAGTTGAGTAATCGGACTCGAGGGGTTGAACATGATCATCCATGCGTAGGTGCGAATCACCAGATTGACCCAGCTTGGGAGGATCACAAAGATCATCAGGCGGTCTCGGGTTTTGGGTTCGTGAGCTGCAATGAAAAAAGCCAGTGGGTAAGCAATCAGCACACAAAACAAGGTTGTGACCAACGAGACAAGTATCGTTCGCCCGACGATAATCAGGTAAGCCGCGTCGTAGCCAAGCACATCCCAACCAGCAAATCGGACGTAATTATCCACAGTCAGCGGAAAAACGGCGTTACCCAATTCATCTCGAGTGAGAAAACTATAGCCAAGTAAAATCAGCATCGGCAAAATCAAAAAGAGGGCAATCCAAACAATCCCAGGTCCTGCCGTGACTGCTGCTCGAGAAAGAAGCTGCATTGGGGTTAAGAGTTCGCCGCCAGCCGCTTCAAGTTTTGGTTTTTTCATGATTCATCACCGCCGATTTTCTCGAGTTTGCTTTGTCCTTGTAAAACCACCAAGAAATCGGCAGGTAAGTACGCGAAAAGCTCTTCGTCAATTGAAAAATTCGAGTCAGTCACACCTGAGTTCATGGTGTTAATCTCGAGTTCAAAGCCACTGTTGGTCTTGGCTCGGTATGCACCTGTTGCACCTTGGTAAATATCATCGGTAACTTTAACAGCGACGGTGTTGGCAAGACTTGACTGGGCGCGGCTGAGCGAAATTTTTTCTGGACGAATCGAAAGCAGCACATCTTGTCCAACATTGGGCAATTGATCGCTGACTTCAAACACGCCTAGTTCGGTTTTCACGGTTCGGCTCGAGGTTACGGTTGCCTCGAGCAAATTGCTCGAGCCTAAGAATTTTGCTACAAAGGCATTGGCGGGGCGTTCGTACATTTCTTGGACACCACCGAGTTGTTCGATCACGCCTTTGTTCATCACCGCCATGCGGTCAGACATGGTCAGGGCTTCTTCTTGGTCGTGGGTCACGAAGATAAACGTCAAGCCTAAACGGGCTTGAAGGCGCATCAATTCGACTTGTAAATTCACCCGCAATTTTCGGTCAAGTGCCGAAAGTGGTTCGTCTAAGAGCAGCACTTGCGGTTCGTTGACAATGGCTCGAGCCAAAGCAACCCGTTGGCGTTGACCGCCAGACAATTGGGCTGGGCGGCGGTCGGCAAATGCACCAATTTCAACCATCTCGAGGGCAGAACGGACTTTATCTTTGAGTTGAGTGGCAGGGACTTTACGCATTTTTAAGCCAAATGCCACATTCTCAGCCACCGTCATATGTGGGAAAAGTGCATAGTTCTGAAAAACCGTATTGACGCTGCGTTGATTCGGTGGGAGTGGCGCAACATCTTGCCCCCTGAGCAGCACTTCGCCTGAATCGGCAAATTCAAAGCCTGCCAGAATTCGCAACAACGTGGTTTTGCCGCAACCCGAAGGTCCGAGTAAGCTAAAAAACTCGCCACGGCGAATTTCCAAGTTAATACCTTTGAGGACTTCGACATCGCCAAAGGCTTTACGAATATCTTTGAAATGCACATCTACGCTATCCTCGAGTACCCGTTTGCGCCGCTCACCGATGTTTAAGTCCATGTCACAACTATACCGTATTCTGAGATACGCAAGTACAGGGTGTTGGCACACCAAATAAATGTCACAAGTGGATTTCAACTGGGTCTGTGAAATTTGACCAATCGCTCAGAAAAAACTGCGATACAGTATGCCATGGGGATTCGTTTAGCCATCATCACCGACCTTCACCATGGACGCGACACAGGCAAAGTACGCGGACCCGAAGCCTTGGGGTTACTCAAAAAAATTGCCAAGCAAATCTGTGACTTAAAACCAGATGCTGTGATTGAACTGGGCGACCGCTTAACCGACGATAATCCAACCGCCGACACGGAGCGCTTGGTTGAATTGGCTGAGGTGTTTAAGGAGCTGCCATTTGCGCGTCATCATCTGTCTGGCAATCACGACATGCTGCCAAAAGCCGAACAAGAAGCCATCCTACAAACTAATCTTGGCAATCATCTGGTGGAAATGGGCGAATGGACTTTGATTTTCCTCGAGACTTACGATGCCACAGCGGGTGGTTTGCTGAGCTTAGAAACCTTAGCTTGGCTCGAGCAGAACTTAAACAAAGTCAAGCATCAAGCCGTAATTTTTTCGCACCAACCGCTGCATGGGCAGTGGCATCAGGGCAATCCTTACTTTGAAGAAGAATACCGTGAACATGCTTGCGCCAAAAACGCCGAACTGGCTCGAGCCATTTTTGAAAAAAGCGGTAAGGTACGGCTGTGTGTTTCCGGACATGCCCATTGGTTTGACCTGCGCCAAGTGGGTGGCATTCCGTACTTAACCTTGCTTGGACCAACTGAATCACATTGGAGCAATGGTCAAGTCAGCCAAGCCTGGAGCGTGCTGCATTTGGATACTGATATTCAGCTCGAGCAGTTTGGAAAATCACCGCAAAACATACAAATCAAAAATCCGTCATGGCAAAATACAGCTTCGGCTGCGGTAAACTCGAGCAGTGAACTTACAACCATTTCTTGAACTGGCAATTGTAGCCGCAAAAGCCGCAGGTCAAATCCAAACCAATTACCTTGGACGCGATTTAAGCATCGAAAGTAAAAGTGTTGAATCTGACCTTGTGACGATTGTGGATGCTGAATGCGAACAGGTCATTCGCCAAACCATTCTTGATGCTTTTCCAAGCCACCAAATTCTAGGCGAAGAAGGCGGCAGCGTAGGCTCGAGCGAGTATGTTTGGATTGTTGACCCCTTAGACGGCACAGTCAACTACGCCCATGGTTTCCCTTTTTACTGTGTTTCAATTGCCCTCGAGCATGATGGTGAACGGGTGGTCGGGGTGGTCTATGACCCTGTGCGAAAAGAGCTTTTTCATGCTTGCAGAAATGGCGGGGCGTTCTTAAATGATCAAAAAATCAAAGTCTCGAGCCAAGCCAGCCTGACCGGACGCGCCATGTTAGCCACAGGCTTTCCTTATGACACGTCCACGGCTTTACTAGCCCTTGAAGTCTTTAAGCGCTTTCTTTCCTTGGGCTTACCAATTCGCCGCCCGGGTGCAGCTGCGCTTGATTTATGCTATGTGGCTTGTGGGCGCATAGACGGATTTTTTGAGTACAAACTGAACGCTTGGGATTGCGCCGCAGGAATTTTAATCATCGAAGAAGCTGGTGGGCAAATCAGCAATTTTTCTGGCTCGAGGTACGAATATGCCGATAAAAAAATAGTTGCCAGTAACACAATACTGCATCAAAAAATGCTCGAGGTGATCGGGCAGGAGTTTTAAATCATCGAGCTGAGACTTTTATTGCACAAAAGCGCGTTAGAATAACCAGCATGAATCAAGTTGCCACATTGGGCGGAGGGTGCTTTTGGTGCCTCGAGGCGGTTTTTTTGGAGTTGCGCGGCGTGGTCAAGGTGGTCAGTGGCTATGCTGGAGGTCATACTACCAATCCGACCTATCAAGCGGTGTGCAGTGAAACCACAGGTCATGCCGAAGTGGTACAAGTTGAATTTGACCCAAACCAGATTTCATTCCGCGATGTGTTGAATATATTTTTTACAATTCACGATCCAACCACCTTAAACCGTCAAGGTAATGACATTGGCGAGAGTTACCGCAGCATTGTTTTGACCCACAATCCAGAGCAAGTCCAAGTCGTCAAAGAAGCCATAGAAGCCTTCTCGAGCATATACGACCAACCAATTGTGACCCAAATCAAACCGCTCGAGGTGTTTTACAACGCCGAAACGTATCATCAAAATTATTTTGCCCGCAATCCATACCAACCGTACTGCATGGGTGTGGTTGCACCAAAAGTAGCCAAAGCCCGCAAATTGTTTACCTCGCAGTTACTCAAGCATTAAGTATCTATCGCTTTCATTTTAGAATTTTCAAAAAGCGGCAATTCTGCCATTACAGCGGTAGATACGCTGTCCTTACTCCCGTTGGTCGGAAATGTTTTAGCAAAAAACGCTAAAACATTTCAGGGAGGTACTTAGCTGGTTTGTGCAGTGTTTTTGATGCTGTAGACCCTCGAGATACCGCCAACATCGGTGGTCACGCCCCAGAGTGCATCAGCAATTTCCATGGTGGCTTTTTGGTGGGTCACCAGAATAAACTGCGTGCCTTGGTTGGCAAGTAAACGCAAAAAATGCGTGAAGCGGCGAATGTTGGCTTCGTCCAGTGGTGCGTCCACTTCGTCAAGTGCGGCAAAGGGTAAGCCAGCATGGTCTTCGGGCGCTCGAGACAGGGCAAATAAAAATGCCAGAGCTGCCATGGTGCGCTCGCCTGCACTGAGCAAATGCAGAGCGCGGGTGCGTTTGCCTTTGGGGGTGACTCGGAGCGCCAAGCCCTCGAGAGCGCCAGCTTCGTCGCGCACCACTTCGAGTTCGCCTTCGCCGCCTAGCAGTTCAATCACGTATTCCTTAAAGGCAGTACTGACTCGAGCAATGCTTTGACGCAGTCGCGCCGTGACATCTCGCTCGAGTTCGTCCAGGGCGGTCAGCAGTTCTTCGACCGCCGAGCGAGAATCGGCAACGCCCGCCTCAAGTTCGCTTAAGCGTTGCTGCTCACGGCTGAATTCTTCGGCGGCTAACATGTTGACCGCACCAATTTCTTCTAAGCGGCTGCGGAGTTGATTGGCGCGGGTTGTCCAACTGCGCGGCGTGCCTTCGGGGTCGGGTTGGAGCAGTTGTTCTTGGATTTGGCTTTGGCGGGCTTCTGGCTCAGGTGGCACGTCAGTTTCGCCGAGCATTTCGGTTTCAACCGTCTCGAGGTTGGTTTCGCGTCTGGCAATCGCAAGGCGAGCTTGTTCAATGTTTTCGCGTTCATTCGATAAATTGC
>JAAFJQ010000216.1 GCA_013298185.1 Deinococcales bacterium
TGTGCAGTCTATTGAGCTGCCAATCGAAATAATTGTGGAAAATCTGATGCAAAGCGATTTGCTATACTGACAGCATGGCTCGAGATGTTTTTCATGGGTTGGTACGCCGAGCGCTCGAGCGTGAAGCCTGGACGAGGTAATACAATGGAAACCGTGCAATTAAGCAAAATCGTGATGAAAGTTCTCGAGGAGTACGCCAAACTGACCGATGCGTCTAAAGGCATCGAGGCAAAAACGGTTTTTGACACACAAAATCATCGTTATCAGCTTGTTAAACACGGCTGGCAAGGTGTAAAGCGTTTTTTTTATAATGTTGTTTATATTGACATCAAAGATAACCTGATTTGGATTCAAGACGATAACACCGAAGCTGGAATTGCAACATATTTGCTCGAGCAAGGTGTTTCTAAAGACCTGATTGTTTTAGGTTTCCATCCGCCTCAGTTGCGACAATACACAGAATTCAATCCGAGTGTTTAACATGGACGAGGTTAAATGCACATTGCTGAAGGCGGAGTTAATTGCACAGACAGCACCACAGATAGTTTCAATCGAGCGATTCTTTGATGGAAACGATGACCTCGGCTCAATAGGCTGTAATCTAACAGAGCATCCGGGCATTGATACATTTCGGAATGTGCTTGTTGGCTTGCTAAGCCGTCACGATATAAAAGCAGTTTACGCGCAAATTTCAGAACTTGATCCTGGTGATGGTTGTTGGGCATTCACAGACACTATCTTTGTTGTTGGTACAATTTCAATCAATGAATTAAACAGTATTTTGAGTTTACTTGAACCAAACGAAGTTTGTTCTGGCGAGCAGTTTGGGATTCCGTCATTTATTCAGCAAAAACATCAAGAACCAGTTTCGGTTGTATGGTGGGATTGATTAATCATGTGTTGTTTATAGCAGTACAGCAATTCCCGAAAGGACATTCATGACTCAGACCAAAGCAGACATCGGCATCATTGGACTCGCAGTGATGGGCGAAAACCTCATCCTCAACATGGCAAGTAAAGGCTTCACCGTCGCGGCTTTTAACCGCACTGTCGAGAAAGTATCAGCCTTCAAAGCAGCTCGAGGCTCGAGCGAAAAAATCCTTGGGGCGCACACCTTAGAAGAATTTGTGCAATCCCTCGAGCGTCCCCGCCGTGCCATGCTGATGGTCAAAGCGGGCGCGGCTGTGGATGCCACCATTGCCCAACTCGTGCCGCTGCTCGAGGCGGGTGACATCATCATAGATGGTGGCAACAGCCATTTTGATGACACCAACCGCCGTATGAAAGAACTCGAGGCGCATGGAATTCTGTTCGTTGGCTCGGGCGTTTCGGGTGGCGAAGAAGGCGCTCTGAAAGGTCCAAGCATCATGCCCGGCGGCGCAAATGCTGCGTGGGAACATGTCAAACCAATTTTCCAAGGCATCGCCGCTCGAGCCAAAGATGGTGCGCCGTGCTGTGAGTGGATGGGCGAAGCTGGCGCAGGGCATTTTGTGAAAATGGTGCATAACGGCATCGAGTACGGCGATATGCAAATGATTACCGAGGCGTACAGTTTGCTGCGCTTAGCGGGTTTGGGCAACCTCGAGATTGCTGATACCTTCGCCGCATGGAATCAGGGCGAACTCGAGAGTTACTTGGTTGAAATCACCGCCGATATTCTGCGGAAAAAAGACGAAGCCACTGGTCAAGACTTGGTGGATGTGATCCTCGACACTGCTGGACAAAAAGGCACAGGCAAATGGACATCCACCGTGGCACTCGATGTTGGCAGCCCCGCCAGCACAATTGCCGAAGCGGTTTTTGCGCGGTGCTTATCTGCGCTGAAAGAAGAACGGGTTCATGCCTCGAGCCTGATTGCCGCGCCAAGCCCAGTGCCAATTGCTGATCGTGCTGGGCTGATTGAAGATGTGCGCCAAGCGCTGTTTGCTTCTAAAATTTGTTCATATGCCCAAGGTTTTCAACTGATGCGCTTAGTCGCCGCCGAGCAACAATGGAAACTTGAGTACGGCAGCATCGCCGCGATTTGGCGTGGGGGCTGCATCATTCGGGCTGGTTTCCTCGAGAATATCAGGCAAGCCTATGCGACTGACTCGAGCCTTGCCAATTTGCTGCTTGACCCGTATTTTGCCAGCATCATGCAAAGCCACCAAGCTGCGTGGCGCAGGGTGGTTTGTACCGCCACGATGAACGGCATTTGGATTCCAGCCTTCTCGAGCGCCTTGGCGTACTTTGACGGCTACCGTACCGCAAGGCTGAGTACGAATATCCTCCAAGCCCAACGCGATTACTTTGGAGCGCACACCTACGAGCGCACCGACCAACCAAGGGGGCAATTTTTCCACACCAACTGGACAGGCGAGGGCGGCACAACCAGTGCCAGTACATACAATGTCTAAGAACAAGTTGAGCAAGTCTTGTATTGTTGGTCATCGCAGAGTAAACCGCTCCCACGAAGGATGTTATGTAAGGGCAGACCCCTGTGTCTGCCCTGCCCCCAAAGGATTCCTGTGACCAACACACCCCTCGAGCCAACCGCGATGATGATTTTTGGTGCGTCTGGCGATTTAACCAAACGCAAATTGCTCCCCGCCCTCTACCAATTGGTGCAAGATGGTCACGCGCCAGATCAATTCCTGATTCTTGGCGTGGCTCGCACTGTTATGAGCCGCCTCGAGTATCAGCAAATTGCCAAAGAAGCCTTAGAAAAAGCCTATAAAAAACCACTCGAGGAAGAAGCGTGGCGGCGTTTTGCTGCGATGCTCGATTATCAGCCGCTTGATTTTAATAAAACAGAGGATTTCACCGCGCTGCGCGGTAGACTCGAGCAAGCTGGTTTTCACAATTGGTTGTTTTACTGCTCCGTGCCACCGAGTGCCTTCCCAACCATCACCGCGCAACTTGGCGAATCGGGTTTGAACCGCGAAGACACGGGGTACACCCGCATCATTGTCGAAAAACCATTTGGCACGAACCTTGCCACGGCTCAGAGTTTGAACCTCGAGTTGCACAAGGTATTTAATGAAAATCAGATTTACCGCATTGACCATTTTCTGGGCAAAGAAACCGTGCAGAACATTTTAGCGCTGCGTTTTGCGAACACGATTTTCGAGCCGCTTTGGAACCGAAATTATGTAGACCATGTACAAATTACCGTCGCCGAGGATTTGGGTATGGAAGGACGTGGCAGTTTCTACGAAGAAGCAGGCATCCTGCGCGACATGATTCAAAATCACATCATGCAGCTCTTGTGCTTTATTGCCCTCGAGCCACCCGTCGGACCTTGGCAGGGCAACATCCACCCGCTCGAGGCGCGGGCATTGCGCGACGAAAAAGCCAAAGTCATCCGCGCCTTGCGTCCAATCAACGCGGCGTTCCTCGAGCATTCCATTGTGCTAGGGCAGTACGCCAGTGGGCAAATAGGCACAGAAACCGTACCCGCCTATCTCGAGGAGCCAAAAGTTGCCCCAGACTCGAGAACCGCCACCTACGCCGCCATCAAAGTGGAAATAGACAATTGGCGATGGGCTGGCGTACCATTTTACCTGCGAAGCGGCAAGCGATTACCCGTCAAAAACACCGAAATTGCGATTGTCTTTAAGCGCCCACCACTCGATTTATTCCCGCAACCAAGCCAGCCGAACATGCTGCGAATCAACATTCAACCCAACGAAGGCGTGACACTCTCATTTGATGCCAAAATGCCTGGACTGACCGCCGATCTCCGCCCAGTGAACATGGATTTTAACTATTCCGATTTTGGCTCGAGTGGACCCACCGCTTACGAGCGCCTGATCTTAGATGCCATGAACGGCGATGCCAGTTTATTCCCTCGAGGCGACGAAGTCGAAGCATCTTGGGCGTGGATCGAACCACTCCTCGAGCATGAAATCCCAGTTCGCACGTATGCGGCAGGAAGTTGGGGACCCGAAGAAGCAGAAGGGTTACTCGAGGATGGACAAGTCTGGCATAAGCTGTGAGAGGAAAGAGGAAAGAGAAAAGTTGAAAGTCAAAAGCGAACGAATTGTTTTTTGTAGGGGCGGACTCCCATGTCCGCCCTGTAGGAGGGTACAAATTCAATTTCTCCTGAAGAAAGTTACCGAACCAATGAGGTCAAAAGGTAAAATATGGAAACTCGAGTTTTTGAAAATTCCGAAAGCCTAGCGCAAGCCGCCGTTCAATCCTTTGCAACGCTGGCAGAAGAAGCCATCTCCTCTCGAGGGCGCTTCAATGTCGCACTGGCTGGTGGCAGCACGCCGAAAGTGATTTACGAGCGGCTGAGCCAACTCGAGTTGCCTTGGGCGCAGATTCATTTGTATTGGGGCGATGAACGGCTTGTACCAAGTACCGACTCGAGATCAAATTACCACATGGTTTTTGAGGCGTTGCTCGAAAAAATCAGTATCCCGCCTGAAAATGTGCATCGGGTTGAAGTGAAACTCGAGTTGAGTCCACAAGAAGCCTTTCAAGTTGGGATGTCGAATTATTTTTTGACTCAGGATGACCCTGAAGGTTTCCCGTACAGCAGTAAACCTTTGGTTTTCCCCGAACATGCTCGGTATGGGCAAGAAGACCCCGCTCATCCGTTCACAGATCATATTTTTGAACAGATTCTAAGTGCGTACCAAACTCAACTCGAGGGGGTGCAGTTTGATCTTGTTCACCTTGGACTTGGTCCTGATGGTCATATGGCTTCACTTTTCCCCGCCAGCGACCTCGAGGTGAATGCTCTTGCCCAACTGACCTTTCCCACGGCTGGTCTCGAGCCTCAAGTGCAACGCATCAGCCTGAGCTTACCAACCATTAATGCGGCTCGAGTTAAACAATTTTTTGTCACGGGCAGCAGCAAACGCGAAATTCTAGGTAAACTCAGAAACGGCGAGGATTACCCTGCGGCTCGAGTCACCAATGCCCAGTGGTGGTTGGACGAAGTTGCAAACCCATGATTTACCTTGGATTATTCTTTTCATAAGCTGCCAACAAAATCTGACTCGTGTGCAGCACTTCCACATCCACATTGTATTTCCGAGTCCCTGCCTCGAGCTGCAATAAACAACCCGGATTCTCGACGCTTAAGACTTGCGCCCCGCTTTCGCGCACCCGTTCCATTTTGCCCTCGAGAATTTTATAGCTCATATCTGGATGGGTGATGTTGTAAATCCCTGCACTGCCACAGCAATCACTGGCTTTCTCGAGTTCACGGTATTCCACCAACGGATTTTGTTTAAGTAAATCCCTCGGTTGCGTACTGCATCCCTGCCCGTGGCAAAGATGGCACGCATCTTGGTACGTCACACTCATGCTTGGCGCGTCGGTTTGAGGCAATTCGCGCAAACCATGCTTGCGTAAAAACTCGGAAATCCCATAACTCTTGCTCGAGAATCGCTCGGCTTTAGCAGCGTACTCAGGGTCATCTTTGAACATCTTGACGTATTTTTTGAGTTCCGCGCCACACCCAGCGCAATCAGTGATGATTGCCTCGACCTCTAAACCATCGAATAAATCAAGGTTGCGTTTTGCCACTTGGTCAAACCCTACCCTGTCCCCTTCTTCAATATGAGGCGCACCGCAACACGTCGTCTCGCGTGGCGTGACCACTTCAAAACCATTTAAGGTTAGCACTTTAACTGTGGCGCTCGAGGCTTCACTAAAAAAAGCATTCATCAAACAACCCAAGAAGAATGCCACCCGCCCGCGCTGCTCACCCACGGCTGGCGTGGTTGGGGAGAGCTTGGTGCGAATCGAAGGCGCAACTTTACTTGGAATGATATTCTCGAGTTCCGCCAGTTTCTTGCCCACCGTGCCGAACTTCTCGAGAATCTTGCTCGAACGCACCCATTTTTGCAGCCCCAACCCCTGATATGTCCGCACGCCAAAGTTCATCACATCCCAAGCCCAAGGGTACTTAAACGGCTCGAGAATCGCCGCAATCTGCCAACTTGGTGGCTTCCCACCTTGCAACGCCACCCGAGTCTCGACTGCCATCTCGCCCGGCTTGACCCCACTCGGACAAACCGTCTGACAAGCCCGACAATCCAAACAATCATAAGCCGCCTCGAGAACCACTTCAAAATCCTTGGTTAAACCCTCGGCTGCTGCACGGTACAGCATCACCCGCCCGCGAGGACTCTGAATCTCCTCGCCTGTCAGTTGGTACGTTGGGCAAGCCGACAGGCAAACTCCACATTGCACACAAATATCCGAACCTGCAATAAGCCCATCTGCCCCATCAAAAGGCTGATGTACAAATTGCTCAATGCTAATCGGTTCTCGAGTCGTCGCAGTCATACAGTAATTGTACGTCCTTCTCGAGCCAATAAAAGTGTTTTCTGTCTAGCTCTCTGTCAACTCCGAATCCAACTCCTAAAGAGCGCTTCTCCCGTTGTGGGATAGCCATAAACCGAGCGAAGCTCGTGGATCACTCGAGAAACAAGTTACTTTGCGACGGCTGCCGAAGGCTGATGAGGGGCTTTCCAACCCACTATTTTTCTACTGCTTTGATTCTCGAGCTTTTTTTCTTGTACTCGAGTCTACACACCTTCTCTTTTCTCCTCGAGAATTCATCTTGACCCGTCCCTCACGCCTTCGTCCTTCGTCTTTCGTCCTTCGCCTACCCCTGTTGACAGTTCCCGTTTTCAGTGATACATTCTTCGTCGCTCTGCACGAGGACACCTCGAGTACGAGTGAGAACTTTGACAGTGTGGTTGTTGTTGACGAGAAAAAACTCGTTTTCGTCGTTCTATTTTTAGACTGCGAAAACTCGAGTAAAATTAAAGTAATTTAATTGACTTATAAAATGTCAAGTTATTAAGGGCGCACGGTGGATGCCCTGGCACTAGAACCGACGAAGGACGCGATCACCTGCGAAAAGCCACGACGAGTTGGAGATGAACTATGACTCGTGGATGTCCGAATGGGGGA
>JAAFJQ010000217.1 GCA_013298185.1 Deinococcales bacterium
GTCAACGCCAAAACAGACGCGGTGGTTGGCAGCACCCGCTTTGGCAACCTCGAGTATTGGGCTTGGGCGGCTGCTAAACCAGATATTCCCGATGCCGCTGAAATTGGTTGGACTTGGTTATCGTTAGAAGCCCAACGCACCGCCATCAACACCAATGCCAAACTCCTGATGCTCGAGTACGCCTTTGAAACATGGAAAATCCAGCGCATGACCCTAAAAACCGATGCCCGAAATGAACGCTCGAAAAACGCGATTCTCAGAATCGGAGCAACCTTTGAAGGAGTCCTTCGCGCTCACATGCCCGCCACTGACGGCGGCATTCGCAACACAGCGATGTTTAGTATTTTGCGATCTGAATGGGCGGAAGTGAAGGCAAGATTACTCGAGAAAGTGGTTAGCTTCTAGCTTCTGGTCATCAGCTCAAAAGCAAAAAAACACTGCGTACTTTAATCTTTGATCTTTAACCTTTTACCTGAATACTCATAGCCCATCACCCCTCAAACTTGGTACATTATTTACATGGACTTACAACTCACCGGCAAGGTCGTTATCATCACTGGAGGCAGCGATGGCTTAGGAGCAGCCACAGCTTTGGCTTGTGCCAAAGAAGGGGCAAATGTGGTGATTGCAGCTCGAGGACTGGATAAACTAACCAAAACGGCTGCCAGTATTGGTGGGCAGGCTTTGGCGGTGCAGACCGATGTCACCAATCCTGTGCATCTGGAAAATTTAGTAGCGCAGACGGTGACGCGGTTTGGGCGGATAGATGCAATCATCAACAATGCAGGACGAGCCGCCGCTAAGCCCTTTGAAAGCATTTCTGATCTCGAGTGGCAAGAGGATTTAGATATGAAATTCTATGCTGCGATTCGGCTGTCACGCTTGGCTGTGCCGCACATGAAAGCCGTGGGCGGTGGGAGCATTGTGCATGTGCTGGCAATTGGTGGCAAAACCCCTGCGGCGAACAGTATGCCCAGCACCGTCTCGAGGGCGGCGGGTATGGCGCTGATGAAAGCCATGAGCAAAGACCTTGGCAAGGACAACATTCGGGTCAATGGGGTGCTGATTGGTTTGGTTGAATCCGATCAGTGGGTGCGCCGTGCGGCGCAGAATAACCAGAGTGTCGAGAGTCTGTACGCTCGGTTGCCGCTCGAGAATGGTATTCCGCTTGGGCGGGTGGGCAGAGCCGAGGAGTTTGGTGATTTTATTGCTTTTTTAATCAGTGCCAGAGCCGCTTATATTTCGGGTTGTGCAATTAATTTTGATGGTGGTATGAGCGCTGCGGTCTAAGTATTTTTACTCTTGGAAAATCCTTGGTATCCTGCTACGATTTGGAGCATGGTCAGCACGTTCATTAATCCATTCACCGATTTTGGATTCAAAAAAATTTTTGGTGAGGAAGCCAGTAAACCACACCTGATAGATTTCCTCAATTCTTTGCTACCACCTTATGCCCAAATCAAAGACCTCAGTTTTAAGAACCTCGAGCAATTACCGAGCATCGAAAATGAACGCAAAGCCGTTTATGATATTTACTGCCAAGGTACAAACGGCGAGTATTTCATTGTTGAATTGCAAAAACTCAAACAAGATTTCTTTAAGGACAGAACTCTGTTCTATGCAACTTTTCCAATTCAGCAACAAGCTCAAAAAGGCAATTGGAATTTTAAACTCGCGCCTGTGTATTGCATTGCTATTTTGGATTTTACCTTCAATGATGACCGAGCCAATTTGTACGAAGTGGTGCATAAAGTCAACCTCAAAGATCAGCATAACAATGTGTTCTCCGATAAGCTGACTTTGATGTACCTCGAGATGCCGAATTTCAAAAAAGGACTCGAGGAGTTGGAAACCCGTTTGGATAAATGGCTTTTTTTCATCAACAATTTAGAAGATTTACAAAGCATTCCAGATTTACTCAAAGACCATATTTTCTCGAGTGCCTTTGAAGTCGCAAAATTCTCGAACCTAGACCAACAAGCCCGAGAGCAATACGAGTACAGTCTGAAAATAGCTCGAGATACTTTTTCGACCATGCAAACAGCTTTTCGGGAAGGACATGACGCAGGGCGAGAGGAGGGCAAATCAGAAGGTAAATTGGAAGCCAAAATCGAGATTGCCCGAAATCTACAAACGGTGGGGCTGACCTTGGAGCAAATTCAGGCTGCTACGGGGTTGAGTGCTGAAGAACTCCAACAACACAGAATTTCTTAACAAAACAAACCCCGCTCGAGAAAGCGGGGTTTTTATTTACTACAGCCAAAAGCGGGAAACTCGAGCCGAAAAAGCTGCGATCAAGGGTAAGTAATGCCATCCTACAAGTTATGGATTTATGGTGCTACCTGAATAACATCAGCATAAACTCCGCCAAGGTCTTGTGCAGGATTCCAACGAATGTTTGTCAGTTTATACTTGGGGTATGCGTTGTCTTCCCACGTTTCGACTACTTTAGGCACTATGGGACTCATTTTTGCTTTGAAATTTGGGAACTGGCTTGGTATGCCACATTTTTCTTTTTCAAAAGTAACCACACTATCAGGCAACCCAGTGTCAGGAATTGCGAATTCTGACTCTAATCCCGGAGTTTTACGAAACTTTGCTGCGTCTTTATGCCAAAACACTGCTCGGAAATAAACCATTGTTGCTGTATACAAGTCTCCCATCCACGGTATGTCATCTGGGTTTCTGAAACACTTTGGAAAAGCTGAAAGCGCTCCACCGATATAATAATCTCTTCCGACAATAACAGTATTAAATCCAGTACACTCGAGCGAAACGCCTACGCTTAGGCTGCCATTTGGAACTGCGTTGCTCGAGATGGTGATTGTTCCCTCGAGTGTACCGGGTGTGCTACCGCAAACAGCATTAACAGGAATATTTCTCGAGTCACCTGCTGGAATCTCGAGTGGTGCAGTAAGTGAAGCAGCAGGCAATGTTGGTGTGATTGAAGCAGTACCTAGAGACCCAACCTGATAATCAAAATTGCTGATTTTGAGAACGTCAGTGCCGTCATTTTTAATGACGATGTTATCGGGTTGCGATAAGGATTGGTTGACTTGCAGTGACCATGATTTCGAGTCTGCTTGTATTTTCGGTTCGCCAGTGCATTTCAGTTCAACATCAATGGTTTTTTGTTCTTGATAAGTTGGGTCTGGTGCTGTGGATGTTGTATTGAGAAAAATTAATCCAAAGGTTGTACCAGCTTGTTCACATTTGGCTTTAACCAAGATGGTGAGGGTCGCGTTTTCTGACAAAACATTTCCAGATAATCCACTCGTAGTTAATTCAATCCAACTTGATGCAGAGCTAACAATTGGTCTTAGTCCCCAAAAGCCGATGTTTCTTGCCGCAATTGAACCATTAACAAATTCACCAACTTTACCGTTAAGTTTCAATGGATTTGGTGTTGGATCACCAATTTTAGGTTCACATTTAGCCGTTAGTTTACAATTCTCCCAATTTAAGAGATCTCTCGCTGCTTGATTTGCAGCTTCAATAATGTCATCAAACAACTTAGAAGGATTAAAGCCTGCTGTGGCAAGATCAAGAGCAAGGCTACCTATCACACCTTTGATACAATTTTCAACACTTACTTTATTAACACAATCAAGTATTGGTCCAGAATAATATAAGCCTGTTATCCAAACATAATTAGCAAGTAAAGTAGATGAAATAACATACTTGTCTTGTAAAACAACACAGGTTGGACAAGCTGCACCATTAACTGCTTGGGCAGTCAACCGAGAGGATGTTATACTGAGTCCTTGAAGTTCAAGACTTTTGTCTTCGTAACGCTTTTTTTGAATCGCATCGTTGGAAGAATCTTTATCATAAAAAATTTCTGCCTTTCCAAAGTCCAGAGATCTATTGCTCGTTAAATCTGTAACAATTAAATTCCCATTATCAAACCGCTGCCTTCTGGCAAAAAGAAGAGTATTGTTTTTAATCACGCCAAGAATTGAAGCACCTTGATTCTGACCTTTTTCAGCAAACCAAAAGAGTTGACCTTGTTGAGTCTGATATGAAATTGATGCCTCAAGGTAAGCATCCGAACTTAGTGATGCGCCCAAAGGCAAGGCTTTAAGTAATTTCCATGCAGTTTCAGCATTACTTCCCGTTGTAAACAACCTTGCTTGTGGCACCACTTGCTTTGCGCGGCTGGCGCTTTGCCACTCGAGTTTAATAATTGCAGGGTTACTTGTGTTCCTAAAAAATTCTAAGCGAATATCGTACTTCACATTGGCTTGCAACGTCACTTTGCCAGAATCCACTTTACTGGCATGGTCAGTCCAATTGTTCACCAGCACTTGCCCATTGACCATCAGCCTAGCCCCACCGCTCGAGGTCACAAAGAAGGTGTACTCTTGGCTGAATTGAGGTTGGATTTGACCAGTCCAACGCACGCTGTAGGTGGTGTTGGCAATGCCTGAAATCGGTGCGGCTGTTCCCCAACTGCGGTTGACATTGGCATCGTAACGGGTTTTTAGTGTTCCTGTGAAATCCATGTTGTTGTAATAATCGCCTTTTAAGCCATTGACTGGTACGGCTTGGGTGGTGATGGTGTTGCCGTTTTCGTCGGATGCTTCAATGGTGCTGCTTGGTGTGTTGCTGTTGTCTGGCGTGGGTGTTTGGGTACACGCCGAGAATAAAAACAGTAGGGTCAGCGCAGCGAGGTATCGCCTTGTACTGTGGCTTAAGGTTGATAGTATTTGTTTCATATGCCCTCCGTGGGTGGCGCTTCCCTAACGTCCAACAGGTAACGATACTATAGTATCCCAGACTACAGTATATACTTATAGAGTAACAAGGTGGGCAGTCCATGGTTAGAATTGCCTATCTCGAGGGTCAGATAACAAATAGGTTTGGCAGAGAAGATAAATACTCGAGTTTATTTCTTGGTTGGCACTTTGATTTTGCCCGAGATAATGTCAGCTTTGAGCTTACCAATTTGATCCAAGGTTTCTTTGGAAATCAGGGCTTTGTTGTACTGGTCAAGCGAAAATCCTACGCCTTCTTCGCGCAGTCCGAAGGTGCGAACCCCTGATTGCCATGTGCCACCTGTATTCAGTTCTGTCAGTAATTTATAGACCACATTATCCGAGCGCTTTTCCATGCTGGTCAGCACGTAGTTCATGGTGCGCGGGGTGGCGTCGTTGTCGCCTAAGCTATTTTGGTTGCTGTCTACGCCAATAAAAAACATCGGGCGTGAATTTGCACCGCAGAGTTTGGCATAAGCCGCTTCTTTGGGGATTCGAGCAGCGATGTTGGTACTACGGAATTTGATGCTGCTCGAGCCTTTGATGCACTTGGTTCTTTTGATAAAGTCCACCACGCCGTTACCCGAGCCTCCTGCGGCTGCGTAAATAATATCTGCGCCTTGTTTGGCAAAGCCACTCGAGATTTGGCTTGCTTTGGTTGGGTTGTTCCAAGCGGTGTTGTCGCCTGCTTTGCCTGTGTATTCGGCTAGGATTTTGCAGTTGGGGCAGGCAGCTTTGACGCCTGCGGTGTAACCTGCTTCAAATTTACGAATCAAATCTATTTCCATACCGCCTACAAAACCAACCACCCCTGTTGAGGTGCTGCGCCCTGCGACGTAACCCACCACGTAACTGCCCTCTTCTTCACGAAACAGCAAGCCCAGAATGTTTTTTCCTTCGGGTGCGGCGTCCACCACGGCGTATTTGGTGTCTGGAAATTCTTTGGCGACTTTTGCCACGGCGCTTTCTGAGCTAAAACCCACGGCAAGCACTAAGCTCATGCCCGCTTCGGAGAGTTCGCGTACACCAGCTTCGATTTTATCTGGGGTGCGTGGGGCGTACTCGAGTAAACCAATGTTGTATGCCATGCTGGCACGGTCTGCGCCTTCATAGGCACGTTGATTAAAGCTTTTGTCCATTTTATCGGCTGCGTTATAGACAATGCCTAGGCTATTGATGCGCTGGGCTGTAACCAAACCAAGGGCTAGGGTTAAACCAACTCCAATCAGTATTTGCCGTTTCATGTTGACAGTTTACTCGAGTCATTGGCTTTAATGTGTGCATTCTTGTTGTTTTGGATTTTGAGCTTGGTTAAAATAATCTTTATGGATGTTTCATTGAAAGTAAAACCCGCTTGGCTCGAGGTGCTGTTGCAACCCAAAGCCTTTTTTGTGCATTTGAAATCCGAGCCACCAAAGTGGTTGCTGCCTTGTCTGATGCTTTTCTTGGCTTTTGTTTTGGCTACTTTTATTCCCTTGGTGCTGGGTGAACTGACCGAACCTAATTTGCTGGCGCAACTGCTGACCAATGCTATTGCTTGGTTGGTTTTTCTTGGCTTTTCGGTCTTGTTTTCAGGTCAACTTCGTACCCTCGAGGTGCTGGGTTTTGCGATTATGCCTGTGCTTCTAGCGATGATTCTTACGGCTGCCTTGTGGTTTTTTGGTGATGCTGCCAGAACTGTGACTTCAATCCTGATGCTGCTGACATTTTTTTTAGGTTGCCGCCTATCCCTGATTGGTATCACAATTCTGACTGGGCAGTCTGGCGCAGCTTGGCGCACGGTGCTGCTTGCACCACTGCTGACTTTTTTGATTATGGCGCTGCCTTTTGGATTGCTGGTGCGCTGGCTTGGCTTGGCATAACCCACAAACAACCGTCCTACAGTATTTTTCTCATAGCTCACAGCTCAAAGCTCATAGCCCACCGCTCATAGCCCACCGCTCATAAAACCTTAAACAATCCTTAACCCAACACCACAAGTTTGTCTTTTTGCGCTAGACTCGAGGCTATGAAAAGAATCCTTGCTTTAGCGGCACTGGCTTTTGGACTTTCGGGTTGCTTTGTGGTTGTGCCAAGTCGTCCGACGCAAACCACCCAGCCAGTTCAGACCA
>JAAFJQ010000218.1 GCA_013298185.1 Deinococcales bacterium
CCACTCGAACTGCGAATGCAAGAACAAATCAACCAACTCGAAAAAGCCCACAGCGAAGCCCAACAACGCGCCTTGCAACTCGAGAGTCAAGTCTTTTTTGATTCACTGACCAAACTCAACAACCACCTCGCCTTTGAAGCCGATTTTGACAATGAACAAAGCCGCGCCCAGCGCCGCAACCACGCCCTGCACAAAGTAGCCATTGAACTGGACGGAATCATCACCACCAACGAACAAGTCGGTAAAAGTGAAGGCACACGCTTACTGCAATGCTTTGCTCAGCAACTCGAGCAGGGCTTTGCTTCTCTTGGGCGCAGTTACCGCATCAGCAGCAGCGAATTTGCAGTCTTGATCGAAGCCGCAAAACCACTCGAAACCACACCGCTCGAGCAAATTCTCTGGCGCATTGTGACCGAACTGCACCAACAAGGATTTGTTCATGCCAGTGCCGTCATGGGCGTAGCCCATTCACTCGAGACGGATTCGCTAGTTCAACTCAGTCAACAGCGTTTGAATTTGAATCGGGTTAGGCAGCATCGGCAGTAAAAAATGCTGCTCCCAAAAATCAAACTCGAGGTATACTTATAGCTATGAAAAACATTTTGGTTGTTTTAGCACTTGGCGCGGCTTTTCTCGGCTCGAGCTTGGCTCAAGATACGCCATACCAACCCAATTGCACAGTCACACTGTCCATGACAGCCGATGCTTTTATGGATACCTACACCACCAAAAACAACGACCAGAGCGAAGTTGGTTTTGACAATGCCGCTAATTATTGGGCGGATTGCAAAGACAAGCAAAACCAAGCCAAACTGGCTAAATTTCCTGCCTTGAAAACCAGATTAGCCAATTTGTCAAAGTTACAAAATGAATTCTTTTCACTCGAGACGGAGCTGGCATACTTGGCGGCTGGTGGCGGCACAATGTACCCGCATGGTCGGGCGCGTTTCCAACCCAGCATCGAAGAGCATATGGAGAAACTGATTGGACTGCTGACCACCAAAGCAGGGGCTGCCAAAAGCGCTGCGATTACCAGCCGTTATGACAAAGCCAAAGCCAAGCTCGAGGCTCGTTTGAAAAAAGTACAATCCAAATCCAATGCCTACACCGATGGCTTAACACCTGCCGATGTGGCTGCTCGCAACAAAGAATGGTTTAACTACGCCAAGCAATATGCTTTGCAGTACACCAATATCCGCAAGAGCATTGGCTCGGGCAAAGACCTTGCCAGCACCACAATCATGGAATTCTTAGCCGCAGGACTATGGGCGGACGAAATATGAGTTTAACCACTGAGCATAGCCGCACCGATTTTTTCACCACCAAACGCGGCTTAAACCATGATTCTTTTGCGATGCGCTTATGGCGCAAAGCCAAGAAATTTGGTATTTGGAATCCAGCCGAAATTGATTTTTCCCAAGATGCGCTTGACTGGGCAAAACTCACTGACCTCGAGCAAGAAGTGCTGATTCATTTGTCTGGTTTATTCCAAGCTGGTGAGGAAAGCGTCACGCTGGACTTGCTGCCACTGATTCAAAGCATCGCCAAAGAAGGACGGCTCGAGGAGGAAATGTACCTGACCAGCTTCTTATGGGAAGAAGCCAAGCACATTGAAACCTTTGATCGTTTCTGGAGCAGCGTGGTTGGGTATCATCCAGACCTTGAAAAGTACCACAGCCCGAGTTACCGCCAAGTCTTTTATCACGACCTCCCAGCCGCGCTTCACGCTTTGGAAAACGACCCAAGCCCCACTGCTCAAGCTCGAGCCAGCGTGACGTACAATATGATTGTCGAAGGAGTCCTCGCCGAAACGGGCTACCATGCCTACGGGCAGATGCTCGAGCGCAACGCCATCCTGCCCGGAATGCAGCGTGCCATGCGGCTGTTTAAGCAAGATGAAAGTCGGCACATTGCCTACGGGGTGCATTTGCTCAGTCGCCTGGTGGCGGAACACGGCGACCCTGTTTGGGAAGTGATTGAATCCGAAATGCAAACCCTGATTCTGCCAGCCATTGGGGTGATTAACGAGGTCTTTGACCAGTACGCCGAACTGCCTTTTGGTTTGGAAGCCGAAGCCTTTATCAATTATGCCTTTGGGCAGTTTCAACGCCGCTTGGCACGCATTGAACGCGCCCGAAACCTCAGTCTCGAGGAAGTGGTTGGTGCAGAAAGCCATGCGCTCGAGCAAGCCGAAGTGGTGGATTAAATCTCGAGAAGATAGCAACCACGATGCTCATATGCTATACTGCTTTCACTGAGGTACGCCCCCAAGACAGCGCAAGCTGAATCGCTTCAGTGTTCGCCTTTACAGGTTTCTAGCCAGGACTGGAATAACCAAGAAACAAGGGATACAAACGCCTGCACATGCAGGCGTTTATCTTTGGGTACGAATTGGCTTGTTATGCTGGACATTGAATAAAATCGTGCTGAAACGAATCTTATTAAAATTTGGACGAGCATGAAGTCTTGCCATATCTCGAGGAAAAGCGCTGGTCACCACAAGATGTATACGCTTGTCTGAGGGGTTGCGGTGAAGGTCAAAATAGACCTCGTACTCAATTCGTGTCCCTCGAGCATTCAAAATTTCAATCGTCAGGTAATTGTTGTGTCCAGTATGAGAAATGGTGCGCTGCATCAAACTACGAATCACATCGGGCAAATGTTGCGAGAGTTGCCAACGCAGCACATCAAAAGTGCGAGCATCTTTTGGCGAGCCAAATCGCAGGTTCGTATCATCGGTGTCTTTGCTACTTTCGGTAAAGCAATGATGACTAAAACGTACCCAAACGCGATAAGTCCGTTCAGGCTTGCTTTTGTCGGCAGGTTGGACAAAAATATGTTCAAACTCATCCAAATGCGCCAAGTTAAAAACTTGTCCATGATAGGTGTATGGTTGCCAAGCCACTGTTATCCTCGAGTGAATCCTAATGTTTGAGCATTGGCTTGAGCAAATCTGGAATCATGACTTGGATTTTTTGACTCAGTAACTCGAGGGTATCAGCTTCGGTACAGAGTCCGGGGACATCGGTGCTTTCGGCAACCCAGACTTGGGCTTCTTCATCCCAAAAAGCACTGATGAAAAGGCGGTTCATGCTGTCAATATAGCATTAAAATTAATTGCGGTTGCTGCGTCATTTGATTTTGATGTTTTGGCGGCAAATCTTATGTCTGACATTGAATACACCAACACCTTGCATTGCTCCGCTCTCGAGGGGCATGATGTATGCCATGTTGCCTCTTCTTGAACTTGCCCAAAAACCTTCGTGGATGAACCCCGAGTTACTGCAACTTTCGCGTTTGCCGATGCACACCACGTTTTGGAGTTTAAGCGCGGCTTCACGGGCGCTTGAGTTAAAGCGTTTTACTGTGCCGGACGAAGCCAGCCCTTGGGTTCGCTGCTTGGATGGTACGTGGGATGTGGCGGTTTATCAAAATCCAGAGGCTGTGCCGCTCGAGGTGCTGGGCGATTCACTGCCCAGTGGTTTCTCGAGTATTCCTGTGCCGAGCAACATTCAATTTCATGGTTTTGATAAGCCTTGGTATACCAATGTGCAAATGCCGTTTCCGCACGAAGCACCTTTTGTGCCAAAAGAAAATCCCACAGCGGTTTATCGGCGTTTTTTTGAAGCACCGCTCGAGTGGCAGGATTGGCGGGTGGTGCTGCATTTTGGGGCAGCTGAGAGCATTTTATTGGTCTACGTCAATGGTCAGCCAATTGGTCTGAGCAAAGACTCGAGGTTGCCTGCCGAGTTTGACATCACTTCGCATCTTCGTTTTGATGCGCCGAATACTTTGGTGGCGGTGGTGATCAAGTGGGGCGATGTGACGGTGATCGAAGACCAAGATCAGTGGTGGTATTCGGGGCTGACCCGCAGTGTCTATTTGCATTGCACCCCAGATGTGTACTTGGCAGATATTATTGCTAAGACCGACCTGCTGCCAGATGGTACGGGCAAGCTCGAGTTGGATGTGCCACTTGGTTTTGGTACGCCAATTGCTCCGGAGGGTTACAGCATCAAAGCCCATTTGTATGATGCCGGACAGCCTGTTCTCGAGTTGACGGGCGAGATTCCAGTCAAGCAGAATTTAAGTTTTTATGTCTCGAGTGATTTTGAAAATAAACGCAACCGCGCTAAGCTTCAAGCTGAGTTAAAAAACGTGAAAAGTTGGAACGCGGAAACGCCCAATTTATACACGTTGGTGATTGAACTGCTCGAGCCTACGGGTACAATTGCTCAGACCACAGCTTTAAGAATTGGTTTTGGTCGCACTGAGATTATTGGGGCGAATTTACTGGTCAATGGTCAGCGTGTGATGCTGCGCGGCGTTAATCGTCATGAATCAGATCATTTGCGTGGACGAGCGTTGTGGTACGAACGAATGCTCGAGGATGCGGTTTTAATGAAGCAGCATAATTTCAATGCGGTGCGAACCTCGCATTATCCGCCGCATCCAAGTTTTTTGGAACTCTGTGATGAACTGGGTTTGTATGTGATTGACGAAGCCAATCTTGAATCGCATATGCACTACCTTGAAATCTGCAATGACCCACGGTATGCCAGCGCCTTTTTGGATCGTGTGGCACGCATGGTGCAACGCGACCGCAACCATCCGAGCATCATCATGTGGTCGCTGGGTAACGAAAGTGGTTACGGTGCGAATCACGATGCGGCTGCCGCTTGGGTGCGTCATGCCGACCCGCGCCCTGTGCATTATGAAAGCGCTTGTTTTATCGAAGAACAAAACGGTGGTAGCGCTGGTATGAAAGCCTCAGATGTGATGAGCCTGATGTACCCGACTTTGGAGCGAATGCAGGCATGGGCTGACCGCCCCGATGCTCAGCGCCCGTTTATCCTGTGCGAGTACAGTCATGCCATGGGCAACAGCAACGGCAGTTTGCACGAATACTGGCAGTTGTTTGAGCGTCATCCTAAAATCCAAGGTGGTTTTATTTGGGAATGGGTCGATCATGGGATTTGGAACAAAGATAAAAACCATTGGAATTACGGTGGGGATTTTGGTGAAACCCCGCACGATGGGAATTTCTGCGCCGATGGCTTGGTGCAACCAGACCGCACCCCACACCCTGCCCTGCGCGAAGTGATGTACTTGCAGCAACCCGTGGCGGTGCGCTTGGTCAAACAACAAGACAGCATCCTTGCGCTCGAGGTGCAGAATAAAAATTGGTTCTCGAGTCTGGATTGGTTGGTTGGTACGTGGGAACTCCTTGCCGATGGTGCAGTGGTGGCTCAAGGGCAGTTGCCTGTGCTTGATGTGCCAGCTCAAAGTAAAAAAATCATTGCGCTTGACTTACCAGAACCAGCCGCACTCGAGCATCATCTGAATTTGTACTTTCACACAGCCGCCGCCAGCGCTTGGGCAAAGACTGGTTTTTTAATCGCTTGGCAGCAACTCGCACTGCAAAACCTCGGCTCGAGCCTGATGCCAACAACAGCTACAGAGCAGCCCAGCCAAGAAGCCGCCCCTAAAAAATCGGTTTGGTTGGTCGGTGAAAAATCCGTTCTGAAAAGCCCACCAAAACTCAGTTTGTTCCGCGCTCCAATAGATAACGACGGTATTTACACCGTGCCACTGCGCCCTGAGATGGTGTTGAACAAATGGCTGGCTTGGGGTTTGGAATCTGACTTAAGTGTCAAAACCGTTTCCCGCCGCGAAGACCTTGATTTCCTCGAGACAACACGGCATTACTCGAGCAGCACCATTCCAGACTTGGCAATTCTCAAAACCCGGGTTCAAGGTTCAAAATTTGAGTATGACATTTGGATCAACCCAAGCTGCAACGACTTACCACGGGTGGGCATTGAATTGCATTTAGACTCGAGCCTCGAGCATCTGCGGTACTTTGGTATGGGCGCGGAAGAAAACTACGCTGATCGCCAAGCTGGTTCGATGCTTGGGATTTACAAAAGCACTGTCACCGAAGAGTATTTCCCGTACATCATGCCCCAAGAAACAGGGCATCACGAGGGCGTGCGCTGGCTTGAACTGACCAACGCCACTGGTCAGGGTTTGCGTTTCTCGAGCCAAGTGCCATTTGGTTTTAATGCCCTGCATTTCACAGCGCAGGATTTGTATAAAGCTTTGCATACTTCTGATTTGACACCTCGAGCCGAAGTTGTACTGCACCTTGATGTTGCCATGCGAGGACTCGGCACAGGCAGTTGCGGACCCGACACCCGAGATGCTTTTAAGGTGCGTGGTGGCTGGCATCGGTTGGTATTTGAAGTGCAAGCAGTGACGGGCGCTTGAAGATGCACCCTTTTGCATCAGCATTAAGGGATTGAATAGTTCAGAACAACAAAAACTCGAGTCTCGAGAAAGGGATTGTAGGAACATCGCTGCCAACCCTCTCCCGACGCGCTTCTTGACCCTAAGACGCACCTGTCTTGACCACAGACGCGCACCTGACGGGCGTGGTCGCTGACGGGCTTGGGTCGCTTCGCACGCCACCCTCTCGCCGCGCAAACGCGGGAGAGGGATTTTCAGTTTGTCTGTTTGTGTTCGTTGCTGGTGTGGAGGAGCCAAATTCATAACACCAGCACCCCTCTTTGAGCTACGGCTTACACACATCTTGTTGTTTATCTGGGGACAAATAAACAAGAAAATCGGCAACTCGAATTCGCATTTCCTTTCACAGGGAGGACACAGGGGTCCTCCCCTACAGGAAAATTGCGTCATACACAGGTACGACCATGCCGTCAGCAGCCGTGTTAAAAGTCAAGCCCCAACCCCCTCTATTTTTGCCAGCGTCATGTCAACCCACGGAGTACGGTCACGCACAATGATGTGCAACACAGCCAATAGTTTACGCATACACGCCAC
>JAAFJQ010000219.1 GCA_013298185.1 Deinococcales bacterium
CAAGCCACTTGTGGATGATGCAGCACATAGCGTTGCACCACGTTTAACACCCGCCGTACCTCGAGCGCAGGGCTTTCCAAACCTGCTTTACGGGCTGGGAAACGCGCAAATAATTTTTGCACTTCGACGCTTGTACCAGCTGGGCAAGTGACTTTCTCTAAGTTCCGCTCACCATCCAAAACACTGAGTTTTACACCACCGAGTTGATTCTTTGGGCGGCTGGTCAGCACCACATCGGCGGCAAACGCCATGCTCCAGAGGGCTTCGCCACGAAAACCAAGCGTGTCTATTTTTTGGATATCCTCGAGTTTGCTGGTCGCAAAGCGCTCGAGTGCCAATTCGATTTCTTCTTGGGCAATACCAAGACCATCATCCGTCACCCGAATGACCTCGAGTCCACCGCCACGCAAGACAATTTCTATTTTTGTGCTGCCCGCATCCAGTGCGTTCTCGAGCAGTTCTTTGACCGCGTCCGAAGGTCTGGCAATGATTTCACCTGCCGCAATTTCACGACGCAGAATTTCTGGTAAAACCCGAATTGCCATTTCTTTATTCTAGCCTGTACGGGTTAAACTTTTTTATGCGTCCGCACCGAACGTACCACCCGAGCCTCGAGCCAATCATTCAAATCTCGAACCTCGAAGCCGCGCATTTGCGGGTACTACGCGCCAAAATCGGTGATCAAGTCACGGTTTTTAACGGGCTTGGACTCGAGGCTTTAGGTCAGATTCTCGAGGTGACCGAAACATATTACACCGTGCAACTCGAGCCAGCCAAAACCAGCCACAAAGAACCACCGCAGCACCTGACTTTAGCCATTGCGCTGCTGAAAGCCGATAAGTTATCTGATGTGGTTCGCAGTGCCACCGAACTCGGCGTCTCGAGCATTCAATTGTTACTGACACAGCACAGCGAAGTCAGGGAGATCGGTTCGCAAAAACTCGAGCGTTTACGGCGCATTGCCACCGAAGCTGCCAAGCAATGCCAACGCAACCAAATTCCAGACATCCTCGAGCCAGTACCGCTCTCAAGTTTAAGCGGCGCAGGAATGGTAGCCCACCCCAACTCGAGTTTACGCCCTCAAGAAGCGGTGAATTGGGATGTACCAATCACCGTCGTCAGTGGTCCAGAAGGTGGATTCTCAAATGCCGAAATTGCACTGCTCGAGCAAAAAGGATTTCTTAGGGTCAGTTTGGGACAACGAATTTTACGAGCTGAAACAGCCGCCTTGGCACTTGTTGCGAGTTTAACAGCAGCAGAAGGTTATTAACCAATTCTCAATTCTGCTTTTGCTGGACGCAATAAATCCTCTAAAATACCCATTGCTACAACTTCGGGAACAATCGCACTTTTGGGAATCGGTTTCTCGAGCCTTGCCCAAAAAGGTGTTGCCACAGCTGGCGGCATGACAATCGTAAAACTGCGCCTCAACTCGAGTTGGGCTTGTATGGCATATTGACTTAGGGCTGCTTTGGCACTGGCATAGGCTTCAAAGCCTTTGGCAGCAACCAATTCTGGACGCGCTCCTATGGCGTAAACTCGAGCTTCGGGAAGGAGCAAATGCCCAAGGTATTGGCAAACATATTGAAAACCCCGCAGATTCGCATCCCAGATTCGATCAGTCACATCTGGTGCAAGGTCAGTACCAAATGCCACATCTCCGACAGCATAAATCAGGGTTTTTATCCCACCTCGAGCCTGTATTTCAGATGCCAATGCCATCAGCTCGAGCTGATTGGTGACACCAGCTGGCACGGCATAACCACCTTGTTCTTTTGCCAGTGCAAAAAGTCGGCGACTGTCTCGAGCCACCAAAATGTGTGGTTGGGGCATCAAGCGCACCAAGGCTTGTCCAATGCCACCGGTTGCGCCAACAATTACGGTATTCACATTTTCATTCTGAAGCAAAAAATGTTTTCAAACCATGCCGCACGACCATAATTTTTAAGATGCCACAGCACGATGCAGCATTTCAATGAAAGCAGCTCGGTTTGCCTCGAGAACTACGCGGGTGTTGGTTGGGCGCTTTGATAAGTTCAAATGATCAAGTAATGTCTGCCCTCGAGCTTGACCGCTCGAGGTTTCGACAGTCACAAAGTAATTTTTGCTTTGAAGAATCAAACTCGGCTCGAGCGCAATCGCTACAGCAATTGGGTCGGGTAAGTCAAAACCCGCTAAGCCCGTTTCACGCAGGGCATATTCTTGCAGCACAGCTTGAATATCCAGACAATAGTTTGCCAATGGTGTGCCTATGGCTTTCAGTGCAGCAATATCTTCAGGGTTAAAAACCGCGTATTTCCTCGAGATGTCCCAGCCAATCATGGTGATGTTCAGTTCGGATTCAAAGACAATTTTGGCAGCCTCGGGGTCGGCGTACATGTTGTACTCACCAGCAAAACTCATGTTGCCATGATTATCCGACGTGCCACCCATGATAAAGCAATGACGGATTTTTTGTGCCAGACTTGGGTCACGCAAAAGCGCCACCGCCAGATTTGAAAGCGGTCCAAGGGTGATTAGATCAATCTGATTGGGGGCAGCGTTAAACACCTCGAGCATCTTGTCCACCGCATGACCCTTGGCGGGTTCACGCCCCAAAAGCGGCAAGCCAATATCACCCATGCCGTCCACGCCATGCACAAACTGAGCTGTCTCGAGCGGGCGCAGCAGCGGTTTAGCCAAGCCCTCAAAAACTGGAATACTCGAGCCACACAACTCGAGGGTGTACATGGCATTCTGCGTTGCCATGGGCAGTGGCACATTACCCGCCACGGTGGTGATGGCTTCGATTTGGGTATGGGGGTGCTTTAGTGCCAGCACCAAAGCAACAGCATCATCTGAACCTGTGTCGGTATCAATTAGAAATCGGCGCATGGACTAGATTAACACTGAATCCGTAGGGGCTTAGCGTGCTAAGCCCACCCATTGTCACCTCGAGAAATCCCAAGAAACCAATTTGCCGTCCCTATACGGCATCACCCCAAAAAACGGGCGAGGGTCTTGGTCAAACACCAATGGTAAAAAATACGGGTCGCCTTCCCAAAGCGGGTAATCACCAGCCAGTAATCTGTCAATCCGTACCCACTCGAGCGTGCCTTCGGGGTTCTCAAAAGTCAGGTTGCCCGAGTAGCCTTCTGCCAGAAAAATAAAGCCAAACCAATCCTCGCCCTGTTTGCCAAAACCAGACCAGTTGATCGTGCCACGCAGTTGAATATGATGTAGCTCAATCCCAGCTTCCTCGAGAAATTCACGGCGCAAACCAGAAACCACATCTTCAAGCAGCTCGAGTTTGCCGCCTAGCCCATTGTACTTGCCAAGGTGCGCGTCCGAATTACGCTTGTGCCGATGCACCAATAAGACATGTTCTTTGTCCTCGGAAATCAGATAGCCAAGCGTGGCAAGAATGGGAGTGTAAAGCATGGTATTCACTCAAAGAAATGCGCTCAGTACTGCTCAACAAACTTTTGATACTCGAGGATGCGCTCTTGGATTTCAGGCAGGGTATCGGCGCCAAATTTCTCGAGATACGCCTCGGTCAGCACCGTCGCAATCACGCATTGGAAAATCACACCAGCCGCTGGAACAGCCGTGGTGTCGGAGCGTTCTCGAGCAGCATCTGCCGCTTCATGTGTCACCACATCCACGGTGGGCAGGGGTTTCATCAGGGTGGCAATGGGTTTCAGCGCCACCCGCACCAGCAAATCCTCGCCGTTGGTCATGCCTGCTTCTAAACCACCCGCGCCGTTGGTGTCGCGTTGATAATGCCCTTGGGTTGGTTTGGGGTCGCGGTAGTACACGGCATCGTGAACCGATGATCCGGGCAGGTCAGCATTGTCAAAACCACGTCCAATTTCCACGCCTTTCACGGCTTGGGTTGCCATGATTGCATGGGCGATTCGCCCGTCGAGCTTTCTATCCCAATGGGCAAAACTGCCCAAGCCTGGTACTAACCCACGAAAACGCACCTCGAGAATCCCGCCGAGGGTATCACCATCGGTTTTGGCTTGGTCTATTCGGGCAATCATCATCTCAGCAGCTTTTGGGTCTAAGCAGCGCACCGGAGAGGCTTCGATTTCCTCGAGCCGATCCCAGTTAAATGCCACACCCGAAGCAATTCCAGCCAAACGATCCACGTAATTTGCGCCTTGCACCCCAAGTTCAGCTAAGAATTTCAGAGCAATTGCACCGACAGCTACTCGAGAAGCGGTTTCTCTGGCACTGGCTCGCTCGAGAACATCGCGCAGGTCTTTGTGACGGTATTTCATGCCTCCGACCAGATCAGCGTGACCCGGACGAGCCGCCGTCAGGGCTTTTTTACGTGGTTCGTTACCAGCCGCCACATCCATGATCTCGAGCCAGTTCTTGTGGTCTTTGTTTTCGATGCTCAGGGTAATCGGAGCGCCTGTGGTGCGCCCAGCCCGAACACCACTTAAGAACTGCACCGCGTCTTTTTCGATTTGCATTCGCCGTCCACGCCCATAACCTTGCTGGCGTTTCTCAAGCCAAGGGTTGACATCTTCGACGCTCAGCGGCACTTGCGAAGGGAAGCCCTCGAGAATTGTGGTTAAACCAGGTCCGTGAGACTCGCCAGCCGTTAAGTAACGCATGGGTAAAAACTAACATGTGAACCTAGCGCTGTGGGCATAGAAGCCCTAGACAGGGCAGGTGAGAAGCCCTAGACAGGGAGATTTACCCTTCTTTTTCCTCGAGTTTCTTGGTCAGCCCTTCGAGCTTCACCGCGACTTTCTCGAGCAGCTTGGCATCCACGGCTTTTTGAGCGTTGATTAAGGCGCTGTAAACAGCTTTGGCGTCCGAAGAACCATGTCCGATAAAAACCAAGCCCTTGACCCCTAAAAGCGGTTGAGCGCCAAATTCAGCTGGGTCGAGTTTAGCCGCAACCCCACGCAGTGCTGGGCGCACCAGCAGCGCTCCAAGTTTGACCAGCCACGAACCGCCGCTCAGGGCTTCTTTGATCCAACCAATTAAAACTTTGGCTTCGGCTTCAGCCGCTTTTAAGACCACATTGCCCGTGAAACCATCGGTCACAACCACATCCACTGTGCCTTTGAAAATATCGCGCCCTTCGACATTGCCAAAAAAACGAATACCGGGTGTGGTTTTGAGCAAATCAAAGGTTTCATTGACCAAGGCATTCCCCTTCCCTTCTTCTTCGCCGATGGTTAAAAGTCCAACGCTGGGGTCAGCAATGCCTTGCATGGCGCTCGAGTACGCTGCACCCATCAGGGCAAAGCCTTGCAAAAATTCTGGGCGGTTATCGGCGTTCGCACCAACATCGGCTAAGGTGACTCGCCCTTTGGCATTGGGAAAATTAGAGACAATCGCAGGGCGTTCAACCCCAGCTAAGCGCCCCAAACCAAACAAAGCACTGACCAAAGTTGCCCCTGTATGCCCTTGGGCAACCACCGCACTGGCTTTTTTATGACGCACCAAATTCACAGCCACATTGATGGACAAGTTCTTATTGCGTCTGACTTCGGTGGCAGCATCTTCCATTTGAATCACATCCGAAGCATGAACCACGGTTAAAGGTAAGGCTTTCCAATTGACTCCCGCAAAACGCTCGAGTTCTTTGGTAATCGCATCCTCGCGTCCGACCAGCACCACCGCCACACCTTCTTTAGCTGCCCTGACTGCGCCTTCGACCATCGCAGCAGGCGCATGATCGCCGCCCATGGCATCTAAAGCAATTGGTAAACCCTCTGACATAAAAACAGCTTAACAGAAAAACAAAGCTGACTGATTTCGCCCTTTTGTTACAAGACCAATTTGATAGACTCTTCTTTATGACTTTGGAACGCCACAATCGCATTCGAGCTGTCCTCGAGAAACGCCAACCAGATTTAACGGTGCTGCTCGAGCATGTCCACAAACCCCATAACCTCAGTGCAATTCTGCGCTCCGCCGATGCCGTTGGGGTATTAGAAGCCAATATCGTGGCACTCGAGGGTCGTCCGCCAACCTTTAATGAAACCAGTGCGGGTTCGGACAAATGGTTGCCTCTGGTGCAACACGAAAGCACCGAAACCGCTTTCTCGAGCCTGAAAAAACGCGGCTTTCAAGTGATTGCCGCGCATTTGTCCAGGACTGCTATGGATTACCGAGCATGGGATTACACCCAACCAACCGCTGTGTTGCTCGGCGCAGAAAAGTGGGGGGTTTCGAGCCAAGCCGCCGAACTCTGCGACGCACACATTATTATTCCAATGCACGGCATGGTGCAGAGCCTGAATGTCTCGGTAGCCGCAGCCGTGATTCTCTTTGAAGCCCAGCGCCAACGGCTCGAGGCAGGCATGTACAACACCAGTCGCTTGACCCCCGAAGCATTGGCGAAACTCGAGTACGAATGGTTGTTCCCAAGGGAAGCCGAGATTCTACGCGCCAAAAATGAGCCGTATCCAGCTGTCATTCCTAGCGAATTACCAACGATTCTCGAGTCAGCCTCATGAGCGAAAATTTGTGGCAATCTGCTCCCACCCCCGAAGCAGGGCGTTTGGATGTGATGCTGGCAAAAGTGGCTGGTATTTCTCGAGCCTTAGCGCGGGTTTGGCTCGAGGCTGGTGCGGTCAAAGTCGGTGGTGTGCTGATACAAAAAGGCAGTACCAACCTCAAAGGTACTGAAATCCTCGAGTGGCTACCACCACCGCCGCTCCCATCGGAAATCCTCCCCGAGGACATCGCCCTGACGATTCTTTTTGAAGATGACTTTGTGATTGTCGTAGACAAACCCGCCG
>JAAFJQ010000022.1 GCA_013298185.1 Deinococcales bacterium
TGGCATGAAATTCGCTTAAACCACTCGCCAGTTGACCACCGATGCCTCGCACACCCGTGAAGCCTTTAGCAACCAGTTCTTCCCAATCGCCTGTCAGGTTTTCCAAGGCTCGTTCAGCCGTTTGGTAGGCTTTGGCGCGGAATTCATTTTCGCCGATCAACTCGAGTAAACTGGCGGTCAGGGCTAGGGCTTTGACGGCATCTTTTTTGGTCATGGCATATTTTAGCCCAATCAGTCTGCTAAGGCAAAATCCACGGCTGCTATTGCATGAAGCGTGGTTGTGTCAAACACAGGCACACTCGAGTCGGCTTGCCCAACCAACAACATGATTTCGGTGCAACCCAAAATGATGCCCTCTGCACCAGCCTCGACCAAGTGCTGCATGATTCGGATGTACTCGAGTTTGCTGTCTTGCTTGACCAAACCCGCACAAAGTTCATCGTAAATGATGCGGTGAACAATGTCACGGTCTGGTTTTTGTGGAGTCAGCACTTCCAAATCAAAAAACTGCTCAAGCCGACCTTTGTAAAACTCATGCTCCATCGTAAAACCCGTGCCGAGCAAACCAATGCGTTTAATGCCTCGAGCCACCACGGCTTTGGCGGTTGCATCGGCAATATGGAGCAACGGGATTTGCACGGCATCGGTGATGAAATGAGAGAGTTTGTGCATGGTGTTGGTACAAAGCACCACACAATCCGCCCCACCAAGCTCGAGCCGTTTGGCAGCATTGGCAAGAATTGCACCAGCTTCATCCCAAGCGCCAGCGTGTTGCAAGCGCTCGATCTCATGAAAATTGACGGTGAACATCAGGCTCTTGGCGTTCTCGAGTGGATGAATTCGATCTCGGGTGGTTTGGTTGATGATTTGATAGTATTGTGCGCTGGACTCCCAGCTCATACCGCCGATTAAACCAATGACTTTCATACACTCCAATCCTTGACCAGCACGGTTTCAAAATGCTCAACCAGCGCACCATCACGATGCGACCCAAGCCGAGTTTTCCATGTTTCAAAAGCACTCGAGCCTCGAAAGCCTTTGGTATGCGCCTCGAGCGAATCCCAGCGCACCAGCAAGACATAGCGCCCAGTGGTTTCCATGCTGCGTTGCACCGTATGCCCCAAGTAGCCAGCGCTCGAGCCGATGATGTCTTGCAACTCGAGCATGGCGCTTTCAAATTCAGCCGTGCGACTTGGGTCTATTTTGAATTCGGCAATCTCGAGAATCATAGAAAAACCTCAATGTTGGTGTTGAAGAACTTGGCTAATTTCTGAGCTATAGATTTACTAATTTTTCGTTCACCACGAAGAATTTGAGCTAGGGTGTGCTGGTCTATCAATTCGCTTAAATCAGTTTGTTTTAGATGATGTTGCTCCATCAAGAATTTTAGGGTTTGTTGCGGTGTCACTTCTGGCATTGAAATGTTTGCTTCTTCCCAAGCGAACATATGTTGGCTGATTCGTTGAGCTAGCATTTGATATTCAGTGCTGCCTGACCATATGGAATCGGTCAGTTCATCCAAGATTTGCTCAGCTAAATCGTACTCGGCTTGACTCGAGATGACGGGTGGGTGAGCAATACGCTGCCACCTGTCTAATTGTGCATACGCCATGAATTTTTCCATTTGCTGGTCAAGCCCAGAGAATTGCGGCAGTGGATGATCCACACATTCGAGATTCGTAATTCCCATCTCAACCAGCCCTTGCTGAACTTCTTTATCTGTTCCTCGATAACGTATGCAACGCATCTCAGAAGTGGAAATGACACCAATCATTTGTGTCACTTCATCAGGACTGCTTGGTTGCTTTTTGACAACGCACTGATCTGGTTCTTGATTGATGTACGCCACTTCAAAGAGATTTGGAGCTATTACAAACGGCACACCGCAAAGTGTGCAGCAACTTTCTTCAACATAAAAGTCACCTGCAACATTCTTTGGGTGTGGTATCGGTTGGCTCATGATCCCAATGTAGCACTTTTGTTACCAAATTCGCTGATGCTCGGGCGCAATTCGTTTGTGTTTCAGCATGTACTTCTCGAGAACTTCGCACATAATCACATCCACATGGTACTCGACCTCGAGATTCCAATCTTTTGGCACGAGGCTGGTACTGAAATTTACCTCGGCATCGGTGGTGGCAACCCTGTAGGCTTGCTCGAGATGCAGTGGTTGATCGCCCACGAACCAATTTTCACCAGTGCGTTTGATGCCTGATAAGTGCAGCATTCCGCGTGTTGCCCCTCGGTAATGCTTGGGTTTATCGCACGCTTTTTCGGCATCCAAACCAATTTTGAGCATCTCGAGGATTTGCCAACCGAACATGGTGGTGTGTGCAGGGTTGGCAGCGCTGGTCACCCGTTCAAAAACTGCTCCTCGAGTCACGATTCCAGCTTTTAAGCCACTGCTAAAGCCAACCAAGCCGAGGCTCATGCCAATGTCGGTCTGCCAATAATCGCGCAAGGCATCGGCTACCAAATTTCCTGCGGCGCATTCGCTGCTTGGCGCGTGGGTCAAATCCGCTTCCAGAGTGCAAAGTTGTTCCCCTAACCAAGCCTCGAGTTCGTTTTCTATTTGGCTGATTTCCTCGAGCATGATTTTCGATGGTTCAACCGTCTCGAGAACCCTTGTTGTGCTGCATGATTTCACCATCCAGCCCTGAGCCGTTGGCTCGAGTTCAACCCGCCCAAGATGCTCAGCATAATTACCTGTTTGAGCCACCCAAACCCGCCCGATTTGAGCGCCATGCTCGAGCAGATGATGCGTGTGAGCGCCGATAATCAAATCAATTTCGTTTTGCAGCGCTTGTGCTAATTTTTGGTCATTGAATTTGTAAGCGTGAGGCTCACCGTGTTGCCAACCGACATGCGATAAGACAACAATCAAATCAGCGCCTCGAGATTTCAAATCAGTGGCTAATGTTTTGACCAATGGCACAATCTCGAGTTCACGCATTGTAAAAAAATCGGTGTAGGCTTCAAACGGGTCGGTCAGTCCAATCAAACCGAGTTTCACACCGTTCACTTCGAGCATTCCACTGCGTTGCACTCCTGCGATGCTCGAGCCATCTGCCATGGTCAGATTGGCTAGAAAAAGCGGATAGCTGGCGGCTTTGGCATACTGCTCGAGAATGCTCTGCGAGTAACGCAACAAACCACCGTTGCCAATGGCGGCGGCTTGGCAACCAGCCACGCTCAGCAAGCGGTGCATGGCAACGCCTTTGGTCAGGCTCGAGAGTCGGGTGTTGGTTTCTTCGATGTCGCCAGCATCAAAGTACAGCACAGGATGATCGGTTGTTGCTCGAGCCTCGGCAACCATCGTGGCAACCCGAGTCAAGCCTTCTAACCTGCCGTGAATGTCGTTGGTGTGAAGAATGGTGATCTGCTTTGTCATTGGGGTCATGCTACCAAAAGCCACTATGAGTCAAAGCTCACGAAACAGTGCTGTACTCATTGAGTTTTCGCACATCAATTGCTACACCACCGCGAGAATCTGGGATGTACATGCTCGAGAATTTTGCTTGCCACACAATTTCTTCGGCTTTATACGAGCCTCGAGCATGTACTTTTTGGAACAATACATCGTCTAAGCCATGAATCACAACCATCATCTCGGCTTGGCTGTCTATCAGGTCTTGTTCGGTCAAACCCCACAACGGGCTTTCTGGATTGATCGGATGCACCACCGTCCAAGCCAAACTAAAAAATGCCACTTTGCTGCGCTCGAGCGGCAAGTTATAAAACTTTCGCATCCTGCGGTCACCCACCATCTCAAAACGCGAGAAACTGACCTGAGCTTCAATGTCAATCACTTCGTTGCGAAAGCCATTGGTGACTCGGAACATCAAACCCCAGCCTTCACCAAATGGGGACACCAAAGCATTTTTGCTCCATAAAATCCTCGAGTTCGGTTTGGAGAACCGTGCAAAAATCACGCCCGTAATCACGGCAGCCCCAACCAAACTGAGGAACGCTTCGATGCTCGAGACAACATGAGCGGCGGCGTTATTTGGGGCGATATGTCCGTAACCAATGGTTGAAAATGTTTCGATACTAAAAAAGAAACCGCGCCAGAATGGGTCGTTGATGGGGCTGGGCGTGGTCATGACCAAGGCATCCGTGCCGCACAGCACATAGAGCAGTGCAAAGAAAATGTTGATTCCAACAAATGCCAAGGTCAGCATCGAAAAGAATTTTGTCCAAGGCATTGAAATCAGGGCATAAAAAGGATTCAAGCTCTCGAGCAAGCCCAAACCCATGCGGCGTGTGTTAAAACTGCCGTCTTTGTTTAAGAATCGGCTAGACTGCTCGGCTTGCACCCGTCCAATGCCAAGGTCATCGGTGGGAACTTGAATTGGTGGGGATTCGGACTTGATCATGCCACTATTTTAACGGCTCGACTGCTCCAATTGCGCCAGTACCGAACCTGTGCTGTTGTTGATTGCTTGCACACGCTGGAATCTCGAGCCACCACTGATTTGCACAGCTACAAACGGGCTGGTGATGGCAAGCGTGACTGGTCTACCCGGGGCGGGTTCGCTTAAATTAAAACGCAATTGCAAAACACCATTTTCGACTCGAGTTGTGGCTAGTGCCAGACCATAGCCACCTGAAGGTTTTTGACCCATAAAGAAACTGATGGTGCTGCTGCGCGAAAAATCCAAGCTCGGAGCGCTGGGTAATGGCACTTGGTTGCCAGCAATCAGTTGCCAAGTGTTGTTAAAACTCGAGGCTGAAGTGTCCCAGCGCAACAATGGACTGGGGCTGTTATGGGTTGAATTAGAGCCATTGGTTAAAGCGCGAACGGTCAATGGTTCGGTGTTGGTGAAACCACCCAGCAAATCCACGGGCAGCCCAACTTGGACATACAGCGCCGTTAAATTTACTTTGTCTGGGCGCGGTGAAAGATTTAAGTACGAATCGGGGATATTCGGGTACTCAAGTAAACCAATCACCAGAGCTTGTTTTTTATCTTGTAAATAACCTTGAAGCGCATCGGCTTCGGTGTTGCTCAGTTCGCCAATGCCACGCAAACCAGTGTTGCGTTCACGTAAATTCAGGCGCAACTTAACATCTTTTTCAATATCATCGCGGCTGCCAACATCAAACCATTTTCTACCATCAAAATAAATCAAGGCTTTGATCTGATCTCGAGTCAGCACACTCAGGTCAGTGGTCAGTGGAATGGTTGCTACCGACATGACTTCACGAATGGCTTTAGGACGGCTTGGCAAGGTCGCCGCACCATTGACAGTTAAGGCATTGGGAATGGCAAGCGCTCCGAGTGGCACATTGCCACTTAGGGTCACAGAGCTGCTGTCAAGTTGCACCGCTCGAGTTTGACCAGCCTCGAGTTTCCCATAAAAAATCGTATGCCGCTCCTGGATGCCATACAACAAGACATCACTGATTTGATAATTGGAGAGTTGCACAGCACACGCACCAAGCGCCAATAAAAGAATTCCAAGCAAGACTCGCATGGCTTTATCTTAAAGTGCCGTAACCTAAAAGACATGAGTTTTCTTTTCATTGAAGATTTACACTTCTCAAAGTAGGTATACTTTTAAGATGTACACCCATCAAATCCGTGTTCGTTATGGTGAACTCGACCCGCAAGGTGTGGTTTTCAATGCCAATTACTTAGCCTACTGCGATGATGCGTTTGACACTTGGTTACGCAACGCCTTGGGCAACGGACTCGAGCAGCATCAAGCTGATGTGATGCTGAAAAAAGCCGAGGTGATTTGGCACAGCCCAGCCAGACTTGGCGATGTGATTGAACTCGAGGTGAGCATCAAAAGGTGGGGGCAGACTTCATTTGATGCTTTTTTTCAAGCCAAGGGAGTGTTTGAAGCGACCATCACTTATGTTTGTGTGCAGCAAAAAACCACCACACCGATGCGCTTCCCAGATGCTTTACGCAGCTTATTGGTTGACACTTGAACCTTTTTGAAGATTGTTGCGTATCTCCTAACAGCTCAGCTCGAGCATTGATTAAGCTCGAGGGGTTCAACGGAGGACTTATGAAAAAATTGGGATTGGCGCTGCTTGGGATGCTGGTGTTGCCTGCATTGGTCATGGCACAAGGAATGATGAAATCAAATTATCTTGAATTCAGTAAAGAAGCCTTTGACAAAGCCAGCACACAAAAACGGGTGTTGTTCTTCGCTGCCAGTTGGTGTCCGAGTTGCCGGGCAGCAGATAAGAATTTTAACGATAATTTAAAGAAAATTCCTGTCAATCTGATGATTTTTAAGACCGACTACGATACCGAAACCGCTCTGAAAACCAAGTATAAAATCACCCGTCAGCACAGTTTTGTGTATGTCGATGCCAAAGGTGTCGCGCTGAAATCATGGTCTGGTGGCGGAATTGATGAACTCTTGGTTATGACCAAGTAATAGAGGAAAGAGAAAAGAGGAAAATAGAGATTGATCTGATGATCTCTTTCCTCTTTTTTTCCTAGGTGCTATATGTTGACCACAACTTTTTTTGCCTTTCTGTCAGGCATCCTGACTGTGGCTTCGCCTTGTGTATTGCCTGTGCTGCCATTTTTACTTTCGGGTTCGCTTGGTGGGAAATCACGTCCTTATGGCATTATTGCAGGCTTCATTGCTTCGTTTACGCTTTTTACCTTGTTTTTATCGGCGATTGTCCAAGCCCTTGGGGTTTCGCCTGATGCTTTGCGGTTTCTGAGTATAGGCTTATTATTGTGTTTTGGCTTGGTGCTATGTGTTCCAGTCTTGCACACTTGGTATGAACGGGTCTCGAGCCGTGCCATGGGCGGTTTAAGTCAGCTTGGACAAGGTCAAAACGATGGTTTTTTTGGTGGCATGATGGTCGGAGCAACCCTTGGGTTACTTTGGACTCCGTGCGTTGGTCCTATCATGGCAAGTGTGATTACCTTGGCACTCTCCAATGCTGTGACCTTCCAAGCCTTTGTTGTGACACTTGGTTTTTCGGTTGGTACAGCCATACCCATGCTGGCAGTGATGCTCGGTGGGCGCACCTTACTAACCAAAGTGAGCTGGTTGACCAATAACTTAGCTCGAGTTCAACAGGTTTTTGGTCTTGTACTGGTGGTTTTTGCTATTGGCACAGCTTTTAACGTAGACAGGGCATTTCAGACATGGGTGCTGGATACCTTTCCAGCTTACGCAGATTTCTTGGTTGGTTTAGAAGGCGCTGCGCCTGAAACAGGTGTGCTGACCCCCAAATAATTGTTACACTCGAGCTGTGAATTGGAGCGAACTCGAGCTGGACAATCAACTGCAATACCGCGCTATTCTCGAGGGGTATTTGGTTTTTTTGCGCCAAGAGCCACAAGAAACCTCTCAGCGTAAGCAAAAACGCAAAGCCACAAGCGGTGATTGGTACATCCACTTTTTAATCCCCGATGAGGAACGCCAAAAAGCCTATTTAGCAGGTGAAGGCTTTAGCACTGGTACAAGCCTTGAGCAAGCCCAAATGCTTGCCTTTGAAAAAGCCAAAGCCTTGCGTGGAGCGCTCGAGAAAAAACAGAGCCGTCGAACCTCAAAAGATTTTTAAACCGCTCGAATCACAAAAAGGTTTAAGTCTTGAGTTGAACCAAAAAAGTTAAACCGACCACTTCAAGCCCACCGAAGCAGCGAGGTTTTGCACACGGATACGTCCTTCTACTGGCTCTGGTTGTGACAAAATTGTTTTCATTTCATCGCTTAACTCGAGACCTGCATCGGGGTCAACTTCGCGCATGGTTTCGCGCACGGTTTCCTTGATAATTAAGCGCAATTCTGCGACTGTTAAATCTGCGACTCGCTGCATAAAAAGATTCTAAACTTCTCCCCAAAAAAAGCAAGTCCTACGAATTAAAAGCCATGGCTGACCGCCATCTACTCAAACACTTGAGCATTACTATCAACAGCTCTCAAACGCTTCAATAGCCACAACTCGAGGCTTGGTTTGCACCACTTCAGGCGCAAACATATGATCCACATGCCAAGTTTTCCACTGACATCTCACCAACCAAAAACGCGAATTTTGAAAACGAAATGAAACTCTTCTCCAACCACGCCAACCCGAACCAGCAAACTCGAGAATCGAAAAACCGTTGTCCTCGAGAATAATACTTGCAGGATACTCTTTTCGCGCCCATGGATCGCCTGCCACACCACCACAAGCGGCGCAACGCACCACGAGATTGGCTCGGGCAACACGAATCAAGCGACCTTGGGCATTGCCGAGGAAAATCAGCAGTGGTCGTGGTGTGTCGGGATTCGCAGCTTCATCCCATGAGCGCAGCAGCACAATTGCGTCAGTTCGTCCATCTTGGTTGATGTCGCCCTTGAAAATTCGCATGATCGCATGACGCGCTGGTAATTGCTGCCAAATATCGCCATCTCGAGCGCTGGCTTGAGGCAAAAGCAGCAAAAGCAAAATCAAAGCAACTTGTTTCATACTGCTTCGACTGGCACTGGAACTTGAGCCAACAAATCCTTGACCAATCCTTCGGCTGTGACTCCACGCAAACGGGCTTCGGCGCGAAGCATCAGGCGGTGCGCTAAGACTGGGGCTGCTGCTTTTTTAATGTCGTCAGGTAGTACAAAACTCCGCCCTGCTATGGCTGCCAGTCCTTGGGCAACACCTTGCAGTGCTAAGCTGGCTCGAGGGCTGGCTCCTAAATACACCTCGGTTAATTGCCGTGTGCCTTGCACCAAACGCACAATGTATTCGCGTAACTCTGGCTCGAGGTGAACTTCTCGGCTTTGGGCTTGGGCATTTAATAATTCTTCGGCGCTCGAGACTGCACCTAGTACATGAATTGGGTGTGTGCCGCGCAATCGGTGCAACACCTCGAGTTCTTCTTCGGCGCTTGGGTAGCCGACGGTGCAGCGCACCAAGAACCTGTCTAACTGAGCTTCGGGCAGACGGTATGTGCCGTCCATTTCGACAGGGTTTTGCGTGGCAATCACAATAAATGGTTTGGGCAATCCTCTGGTTTCGCCGTCAGCACTGACTTGCCCTTCTGCCATCGCCTCGAGCAGTGCCGATTGGGTTTTTGGGGTGGCACGGTTGATTTCATCTGCCAAAAGCAAATTGGTAAAAACGGGTCCCGCCATAAATTCAAAGGCAGCGCCTTTGTAAACACTAACACCGGTCACATCTGATGGCAGTAAATCTGGGGTGAATTGAATTCGCTTAAAGCCAAGCCCTAAGGACACCGCCAATGCCCGTGCCAGCATGGTTTTGCCTGTACCGGGGACATCCTCGAGCAGAACATGCCCACCTGACAAAATGGCGGCAAGCGTGATCTCGAGGGTGGTTTCACGACCAACAATCACTTTGGAGATGTTGTTTTGCAGGCGATGGGCGAAGTCTTTAATCATGGTTCTCCTTGAGGTTGAGGGCAGCTTGCTCAGCTTGCTGCGCGTGAGTTTCTGCCGCCACTTGCCCATAACGCACTGGTTCGTACAAATTGGTCAGGGTGATGGCAGCCACTTGACTCTGCGGGAATTTCTGGCTGTAACGCCAAGCAAACTCGAGCGGGGTTTCAGCTTCAAAACGTGGTACACCTTTTTGTTGGGCAATCTCTAGGAAACCCTGATATGCCAAACGCACGCGATTGGTGGCACTTTGCGTTGTGATGCTCGAGTTATTTTCTGCAACTGGCTCGAGCATCGGCGCAATGCCGAACGTTTTATTCAAATTGCGCCAAAGCCAGTATGCGACCAGCAAAGCCAATGCCGCCAGTACATAAGGAATCCAAGAGCGGTCGCTGCTTGCTTGGGTTGGCTCGAGTACTTCTCGAGGCACTTTGGGCGGCAACTCAGAGATTGGTGGACTGCCATTCATGGGTGTGCTGCTCGAGAAATTCTGATTTGAACCACCGTTGGGTGCGGACAAAGCCAGTGCTAAAAAAACAGTGGCTAAAATCAAAACCGCCACAATCGGCATCAAATCCCAGAGTGAATTCTGCCCTGTTTTTTTGCGCTGCTCGAGTTTTGAACGCAGCAAAAACGCCAGTAAAATCACCACGCCCAGATACAATACGGCTGTCGTGGCATCCAACAATGAACTCGTGTTCGGCTCGAGACGGCGGGTGTTCAGGGCTTTTGAGGGCAAGCCAGAAGTGGCTTGTAACCCTGTTTTTTCTGGTTCTTTGGGTTGAGCAGGTTGTGCCGCACTGATGGGCAATCCACCAGTTGGGTCTTGGAAGGCTCGAGGAGTCGGTACAAACACGGTTAAAGCTGCCAGAAAGCCCAGCAGACCCAGAATCCCAAGCAAGGTCTTTGACTCGAGGTGATAGGGGTTCAAGCCAACAAATCGTTGTTGCTTCTCGAGCGAAGCCAATATGCCCAAACCAATCACAGCCAGCAAGCCCAGCACGCTGGGCATCAGAATCAGCAGCACAAGCGGTGCGAGCCAAGCCCAAGGTGTGCCATCTTGAATCCCATCAAGTGCCATGCCCAAGGCGTAACTTAAGCCCAGTGCGATAAAAAACGGCTCGAGACGCGCAAACAGCACTGCGAATTCATAAGGTGGCAGCAAAAACACCACGGCTGCCGCGTAAACACTCGAGAACATCGCATACTGCCTTGTGTTTTGGCTGGCTCGAGCCAAGAAAACAAACACCGCAGCCGCCAGCACCACAGGCAACGGCAAAAGCGGATACCAAGGCAGCGCAGCCAAGACCAACAAAGCCAACGCCACAAGGCTTCGGGGCTGAACGCTTATAGGCTTGGCGGTGTGAATCACGCTGATTAACCTACCATAACGGGTGTTGTATCCCCTACCATGACAGGTGAAACATCTGGTGGCAGAATCGCCCTGATTTCTTGTTGCCATTCCTCGAGTGCCGCTAAGACTTGCTCGAGTTCATCTTGGCTTGGCACAGTGCCATAACGCACCCGTTGATAACTTTCAGTCAAAACTTGGGTCTGAGTTTTCAGGTGCGGTTGGTGGGTGTTCACCAGAACCATCAACTCGAGTGGGGTTTGACTGAGACTGCGGCGAATCTCGAGGTCACGTAACCAGACAAGCCATTGGTAATAAGCGGCTCGAACCGCATCTTTGGGCGATAAGAAACGCAATTGCCTCAGATCGCCTTGGGTGGCTGCGTCTTTATTCCCACCCATCCTTTTGGCACGGCGCTGCAAACTTAATCGCCAAGCCACAAACATGGCTAGAAAAAACAGCAATCCAAAATAACCAAAGTGGCTCGAGTTGACAAGAACAGGTTTACTTGGGTTGCTCACCCCAAGCACAATCATCAGCACCACAATTCCAGTCAGTACCAATAATGCCAGCCACAGCCAACCGCCTTTGTTTTTTGGACGTGTTGCCGAAGTTGGAGCATTGGCTTTCAGAACCCGTTGCAAATAAACCACATATGCGAGCATCAACACAGCCACAACCCCAAGACCATCAAGGACATTGTTAGGCAGATTTGGCAAAGCTGTTTTGGTACTCGAGCCAGTGGTTGTGGGATTTGACGTTTGATTATTTGGACTGAGTTCTGGGGTTTGACTCGAGAAACCAATGGTAGGAATTTCAGGGTCACTGAAACCACTTGGTGTGGGCAGAACAAAACTCAGTGCCATTAAAACCAATAAAACCAACACCACCCAAGCCCAATCACGCCCTCGAGCATGGTGCTTTGAGATTTGAGCCACAGCCAAACCCGATTGCCAACGGGCATGGGAAAGTAACACAATCAGCAGCAAACCACCTAAGCCCAAGGCACTTGGCATCAATAACCACAACAACCCAACAGCCCACCATGGACGAGCAATTTCTTCGGATAAGCCCCAAAACAATTGCAAAACAGCATAAAAAGCAAACAACACCAAAAGCGCCAACCAGCTTTTATCGGTCATAGAACCAGTCCCTAAACTCCAAGCCAGTAGCGCAGGGACACCCAACAAGCCCATGCCCAAAGCGTGAACTCGAGCCTGAACCGCGCTCAGCCCCGCCAGCATAACCATACACAGCACAGCCCAAGTGGACTGCATGAGGAGTGGTGAAACAATCAAAGTAAAACCCAGCAAAGCTGGTAAGACAATCCGCCATTTGAGTGGAACAAAAACCATTTCGGGAGCAGGTTTCTCCCATAAAAGCTGCTGCGAAACGTAGCGCATTTGAGGTTTAGAATAACAGCACTTGGAAACAAAACAATGGCAAATATGGTGCCAGCAAATGCTATTTTAGGTAGAGTCAACAACAGCAACCAAAGGCTGTACAAGCCAAATCTCGAGGATACAAGTGAAACCATTTAATCCAATTTTGAATCGCATTGCAGTTCTGGGCTTGTTTCTGGCTGGCTTGGGTGCGTTGTTTCCATTGGTGCTGGTGAAAGCCAATCGCTTGGTGGCTGGAACTCCGCTTGGATTGATGAATTTCCAGTGGCTGTACTTGTTGTTTTTTGTTTTGTGGCTAGGAATTGCCGTTGCTGCCTTGTCTCGAGTTCAAGCTCGAGGCTGGTTGTTGGTTGTTATTGGCAATTTGTTTTTTATGGTTTTGCTGGTTGCGATCAGTCAAATCAGTTCAGAACTCGGTGCAAATCCAATCTCGAGGGTTTCGCCTGCGGCTGGTTTTTGGTTATTGCTGCTTGGCGCTTGGCTTGTGGCTTATGCAGGGGCGCTCGAGGTCAAGCGCTTATGGTTGGCTGGGCTTGGGCTTGGTTTAGCAGTGCTGCTATTGGGCTTTGGTGCATTTGATCACCTTAGTGTTCTGCGCGAATACACCGCCAATCAAACAGAATTCTGGCAAGAAGTCGGGCGGCACTTGTACTTAAGTTTCTTGGCACTGCTCTTCTCGAGTTTCCTTGGAATAATCCTCGGTGTGTACAGCGCTTCACGCCCTCGAGCCTCGAGCCTTGCTTTGGGCGTTGCCAATGCACTACAAACCATTCCAAGCATTGCTTTGTTTGCCTTACTGATACCGTTTTTTAGTGGCTTAGCTCGAGCTTTCCCGACCCTCGAGACGCTTGGTGTGCGTGGCATTGGGATTTATCCAGCTTTGACCGCACTGATTTTGTACGGCTTACTGCCTGTGCTGCGTGGCACGATTCTTGGTTTGCAAGGCGTGCCAGATGCACCACTCGAGGCGGCGAAGGGCTTGGGTTACACACCCAACCAAGTTTTTTGGCGCGTGCGTCTGCCTTTGGCTGTGCCGCTGATGCTCGAGGGTTTGCGTTTAACGGCTGTGAGTTTAGTGGGTTTGGCTGCCCTCTCGAGCCTGATTGGAGCGGGTGGATTGGGTGGTTTTATTTTTACGGGTCTGGGCAGTGGAGCAATTGATCGAGTGTTGCTTGGGGCGATTCCAACCTTGGTTTTGGCGTTGCTGGTGAATTCTGCAATGCGTGGTCTTGAGGTGGTGCTGACTCCAAAAGGATTGCATTAAGTACCTCCCTGAAATGTTTTAGCGTTTTTTGCTAAAACATTTCCGACCAACGGGAGTAAGGACAGCGTATCTATTGCTGTAATGGCAGAATTGCCGCTTTTTGAAAATTCTAAAATGAAAGCGGTAGATACTTAGTTCTCGAGCAGCCGTGCTACTTCACCAAATGGAAATTGGGCATTCTCGAGTCCGCCCGGTGTGACGACCCATAAAACTGGAATGTTTGGTGGTAAGGCAGGGAAATCCCCGTAACCATCGGTTAAGTACACCGCCACACTGTTCTCGGGTTGTTGTTGCTCGAGGTGCTTAAAAAATGGGTTGAAGTCCGTGCCGCCACCACCAATCGGGTCTATCCATTCATGCTCGAGGTCAAATCCTCCGTACAGGGCAGCATCGGCATAAAAAACTTGAACTTTGGCTTGAGGGTAGGCTCGCATGATGCCGCGCAGTTCGCCCACAAAACTTTGCATTTGGGCATCTTCGACACTGCCTGAAGTATCTAAGCAAGCGTAGACCCGCACCGATTCTGAATCCAGCGCCTCGAGGTATTGGCGCTGGTAGACAAAGCGCCGATCAAAATGCGTGAAATCGGTTGGTGTGCGGGTTAAAAAGCGCCACAGCAGGGTTTTCCAATCAAGTTGCGATGCGCCAATTGCACCCAAAGCCCGCATTAAACCAGCTGGCAAATCACCTTTTTTCTGTCCTCGAGCCACAGCCGCTGCTTGCTCGAGGGCTTCTTTCCAATGGCGCTCGAGTGCTTTGGCGTTGGCTTCGCGCAGTGCGCCTGTGCCTTCTTTGGGTTTGCCACTTGCATCGTCTGGCTCGAGCAAATCTGGATTCTCGAGGTCGCGTGGGGCTTGTTTGGATAGTATTGCATAGACTTCTTCGACACTGTATTTTTGCAAGTCTGGGTCGTGGATTGTGCCTTCGGGCAGTTCAAATCCGCTTTGACTGAGGATGCCATTGACCACAATATCGGCTGCAATGTTAAAACCCTTGGGGTTGCGCCAACCGCGCCGAGTGACGTGCAGCAGCGCCGCGTGCAGCAGTTCATGCAACAACACACCATCCACCTGAGCGGTGGGCAAGCTCTCCATGAATTCTGGGTTGTAAATCACTTCGCGTCCGTCGGTCGCAGCGGTTGGGTGTGTTGGGTCAGCCCGAAAGGTGGCAAACAATGCTAAGGTTGCCAAAAACGGACTTTTGCTGCGAAGGCGCAATAAACTACCTCGTACTTTTTGATTGGCGTTCATGATTTCCCCTCGAGTCTGGCTTGGGCGACTGCCCGCACCAAGCGATTGGCGTCCTGACAAAGCCTCTCGAGAATCTGCTTGGGAGTGTGTGGATTCTCGGCAACTGAACGACGTTCGCGCCACTCGAGGCTGAGGTAATTGCAGCGTTTTTTGAGTTCTGAGATTCTGGTGGTTTGTTTTAAGGCAATGATGCGGTTCAAGTTGGTTGAACGCAAAGATTCATCGAGGATAAAACGCTGCGCGGTCTGACGTAAATTCGGCTCGAGGAGCGGGTGACTGAGTGCCGCGCGACGCACCAAAAGGTCAGGGTCAAGCATCAAAGCAGCCAGCATTTCTGGTGTGGTGTTCGGGTGTTTTGCTACCTCGAGTCGGACATCGCGGTCTTGGTCCAATAGCAATTGCTCGAGTTGAGTTGGTGTGCAGAATAAGTTGCGAGCGGCAGCTTGGCGCACTTGCCAAGATTCATCCAGTATCCATTTATCAAGCTGAGGAATTTGGATGTTCTTTGGTAGGTGCTGCACCACAAAAGGATTGCTCGAGTCAATCAACCCAAGGAGTTCGTCAGCGTCTAGCTCAGCCCCTGTCTCGAGTTTTTTTCGTAAAGATAAACAAGTTTCAGAAACATGCTCGAGAACAATTGGGTCATCGTCCCAACACAGTGTCTCGTGGGCAACGCCGCGCATTGCCACGGCTCGGCGCACGATGGCATCAGCATCTGTTGCCAATAACAACAAAATATTAGCTGGTGAGTTGGGCTTGGCAGCCACGGCACAGCGAACATCACGGTCATCGTCATGGGCTAATTTCTCGAGCAGGGCAAGCGGCAAACTTGGGTTTTTGGCGAGTTCAACCCGTATTTTCCAGTCGTGCGTCAGCAACCAATTCATCACATCCAAACCAAGATTCGGATGACTGGCTGCCCAGCGCTTCGCAAGGTCATTGCCGCGCCGCACCAGAAACTCGAGCCAACTCGAGCCAAGACTAGGGTCGTGCGCCTCGAGTTGCAAACGAATTTGTGGCAAGCGCAATTCCACCCCAAGCCCGTGCAGGGCAACCAAAGCATTGGCGTTGGGGTTGCGAACCGCCGCTTCGCGCACATCGGAATCGGTGTCTTGGGCTAAGCGCTCCAAGCAATCGGTCGGACAACGCGAATGAGCTGCGATGTTACGCCGTACTTGCCAAATGCTGTGCTGCGATAATTCGGTCAATAAGCGCTTGGATAAGCCTGCATGGTTTGAAAGGGCTTCGACCACCGATGAATCTGGATGCAAGACCAAATTCTGCATCAGGTTCTCGGGCAGACTCGAGCGGGTCAAAAGCGCCAGTATCACGTCAGAATCAGTATCTTCGGTCAGTGTCTCGAGCAGACGCAGCGGGGTTTGTGGATTTTGCGCCACGGCTTTTCGCACTTCGGAAAAATCGGATTTTACGAATGTCTCGAGCAGCGCAGGAGTGGCATTGGGATGTGCTGCTACCAACGGTGCAAGCCACGCCGAAACCAGCTCGAGTTGGGTCAAAGACAAATCTTTAGACTCGAGACGATCAAGTAAAAGCAGGGTTTCCTTAGGAGCGTTTGGATTGGCTCGAGCGGCTTTTGCCACATCTTCGTGCGAATCGGCAAGCAGGCTTTCCAAGGTGCTAGTACTGCTGTTTGGGTTGGCTGCCACGGCTTCGCGGACATCACGGTCATGGTCTTTGGCAAGTCGAGCCAGAACCTGCGTTGGGGTTTTCGGATGCCGTGCTACTTCTTGGCGCACCCGCCAATCTTCGTCCCTAAAAAGTTGCTTTAAGAGATGAAGGCTGATGTTTGGGTGTTGTGCTGCCAACCGCCGCGCTTTGGGTTGCCCTTTGGCTAAACGAGCCAAATCCTTGGGGCGTTTTAACTCGAGTGCCAAAGCAGCCGTTGCAAAAGCTGGCACACGCCCTTGCGGAATCGCGGCTTGCACCGATTCGTCTTCGTCTAGTGCCATTTCCTCGAGCAGATTTGGGGGTAAGTCAGCGCGTTTTGCCAATTGCATTCGCAGTTCTGGGTCATAATCATTGGCTAAGACCACCATGATGTCTGGCTCGAGCGGCAGTCCAGAAGCCACCATGTCCTTGAGCAGTTCGGTGTTGCGATCTAGCTCAGAAAGTGGCAAAGTCGCTAAAGTCTGCTGATTATTGACATGCCCAGCCATGGTGTCCACCACTCGAGCATCGAGCGACATGCCCAGCCATTCCTGCATCAGGCTGGTGGGAAACATTGGATTTGTCAAAGCTGCAAAATGCAAATCCCGCTCTGAGCGACCCATCAAACCCAACCATGAAAGAGGACAATCAGGGCTTTTTAAGAGCGCTAACTGAACATACATTGGTAATTCAATAAACCAAGCAGGGTTTTCAAAACGCAAAAAATTCAGCAAAGGATTCTCGAGCAGCGCCTCGGGATGATGCACCGCCAAGCGCTCAAGGGTTTTTTCAGGCGTGTTCGGATTGCGAGCAACCACCTCACGCACGGCACGGCTACCACGCAAAGCCAACTGCTCGAGGTCAGCTGCACTGATGTTTGGATTTTTGGCTTGCTCGAGATCAGTCATTTAAGCCCCAGTCAGTTGATTGATTTCGCGCAGGAATTCATTTAAGCGAGGTTCGCGTTCAACCATGCTCACCAGTTTACCGAGTTGCCCGCCAGCGCGGATTTTGGTCAAGGCATCCAGCGTATAAAAATGCACCCACTCGACTTCAGCTTTATCCACCAACCACCTGAAGGCATTCAGCACTTGATCCACGCCATCGGCTCGAGCCGCTAAACCAATCGTCACAGCGTACCTTGCGCTTGGTTCGGTGGGAAATTCTAAGCTGGTGTCACCGCTCAGAATCGCATCTATCTCAGGCAGGCTCGAGTAAATTCGTTCAAATGCCCTGAACTCGGCTTCTGTGCCTTCGCCAACCGCAGGCGCTATCGGTAAACCCGCACCAATAAGGTGCGAAGCCATCTCCCAAGAGCGAGGACTTGCCCACGCAGGACGAACGGTATCGGGCGCATGAAGCAGATTCGGGCGGAAAGCCAGAAAAGCAATGATGCGTTCATTCAAGTTTTTCTCGAGTGCATAGCGCTTAAAGCTATCCAAATCAGCGCTGACCTCGAGATGCAAAAACCGATTGGCGAGCGGGGCGGGCATTTCAAAAACACTGGCGCGGTCTTCGCGGCGGTTGCCTGCTGCCCAGACAAACCAACCATCGGGCAGGGTGTACGAACCCACCGCCCGATCCAAAATGAGTTGCTGCGCGATGCCCTGCATCGTCGGAGCAGCCATGTTCAGCTCGTCCAAAAACAAGATTCCTTGTCCAGCTCGAGGTAAAAACTCAGGTGGAAACCACTTAGCGCTGCCATCTTCAGCCACAGGCAAACCACGCAAATCAGTTGGCGCAAGTTGTGAGAGGCGCACATCCACAAACTCGAGTTTGGCATGAGTAGCAACCTGACGCACAATGCTGCTCTTGCCAATGCCGGGAGCGCCCCAAAGCATGACTGCCAGTTTGAGGTCGTTAGAGATGATTTGATTCAAAAAGCCTTGCAACTCGAGTGGGGTCATGATGATGTCTCCTAAATTCGCGGTTATGGTACGAATTACTTAAAGCTGTGGTGTGTGGCAAAATACATTGCACAAGGATAAAGGACGAAGGCTTTAGGCGATGAGACTTCCAAATTTTTAGCACGCGATGATTGTCAACTTGGGATTTCACAATCGCTGATTATGGTTTTCAATTTTAATGCACCCTCACAGGTCAAGGCGTGTCTTGACCCTACGGTTTATGGTAGCTCCAGCCGTAGGGGTTAGGCATGCCTAACCCGATGACAAACCATGATACATCGTTCTTCGTTTGAAAAGTTGAAGCATAAAAATCTAATCCCGCAATCCTCCACCAACTGAAGTTCCCAGCAAAATAGCCGCATCCAAGCCATCCATGCTGTTGGCGGCGGCTTGACCTTCGTGCATGATGTTGACAACACATGAACCCCCAAGTTGCTCGGCTAAGCGCTGCTCAAATTCTCGAGTCAGATGAAACTCACTCAAGCTCGTGTAAAAACTGCTGCTCGAGGTTGGGATTCTGCCGTCTTGGTCAATAAAAACCGAAATGCTGATACCGAATTGACTCACTCGAGGCATGTCCTTACATAACTCGAGCATTGCACCCACTAAGAAGTCCATGAGGTCGTTAGGGGCAGTCAATTCAAACGGAATCTCGAGCATTGGTTTTGGGCTGAATTCCAAAATTTGATGGTTGCTAACTTTGGCAATACCGCGTTTTATGGCGGTGTGTCCAGCATCAATCATGATAACTTCTCCTGTTTCAAAGGCTCGAGCTGCGCCCTTGAGCATCTGTAAGCGTGGTTGGTCTGGTAGGATAAGCTCGAGATGATGAACTCCAAATCGAGGTAAAAACTCGAGCGCTGCTTCAAACATTTTTTTTCCCAAAGCACCAGAAAACAATCCGCCTGCGAGTACGATTTTTTGGGTTTCAGACCATTTTTTCCAATGTGCTGTGTTCCAATCTGGTCTGGCTTGTTGGGCATCTTCAGGAGCGAGTTTCAGCGTGGCAATCAAGGCTGCTAATGCAACCCCGAGCCGATGGGCAAATGCCAAGGCTTGGGTTTCTCGAGCCTCGACCATGGCATCCAGTGCCAAGACATACATGCCGCAGATTTTCAGACGTTCAGCCGTCACTTCATCTGGGATATTCGGCAATTGCTCGAGAACAAATTCTTCTGACATTCTGTGTGCAATTCCCCAAGTCGCAAGCCATTGATGTGCCATGCAGCCACGCATCTCGGGTGGTAAGTCTTGGAAACTCGAGAAAGTCAGGCGGTTCAGTCCGGGGTTGAAAACCATGATGCAGTGTACTCGAGCCAAACACGTCAAAAAGCGTATTGCAATTTTTTGGTGTTTGACCCAATAATCTATGGCAGCGCAAAGCCGTTGCGTTCAGTCTGCGAGCAGGGCAAAGCCCACGGCATAAGTATAAATAACAAACCTCCTTTTACGCCTTCATGCAGACACAGGTAAATTTGAAAGGGGTTGTTATGCCAAAATTACCAAGCAAGCCAAGTCTCGAGAATCTGAAAAACCAAGCCAGAACAAAGCAGCATCTCGAGCAGATCAGTTTATCCCAAGCCCAATTTGCCTTGGCTCGAGATTATGGTTTCCCAAGTTGGACACGGCTTAAAGTCTTTGTTGAAGCCAAAATCACCAAACAAGCCAAACCTGCTGCACTAACCAAAGAATTGCTCGAGTATGCTGCTTCGGATGTTGCCCTGCTTGGACAGAAATTTGCTCAAATGCCACTGCATGAAATTCTCTCCGTGCGAACCCATGCCATCCAGACCAAAACCATCACTGCTTTGGTGGATGGGTTGCTGCTTGGCTGCGCTCACCCCGAGCCTCGGGTGCGTTTTGACTGCGCCATGGCACTCGACCACATGGCAGATGAACGCTGCACACCCGTGCTGAGGCAACTGCTGCAAGATCCAATTCCTCGAGTTCGCCGCGCTGCGATTCACAGTGTTTCGTGTGAGGCTTGCAAAGTTACAAAACTGGACAGTGGCGAAGAACTCACTCCGATTTTGATTGACATGGCACTCAATGACAGCAGCCCTCGAGTTCGTATGACAGCCATTGGCGCACTTGCTCAAACTTGCGCCGATGCTCGAGCTAAGCCTGTTTTTGAAATGGCGCTGACCATGAAGATAGACTCAGTTTTCCGAAAAATCCTCACCCGAGCGCTCGAGGAAATAAAGGTCACCCGCCAATAGAATTGCCGTGGCAATGCGGCTCGAGGAGCTAAGAAAGCAAGCCTTTGCTGTGGATGACTCGAGTGGTGCAGTTCATGACCTCGAGTTTTAAGAACACCTTGGAATTTAAGATTCACTAAAGCATCACATCGCCAGGGTTCAAGCCACACCAATGAATTAAAGCAACCCGCAAACCAGCAATCTCGAGGTTGCCTGTTGCCACCAAAACCATGACCGTGGTGGCTGCATCAACACTTGGTCGTTGCCGATACCCATTCAGTCGCAAAGAGAGCAGCATGGTCTCGAGAGCTGTGCGTTTATTGGCATCTGAAAAAACATGATTTTGTGCAATTGAATATCCCACCGCCGCCAGCTTTGTAAAAAACGTGGGGTATGAATCCTCGCCGCCAAAACCCTCAACAATTTTGTGCAAAGCACTCTCGAGCAAACCCTTGTCACGCACACCGCTTAAGCCACCAGATTCTTCGATGATGCGGTCATGCAATCGAATCACAGAACCGAGGGTTGGATATTGCATCCGACGATGACGAAAAACAGGGTGCTGAGAACGATAATCGTTCACAGCTTGGCAAGGGTTTTGAGTAACTTGCTATCGCGTTTGACTTGCTGGTCAATGAGGCGATCCATTGCTTCCCACGTCATTTCTTTGACTCGAGGCTCTTTGGTTTTTTGAGGATTAGCCTTGGTTTTCACGCATAAATTCTAGCACAAGAACCTCGAGACTAAATCATAAAACCAGCTTACTTTCGGGTATCAGCTATTTTTGGCTTCATTTGGCAAAGCGTTGTAAAACTCGTAATACTTGTCGAGCAAGTAATCAAAAGATTCTTCTTAGATCGCAAAAAGCCGACGTACTCCCGAGAAAGCCCCATGCCAACCCCCGTTACTATCTTCTATTTGATTTGATAAATAACTGTTGAAGTCCGACCAAATGTTGATAATGGGGTATTGGTGCTTAGGATTATGTGCCAGACCGCTAATATAGCCTTCTAAAAAAGCCCCAACTTCAAAAATGGTGCCTCCAATTGTGTACATTTGAGGACGTATAAATGTTCCTTCTATAATTGACGTGATTACTTGAATATCGTGTTTTTCACGTATTTCACTGATGCGCCTCTGATATAGATTCATGTACACCTCAAAGGTTTTTGCTATCGTGCTAACCATTCCTGCACACTTGAGACAGCTAACTCTGACCCGCCCACTTTCTCGAGCGCACTGACCAACCACTGCGCTGCCTCGAGTGTGGTGTAAATCGGTGTCCCATGCTCGAGCGCCCGCCGTGAAAGTCTTGATGCAGTCAGGTCAATCAACAAATCTGGAATCGGTGTGCTGTCGTTGCTCGAGGGCAGATGCTGGACGCTGTAACCTAGTTTCTCAAACCGTTCCTCGAGGGCTGTGTTTTGTGTGCCGACCCAAAGCACTTTCCCCGCCAGTGGCAATTTGACATTTGCCCCCAACTGAGCGCGGTAGTACGCCAGATGCGGGTCTGCGTCTATGCCCATGCTCTCACCTGTGCTTTTCATTTCAGGTCCCAAGACTGGAATGACATCCTTGAATTTCAGGAATGGTAAGTGAACTTCTTTGACGCTGTAATGCGTGGGTACAACACTTTCGGTAAATCCAATTTGCTCGAGGTTTTGTCCAACAGCAATTCGAGCGGCGTACTTGGCAAGCGGATGCCCAATGGCTTTTGATACAAATGGGACAGTGCGGCTGGCTCGAGGGTTGGCTTCTAAAATATACAGTAATCCGTTATGCACTGCGTACTGCACATTCATCAAGCCCAAGACCCCAATCTCGAGGGCTAGGCGTTTGGTGGTCACATGCACTTCCTCGAGCAGGGCAGGGGAGAGGTGAACTGGCGGTAAAATACAAGCGCTATCGCCTGAGTGAATGCCAGCCGCTTCAATGTGTTCCATCACGCCAGCAATGACGGCGTTTTTGCCATCGCAGAGGCAGTCCACATCCAGTTCAAGTGCATTCTCGAGGAATTGGTCAAGCAGAATACTCGGGTTGCCTTCCACGGCAGCGTAGACCTCGCGCAGGTACGTCTCGAGTTCCTGTTCGCTTCGCACGGTTCGCATGGCTCGACCACCAAGCACATAGCTCGGGCGTGCCATCAGTGGGAAACCAAGTTCTTTGGACACTTTCATCGCTTCGCCCGGCGTGGTTGCCACAGCGCCTTTGGGTTGGCGTATGCCCAGCCTATCGCAGAGCTTGTTAAACTCGAGCCTGTCCTCGGCGGTGTGAATAGCAGTTGGTGATGTCCCAATAATCGGAGCGCCAGCCGCCTCGAGTGCCTTAGCCAGTTTCAATGGGGTTTGCCCGCCAAGTTGTACAATCACACCGATTGGTTTTTCGTGTTCGACAATGTTCATCACATCTTCAAAAGTCAGTGGTTCAAAGTACAGTCGGTCGGCGGTGTCGTAATCGGTACTGACCGTTTCTGGGTTGGAGTTGACCATAATCGTTTCATAACCAAGCTCACGCAATGCCCAAACTGCGTGAACTGTGGCGTAATCAAATTCCACGCCTTGCCCAATGCGGTTGGGTCCACTGCCAAGGATCATGATTTTTTGTTTGGTGGTGGCAACAACTTCGTCTTCCCATTCAAAGCTCGAGTAATGGTACGGTGTGTGGGCTTGGAACTCGGCGGCGCAAGTATCCACGGTTTTGTAGACAGGCAAGCACTTGGCAGCTTTGCGAAGCGCTCGAACTTCGAGTTCGGTTTTGCCTAGAAGCTCACCAATCCGAGCGTCCGACAACCCAAGGCGTTTAATCTCGCGCCACGTTTCGTACTTCCACGTTTCAGCAGCGCCCAAGGTTGGGATTTCTTTTTCGACTTCAATGATCTCGAGCAGTTGAAACAAAAACCAAGGATCAATCGCGGTTTTCTTATGCAGGTCAGCCACGCTCATGCCTCGGCGCAGCAGCTCGAGAACTGCCAAGAAGCGCTTTGGATTGGCTTCGAGCAACGCCTCGAGTTGCGCGAGGTTGGCGGTTTCAAAGCCACCACGAATGTCCGACTCGAGACTGCGAACAGCTTTCATAAACGATTCTTTGAAAGTGCGTCCAATCGCCATGACTTCGCCTACCGAACGCATTTGGGTGTTTAAGCGCTCGGGCGTTCCGGGGAATTTTTCAAAGGCAAAACGTGGAATTTTCGTAACCACATAATCAATGCTTGGTTCAAAACTGGCGGGTGTGACTTTGGTAATGTCATTGGGCAATTCATCCAAGAAGTACCCCGCCGCTAGCAACGCTGCGATTTTGGCAATCGGGAAACCCGTGGCTTTAGAAGCCAAGGCGCTGCTCCTTGAGACTCGAGGGTTCATTTCAATCACCACCACCCGCCCGTCGGCTGGGTTAATGGCGTATTGAATGTTGCTGCCGCCCGTGTCCACGCCAATCTCGCGGATGACCGCAAGACTGGCATCACGCAGGCGCTGATATTCTTTATCGGACAAAGTTTGCTGCGGCGCAACCGTGATGCTGTCGCCCGTATGCACACCCATCGGGTCAAAATTCTCGATGCTGGTGATAATCAGCGCCGTATCGTTGGTGTCGCGCATCACCTCGAGTTCAAATTCTTTCCAACCCAGCACTGATTCTTCAATTAAAACCGTGCCGACAGGGGAGAGGTGCAAGCCATTTGCCACAATCTGCTTAAACTCAATTTCGTTGTACGCAATCCCGCCGCCCGTGCCGCCTAAGGTAAAACTCGGACGAATAATCGCGGGATACCCGACTTGGCGCACAAACTCGAGCGCTTCCTCGAGCGTGCTGACCATCTGCCCTTTTGCCACTTCCAAACCAATTTTTTTCATGGCTTGAGCAAATTTTTGTCGGTCTTCGCCTTTTTCAATGGCTTCTTTGTTTGCGCCAATCAGCTCCACGCCGTACTTCTCGAGAATCCCCGCATCAGCTAAGGCGAGGCTGAGGTTCAAGCCCGTCTGCCCACCAAGCGTTGGCAAAATTGCACTTGGACGCTCTTTTTCAATCACTTTCTCGAGAAATTCCACCGTCAAAGGCTCGAGGTATGTGGCATCCGCCAGCTCTGGGTCAGTCATGATTGTGGCTGGATTGGAATTGACCAAAATCACTCGAAAGCCAGCGTTCTTAAGTGCCTTAACTGCCTGAGTCCCCGAGTAATCAAACTCGGCTGCTTGTCCAATTTGAATTGGACCCGAACCAATAATTAAAATTGTTGTTAAATCTGTCCGTTTTGGCATGTCTTCCCCCTAAATCTCTCGAGCCAAGCCCACCAAAAGCCCCTTCTTGGAAAGGGCTGCCGAGTGTAGCGCGGCTGGGGATTTCGTGAGAGCTTGTGTCTTTTCTTCATTAGCTTTTCCAATGTATTTTCCTGCATAAACCTTGCATAAAAATACGAGACCCTTATGGGGTCTCGAGTTGCCTCGGGATTGCCCGAGAACAGAGTTTAACATGTTTTTTAGAAATTCATAGTCTCGAGCTGAGCCAAAGGTTTATGCACTTACTCGAGGTGTTCCCACGCTTATGGGAGGTAAGCGCCCTACGCTTATGGGAGGTAGGCGCCCTACGCTTATGGGAGGTAAGCGCCCTACGCTTATGGGAGGTAATTCCCAGCAATTCCAAGCGTACCAGGTTTCTCGGCAAACAACGCGCCAAGGCTGAGTAAGAACGCCCCACCCGAGCCGTAGCCCACACTCAAACCCAACTTAAACTGAGGCACAAAAGTGTAGTACAAGCTGCTCCCAGCCAACCAGTAAAACGCGCTTGTTCCTGCCGCCCCAAGCACACCTGCATTGCCCTGAATTCGCCACTCGAGGTTCTGAATTGGTTCAAAGAATACACCAGCAGTTGCTAGGGCATTGAAATCGAGGATGCCAACGGTGAATTCATAACCAACTTTGCCATCCAAACCACCATAGAGCTTAAAACCTCCGCCTAAGGCTGTGATGGCGTAGATGCCAGCATTGGCTTCAGCCCCAATGCTAAATGGCGATGGGAGAATGCCAGAATTGACGGCTGCGCCTACATACCCGTTGACAAGGCTCGAGTTGTCTTTGTAAACGAGCAGAACGTATTTGATGCCAACTCGAGCGCTCAGGGCAAAGGCATTGGCTGAGCCTGGTGTCAGGCTTGGATTGAGACTCGCTCCAACAAATAAATTTGGGCTGATCTCGAGGCTGTAGTTTAAGCCAAGGCGTATCGAGAAATTGCTGGTTGGTAGAATTGGGGTATCTAAGGTGGCGCTGAAGCCATCGGCAAAAGCGGCACTCGAGAGGCTTAAGGCAGTGGCGGTTAGGAGTAAAGCTCGTTTGATGTTCATGTTTTCCCTCATATTGGTCGTAAAAAAGCCGAGCGAATTCTCGGTAGGTACACAAAAGCATCTAAATCCATGTAAATCATGAATTTTAGATGCAGAAATTTTTTTTATTCTATTTCTTTTATCATTTTTGCAGAAATAGAAAAATCGCAAAAGTGATATTTTTTATAGTAAAAATTATTTTAATCCTCGTTCAAAATCAAGTAACCACTGTGGAGTGATGGCTTGGAGCTGCCTGCCAATTTCAGCGTAATTGCCTGTGACAAGGAGTAATCCAGCCACAATCAGCAGCACCCCACTGATTTTTTCGACTGTGCCAACCCAGCGCCCCATTTGACGAAACCTCGAGCCAATTTTGTCCCATGCAAGAGCAGCCAGTAAAAACGGTACGGCTAAGCCAAGTGAATATACAAACAACAAACCAACACCTGTGCTAAGGCTACCACTTGCACCCGCAATACTGAGAATTACGCCTAAAATCGGTCCGATACAGGGTGTCCAGCCAGCACCAAAAGCAGCACCAAGCGCCACCAAGCCAAATTTGGAAGCTGTACCAAGGTCAGCGCGGTACTCTTGGTTAAGAAACGGTATGCGATCTT
>JAAFJQ010000220.1 GCA_013298185.1 Deinococcales bacterium
GATCAAATCAACTTTGAAGTTGAACTGATTAAGCCAATCGCCATGGAAAAAGAACTTCGGTTCGCTATCCGTGAAGGTGGGCGTACCGTTGGTGCAGGTGTTGTCACAGAAATCCTCGAGTAATTTCAATACCGCGCTAGGATGAAAATCCTCGGCGCGGTTCTTTATCGTCTGGTCAATCGGGCGATTTAACCGTCTGGAGTAAGCATGGGACCTAAAATTCGTATTAAATTGCGTGGCTTTGACCACCGCTCGCTGGACTCGAGCGCCGCGAAGATCGTGGATGCGGTCAAGCGTTCAGGCGCGGATGTGGCTGGACCAATTCCACTGCCAACCCGCATTCGTCGTTTCACGGTGATTCGTGGACCGTTCAAGCACAAAGACAGCCGTGAACACTTTGAGCTTCGCACCCATAACCGTTTGGTGGATATTACCAATCCAACCAAGAAGACCATCGAATCCCTTAGCACCTTGGATTTGCCAAGCGGCGTTGAGATTGAAGTGAAGACCGTTGGAGGTGCTGCATGAAAGGCATCCTCGGCACAAAAGTCGGTATGACCCAAGTCTGGAAGAATGACAAGGTTGTGCCAGTGACCGTTGTGCTGGCGGGACCCTGCCCAGTGGTGCAGCGTAAAACCCCAGCCAACGACGGTTACAGTGCAGTTCAAATTGGTTTTGGCGAAGCGCCCAAGAAGGCACTGTCTAAGCCAGAACTCGGTCATCTCGAGAAAGCCAAGTCCGCGCCAATGCGTCATCTTCGTGAATTCCGCGATTACGCCCCAGAAGCCGATACCATCACCGCCGAAATTTTTGCCGCAGGCGAAAAGGTGGATGTGGTTGGTACTTCCAAGGGTCGCGGTTTTACTGGTGTGATGAAGCGCTGGAATTTCCAAGGCGGTCCTGCCAGCCACGGTGCGAAGAAATGGCACCGTCGCGGTGGTTCGATTGGCGCTCGTAAAACCCCTGGTCGTGTGATTAAAGGTAAGAAAATGCCTGGTCATTACGGCTCAGAACGCATCACCACTCAGAATCTCGAGGTGGTTGAGGTTCGCGCTGAAGAGAATTTGCTCCTGATTAAAGGCGCAATTCCTGGTGCCAACGGTGGTCTTGTGGTGATTAAACAAGCCAAGAAGGGAGGGAAATAATGCCAAGCATCAACGTAGTGGGTCAAAACCCCGGTAGCTTAGAGCTGCAACTTCCCGAAGCAAAAACCCATGTGTTGTACGAAGTGGTCAATTGGCAACTCGCCAAGCGCCGCCGTGGTACTGCCAGCACCCAAACCCGCGCTGAAGTTAGCCGCACAGGCAAGAAACTCTACAGCCAAAAAGGCACAGGCAATGCGCGTCACGGTGATCGTTCTGCTCCGATTTACGTCGGTGGTGGCGCAGCATTCGGTCCAAAACCGCGTGATTACAGCTACACCCTGCCTAAGAAAGTCCGCAAGTTGGGCTTAGCCATGGCAGTCTCGAGCCGCGTCAACGAAGGTAAAGTTTTAGCAGTTGATGGCTTTAACTTGGACGGCAAGACCAAGGGCTTTTTGGCTTGGGCAAAACAACACGGTATGGACGGCTCTGAGCGCGTGTTCTTAGTCACCAACGACGAAATGGCAATCCGCGCTGCCAAGAACCTGCACTGGGTCACGGCTGTCAAGGGCGCTGGCTTAAATACCTACGACATCCTGCGTAATCAGGTTCTCGTGGCTGACAAAGCGGTTCTCGAGGCAGTCGGCGCTGGCTTAAGTGCCAAAGCTCCTAAAGCCGCCAAAGCCGAAGCTGCTCCTAAAGCTGTAAAGGCTGTGGCTGCTGTCGCTGCTGCTGTCGCTCCTGTGGCTGCTGTCGCTGCTGCTGTCGCTCCAGAAGCCCTCAAAGCTGCTGTTGCCGAAGAAGCTCCTAAAGCCAAGAAAGCCGACAAAGGCGATGACTTAAAGCGCATCGAAGGCATTGGTCCAAAAATCAATGACGCGCTGCTGGCTGCTGGCATCACCACCTTTGCTGCATTGGCTGACTCAAGCGAAGAAACACTCAAAGCCGCTCTCGAGGCTGCTGGTATGCGCTCGCACCCAAGCCTGCCAACATGGGCTGAGCAATCTGGTTACTTGGCTCGTGGTGACGAAGCTGGTTTTGTTGCCCTGACCGAGAAATTGGTTGCAGGACGTAAAGAAGAAGGTGACGCATGAACGCCGTTTATGACGTGCTGCTCGAGCCAGTCTCGAGTGAAAAGGCTTACACCGCCATGAGCGAAGGTAAGTACAGCTTTTGGGTTCACCCAAATGCAAATAAGACATTGGTCAAGAACGCTGTGCAGAAGGCATTTGGCGTGAAAGTGTTGTCGGTCAACGTGCAGAACGTGCGTGGTACTCATAAGCGGGTTGGTCGTTTCGCTGGTCTGACCGCCGCTCGCCGCAAGGCAATTGTGCAACTCGCCGAAGGGCAGAAGATCGAAGCACTCGAGGGGGCTAGTTAATCATGCCAACCAAAGAATACCGTCCGTATACCCCAAGTCGTCGTTACATCACGACTTTGGATTTCTCCAACCTGACCAAAAAGCGCCCCGAGAAGTCGCTGACCGAACCACTGCCGAAAACCGGTGGTCGCAGCAACACGGGTCGTACCACCAGCCGTTTCATTGGTGGCGGTCACAAGCGTTTGTACCGTGTGATTGACTTTAAGCGCCGCGATAAGGGTGGCGTGCCTGCCAAAGTCGCCGCGATTGAATACGATCCTAACCGTTCAGCCAACATTGCTTTGCTGCATTACGTTGACGGCGAGAAGCGTTACATCCTCGCGCCAGACAACCTAGAAGTTGGTTCTAAGATCGTCTCGGGTCCAGAAGCCGAACCTCGAGTCGGCAATGCCCTGCCTTTGCGTTTTATTCCTGTGGGTACAGTGGTGCATAGCATCGAACTGGTTCCTGGGCGTGGTGCAAAAATGGCTCGCAGCGCTGGAACAAGCGCTCAAGTCCAAGGTAAAGAAGGCGATTATGTGGTGCTGCGTCTGCCATCGGGCGAGTTGCGCCGTGTTCACACCGAATGCTACGCCACCGTTGGTGTGGTCGGCAATGCCGATCACAAGAACATCGTAATCGGAAAAGCGGGTCGTCAACGCTGGTTGGGCAATAAGCCACATCAACGCGGCAGTTCGATGAACCCTGTGGATCACCCACACGGCGGTGGTGAAGGTCGCGCTCCAACCGGACGCGCTCCAGTCTCGCCTTGGGGTAAACTTGCAAAAGGTGCTAAGACGCGCAAAAAGCGCAACACCTCGAGCAGCTTCATCATCTCTCGCCGTAAGAACGCGAGGTAAAGGACAGGTCGGGTCGTGGCGATTGTCACGATACCCCCTGATCTGCGCTGGGCATCACCCAGCAAGGAGTTAAATAATGCCAAGGAGTGCCAAAAAAGGTCCATTTGTGGATCTCCACCTGCTCGACAAAGTTGATGCCGCTTCCGCCAAAAACGATAAGCGCGTGATAAAGACTTGGTCGCGCCGCAGCACCATCGTTCCTGAAATGATTGGTTTGACGTTAGCTGTTCACAACGGCAAGCAACACGTCCCAGTCTTTGTTTCAGAGAACATGGTCGGTCATAAGCTCGGCGAGTTCTCGCCCACTCGAGTCTTTAAGGGTCACAGTGGTGGCAAAGACGCAAAAGCCACGGGTAAGAAATAATGGAAGCTGCTGCTCACGCTAAATTTATCCGCATCACACCACGCAAAATGCGTTTGGTGATTGATGTGATTCGCGGCAAAACCGTGAAAGATGCCGAGGACTTATTAAAGTTCATCCCCAAAGGCGCAAGCACCCCCATCGCCAAAGTCCTGAAAAGCGCCAAGGCAAACGCCACCAACAACTTCGAGATGCTCGAGGATGAGTTGTACGTCAAGAGCGCCTTTGTCAACGAAGGTCCAACCCTGAAGCGCATCATCCCTCGCGCTCGTGGTCGTGGTGATGGTTTGCTGAAACGCACCAGCCACGTCACGATTATTCTCGAGGAAATGCCCGAAGGCAAACGTAAAAAAGGCGGTAAACGCTAATGGGTAATAAAATCAATCCAATGGGCTTGCGAATTGGCATCAACAAAGACCATATCTCCAAGTGGTTCGCAACCAAGAAAGACTACGCCAAGCTGCTGGTTGAAGACAGCAAAATCCGCAAGATGGTTCACAAAGAACTCAATCACGCTGGACTTGCCGTGATTAACATCGAACGCGCCGCGCACCAAGTCAATGTCACCGTCAAAGCCGCTAAACCCGGCGTGGTGATTGGCAAGGACGGCAGCAACATCAAGAAACTGCGCGACACCCTGACCGCCGTGGTGGGTAACACCAGCACCGTGGCAGTCAACGTCGAAGAAGTCGGCAACCCCAACACTTCTGCGCCATTGGTCGCCCAACGCATCGCCGAGCAAATCGAGCGCCGCTTTGCCTACAAACGTGCCATGCAGCAAGCTGTCCAGAAAGTCATGGAATCAGGCGCGAAGGGCTGCAAAATTGTGGTCTCGGGTCGTTTGGGTGGAGCTGAACAAGGTCGTAAAGAAACCCGCATGGAAGGGCGCGTGCCGCTCCACACCTTGCGAGCTGACCTTGATTACGGCTTTGCCGAAGCCACCACCACCTACGGTAAGCTCGGTATCAAAGTCATCGTCTTTAACGGCGAAGTGATTGGCAAACAAGATGGTACTCGTCCAGCCCCGCGCCCTGTGGCTCGAGGTGGCGGCGAAGCCAAAGGCGGCGATGACCGTCGTGGCAGTGGCGGCGGCAACCGCAGCCGTCCAAGCGCTCGCGCTCGTCGTCCAGAGAAGGGAGGCGCATAATGTTACTTCCTAAACGCATGAAATTCCGCAAACAAATGAAGGGTCGTATGCGCGGCGCAACCAAAGGCGGCGATTACATCGCCTTCGGAGATTTCGGTATGGTCGCCATGGAAGCCGCGTGGATTCGCAGCAACCACATCGAAGCCTGCCGTATCACCATGAGCCGATTCTTTCGCCGTGGCGGTAAAATTTACATCCGCATTTTCCCTGACAAGCCAATCACCAAGAAACCCGCCGAAACCCGCATGGGTAGCGGTAAGGGCGCAGTCGAATACTGGGTGGCTGTGGTCAAACCCGGACGGATTATGTTCGAGGTCGAAGGTGTGACTGAAGAACAAGCCCGCGAAGCCTTCCGCTTGGCTGGACATAAACTCCCAATCAAGACAAAGTTCGTGGCGCGTGAGGTGTACGATGAAGCGCAGTGAGTCCCTAAAAGCCTTCCGCGAGATGAACGTTGCAAATCTTGACAAGGAAGTCGCCGCCAGAAAAGAAGAGCTGATGAAACTCCGCTTCCAAAAAGTCGTGAGTACCGTGCCGAACAACGCCCGTCTTAGCCTTCTACGCAAAGAAATCGCGCAACTCCTGACCATCGCTACCGAAAAACGCAGCGAAGGTCTGGCAAAGAAGGTGAAGTAAATGGCTCGTAAAACCTTTATTGGCACAGTGGTGTCCGACAAAGCCGACAAGACCATCTCGGTCAAGGTAGAACGCAAGTTCACCCACCCCTTGTACGGCAAGGTCGTGACCCGCTCTAAGAAATACGCCACGCACGATGAGAACAACGAATTCAAAACAGGTGACATCGTTGAAATCATTGCCGTGCGTCCAATCAGCAAAACCAAGACGTGGAAAGTCAACCGCTTGGTCGAAGCGAGAAAGGACTAAAGCATGATTCAGTCTTTTACAGAATTAGACGTAGCCGACAACACCGGCGCACGCAAAGTGATGTGCTTTCGTGTCATGGGTGGCTTGGCTCGCGGTAGCGGCAACCAAAAATACGCAGGAGTCGGCGATGTAATCATCGCCAGCGTCAAAGAATGCGCCCCACGCGGCACGGTCAAAAAAGGCGATGTTGTCAAATGCGTCGTGGTACGCACCAGCAAAGTCGTCAAACGCGCCGATGGCAGCGCCATCCGCTTTGACCGCAACGCCGCTGTCATCATCAACAAAGAAGGCGAACCTCGAGGCACCCGCGTCTTCGGACCAATTGCTCGAGAACTTCGTGACCGCAAGTTCATGAAGATTGTTTCCCTCGCCCCGGAGGTGTTGTAATGCACGTCAAGACCGGTGATACCGTCAAAGTCTTGCGCGGCAAAGACCGTGGCACCATAGCCAAAGTCTTAAAAGTCCTGCCCAAAGACGAAACTGTTTTGGTCGAAGGTGTCAACATCGTCACCAAAGCCGTCAAGCCAACCGAAACCAACCGCCAAGGTGGATTTACCCGCTTTGAATCCCCGATTCACGCCAGCAAAGTGATGATCGTGGACTCCGAAGGCAAGCCAACCCGCGTCGGCAGCAAAGAAATCAATGGTAAAAAAGTCCGCGTCTCCAAAAAGAGCGGCGTAACCATCGAAGAGAGTAGGTGAAAACATGGCAATGGAACGATTAAAAACCACCTACCAAACCAAAGTGCGCGAAGACATGATGAAACGCTTTGGCTACACCACCCCAATGGCAGTGCCAGCGCTCGTTAAGGTCGTTGTCAACCAAGGATTAGGCGAAGCCAAAGACGACAGCAAATTGCTCGAGAAAGCCCAA
>JAAFJQ010000221.1 GCA_013298185.1 Deinococcales bacterium
CACTCTCGAGGTAGCCTTCCGTACCAGCCAGCACACCAGCCGTGAACAGATTTGGATGACTTTTGAATTGCAACGTTGGCTCGAGCAGTTTTGGAGCGCAAAGATAGGTATTGCGGTGCATCACGCCGTAGCGGGCAATTTCGGCATTCTCGAGTCCGGGGATTAAGCGCACCACTTCTTTTTGGTCACCCCATTTTAAGCCAGTTTGAAAACCTACGATGCTCCAGAGTTGCCCTGCTTGGTCTTCTTGGCGTAGTTGTGCCACAGCGTATGGCTCGCGCCCAGTGCGAGGGTCGGGCAGTCCTTTGGGTTTGAGCGGACCAAAACGCGGGGTGTCTATGCCGCGTCGGGCAATTTCTTCAATCGGCATACAACCCTCAAAAAACTCGAGCTTTTCCCAATCGTGTGTGGTGTGACTCCGAGCCTCCTCGAGCCGCGCAAAGAAACGCAGGTACTCTTCTTTGTTAAATGGGCAATTCAGATAATCAGCTTCCTGCCCATAACGCCCAGCGCGGTAAACCAAATCCATATTGATGCTGTCAAACTCGAGAACAGGCGCGGCAGCATCATAGAAACTCAGGCGCTCGCCACCCGCAAAACGCTGCAATACATCTTCGGCGAGCGCATCCGAAGTGAGGGGACCAGAAGCCAGCACCACAATACCTTCGGGAACTCGAGTCAGTTCTTCGCGCTGAAAAGAAATGTTTGGGTGATTCTCGAGTAGCTTGGTGATGTAAGCGCTAAAACCCTCGCGCTCGACCGCCAAAGCTGCGCCAGCAGGGATGCGATTGGCATCGGCTGCTGCCATGACAGGAACACTGGCTAGGCGCATCTCGGCTTGGAGCAGACCTTTGGCATTGGTTTCGCCTTCGCCACCCAGCGAGTTGCTGCACACCAATTCAGAAGCCCCATGACTTTGGTGGGCTGGGGTCATGCGGGTGGGGCGCATCTCGAAAAGTTGAACTTGAACGCCAAGATTGGCGGCTGCCAGCGCTGCTTGTGAACCCGCTAGACCTGCACCGATGACGGTGATTGATTTCATGCCCAGCAGTTTAAGGGTCAAACGAGGCTCGAGGAAGGGCAAAATCGCTTAGAACTTCAGTGCAATCCATAAAATAGGGCAGACACGACCGTCTGCCCTAACAAAAAACCAATCAATAACTCAGCTCAAAAATCCAACTGCCCAAATGGCTTTCTCGCGCACCTCGAGCTTAATGGCTGCCAGCGGTGTACGAGCAGGACCTGCTGTGACCAAACCAAGTTCATCAAATTGACTGCCGTGACAATCGCAGTAATGGCTGCCATCGGTTTTCGGTAATTCAGTTTGGCACCCAGCGTGGGTGCAGCGCCTCGAGACAGCCGCAAAAGCTTCTTTTTCAACCAGCAAGGCTCTTGGGGTCTTTTCCTTCGGCACAGCCACGCGCTGCAAAATACAAGCTGTGTTCTCGAAAGTAAACTCGAGTGATTTCCACTTCGCATCTATTTTCTCGAGATCAATCAGTTTTTGGGCTTTAACGGCTGTTTGCGCCAAAGCTGTTTCCAAAGCCAAGCTCGAGCCAATTGCTGCCAATGCCAATGTTTTATTTGCCTCGCGTCTATTCATGTGACTATTCTGCCGATAAAACCAAAAAAACACAAGTTTATTAAGGTTTCCCCAAGCCCAAGCCCCAAGCATGATGGCTTTGTTAGAGCCAAAGTTATTCTCGAGCAGTCCAGATGCTTTGTATCATCAGGTGATCTCTTTTCCCTTTCCTCTTTCCAAGGTAAACTACACCCATGAACATTCAGAAAATGATGAAGCAAATGCAAAAAGCCCAAGCCGCCCAAGCTGACATGCAGGATAAACTCGAGGCACTGGATATTGTTGGTAGCGCTGGTGGTGGAATGGTCAAAGCCACCTGTAGCGGTTCAGGGCAAGTCAAAAGCATTAAACTCGAGAAAATCGTGGTTGACCCCGAAGATGTTGAAGCGCTCGAGGATTTGATTTTGGTGGCAGTGCAAGACGCTCAACGCAAAGCCAATGAAGCTCAGCAGGGCGAAATGAGCAAACTGATGAGTGGCTTGCAAATTCCTGGAATGCGTTAAATGCTGAACGTAGAACCTCATAAGCTGCTCTTGCTTGCCAAGAGTGGTTCGCAATTGTTCGGCACAGCCACACCAAGCAGCGACCTTGATGTCAAAGGTGTGTTTTTGCCAAGCAAGGAAAGTCTGTATTTACAACGCGCTCCACAGCAATTCACGCAGAACACCAATCCAAGCGACTCAGGCACAAAAAACCAAGCAGATGATGTGGACATCACCGTTTGGAGCGTTCAATTCTGGCTTAAGTTACTGTTGCGCGGCGATATTAACGCTGTCAGTTTGCTCTTCGCTCCAACGCATCCAAGCGCCATTCTCGAGGGTTCAGATTCCGTTTTCCTCGAGAAGTTAGCCGAACTTGACCCCTCGAAAATCCTCAGCAAAGATTTGGGTGGGATGATGGGATTTGCCCATAGTCAAGCCATCAAATACAGCCAAAAAGGACGGCACTTAAAAGCTGTCCAAATTGCCACAGAGTATTTAAGCCAAGTCTCTGGCTTGGTTGGAGAGGTTGCTGAAACGATTATTGGACTGGTTGCTGATAACAAACTGGCTCGGAGCATTGTCGGAGGCAACAACCAAAAACAACTGCTGATTCTCGAGAAAGCCTTTGATTACAACGCCAAAGCAGCTTGGGCAATGCAACCACTTTTAGAACTCGAGGAGCGCTACGGCAAACGCGCCAAGCAAGCCCTAGCGGATGGCGGCGTTGACTACAAAGCATTTTCACACAGCTTACGGGTTCTCGAGGAAATGCGCTTATTGCATTTGCACGGGCGTATAAGCTACCCGCACCAAGCTGAATTTGCAGTGCTGCTGCGCGAAATAAAACAAGGCAAGCTCGAGTACGCGATGCTGCTCGAGATGCTGGATCAAAAACTACTCGAGGTGCAAGAAGCAGAGCGGCACAGTGTTTTACTGGAAAAACCAGACCTCAAGTATGCAGATGGATTTATCTTGTCGTTGTATTGATGTTGGCTCGAGACTCAAGGGTAAATGTTGAAACAGGCTTTCTCACAGGGCAGACACAGGGGTCTGCCCCTACGGCTGGACTGCAATACGGTGTCCAGCCGTAGGGCGGGTCGCTTCACGCAATAACGATTCTTAATTTCGTAAATCCAAACCACTCAAGCATTCTTCTGCCACTGCTCGAGCCACAGGGTCTTTGCTGCTTCTGGCATACGACACGCCACGCTGCAAACTTTCTAAAGCGCGTTTATTCTCGCGGTTGTCGAGTGCCAAGGTTTGGTATTTATTCAGGTACAAATGCGCCAATAGCACATCTCGAGTTCGCTCAGGTGGTAACTCACGCAGTTCAGATAAGCACTTATCAAAAGTCTGAATAGCTCCGTTCTTATCGCCTTCGAGGGCTTTTTCGCGTCCGAGTTTGAGGTTCTTAGCAATTTGGTAGTAGATATTTCGCATGGATGCCTTTGAGAGCAGGTTAAAAGGTTAAAAGTAAAAACAGATTGGCTCGAGTAAATTTTTGTTTTCCGTAGGAGAGACCCTTGTGGCCTCCCCATGAGAGTACATTAACTGATTTTTCCTTGCAGTAACTCAAGAAATTCTGGTTGGTCGGCAGCCAAGTCTAACGCACTTTTGCCTTTGAAATTCTTCCATGTTGGGTCGGGTTGGGTCAACTCGAGCATGATTGACTCCTTTATAAACCCGGTACGCGCACGCCGCCGCGTCCATCCCAACCGTTAAAGCCATAGAAGCGCCCATGAACCCCTGTGGTCAGGTAATCCAGAAGCGGTTCGCGCATCGGAACTTGTCCGAGTTTTTCCACGGCTTCTTTGGGATCAAAAAAGCGTGCTTCGACAATAAAACCATCGGGGTCTCGAGGGTTGAGTAAACCATCCCATTCGACGGCAAAAGCAAAAACAATGATGCGTTCGTTTTTCATTTCATCTTCGATGTGAACACTGTATGCCAGATGATTGACGTGCTTGACCTTTAAGCCTGTCTCCTCGAGAACTTCGCGTTTCACGGCTTGCAGGGCGGTTTCGCCATGTTCGACCATGCCACCAGGCACGGTGTAACGCACGCGCCCTAAGCCTTGCCAGTCGTTGGCGACCAGCAAGACACGCCCCATTTTGTCGCGCAGCACGGCAGCTGCGACCAGTAACTCGCGGCGTGCCATTAGGCAACCACAACTTTCTGCATTTGCTTTTCGATGCGTTCAGCGATCAGTGTTTCCTTCTCGAGCGCTCGCAAAGCTCCTGTTAATTCGGTCAAACCGCCTTCGATCACGCTGACAAGCGGGTAATTCTTGGCTTCTCCCTCGAGACGGTGGTCAGTCACACGATTTTGTGGGTAATTATAGGTGCGAATTTTTTCGCTGCGCTCGCCCGAACCAATTAAGCTGGATCTGGCTTCGGAGCGTTCACGCATGGTGCGTTCGCGCTCGCGTTCAAACAACCTCGAGCGCAGCACAGTCATGGCTTTATCACGGTTTTTCAATTGGCTGCGCCCGTCTTGGCAGGTCACGACAATTTCGTCCGCAGTGCCTTCGCGGTACACAATTCGCACGGCGCTGTCAGTGGTGTTCACACCCTGCCCACCGTGTCCACCAGCCCTAAAAACATCCACGCGAATATCGGCTGGGTTGATTTGCACATCCACTTCTTCGGCTTCGGGCAGCACCGCAATGGTGGCGGTGCTGGTGTGGATGCGCCCCGCCGATTCAGTGGCAGGAATGCGTTGCACCCGATGCACCCCAGATTCAAACTTAAACACCCCGAAAGCACCCGCACCGCGCACCTCGGCAGTCAGTTTAGCAAAACCACCAATGTCGGATTCGTTGGTGTCAATCACCTCGAGCTTAAAACCAAGCGTCTCACAGTAACGCTGATACATACGAAAAACATCAGCCGCAAACAAACCCGCTTCCGCACCACCCGTGCCAGCCCGAATCTCGAGAATCACATCTCGAGCATCGGCGGTATCCTTAGGCAAGGTCAGTTCTTCAAATTCCGCCTCGAGCAGAGGAATTTTTTCTTCGCATTCCAGCACATCAAGCGCGGCGAGTTCGCCGAGGTCAGGGTCGGAGAGTAAACCCAGCGCCTCGGACAAACGATTTTTGGCTTCCAATAACTCGCGGCTGATCCGCGCTAACTGCTGCATCTCACCATATTTTCGCTGCACTCGAGCATACGCAGAGCCATCGGCAAGAAGCACCGGATCAGCTAAGCTGCTCTCGAGTCCAGCGAACTCGGCGAGAATGATTTCAAGAGACTCGTTCATAACTTACCAGTCTACCGCGTTCGGGCTTTTATGAATAGAAGCATTTGGTAGACTTTACGTTTTGCTGAATGGGCGTAGGGTAGTAGGCTCATTTGTATTTTCTCGAGGATCAAATTGAAAAACGCCAGCTCTCATGGATTCCCCCTCAAAAAAGCTAAACTGAGCCGTTATGCTTTTTGAACTATCGAATTTTGACCTCGAGAAGCCATCATATGCTGATTTTCGGCTTGCCTTGAAAAACAGTGGTATTCCCCTTGTGCATGACGACGAAGACTTAGGCTTTCTTGGATTCTTCTGGAATGGCTTTTATGGTGGTTTTACTCGAGATGAAGTGCATTTTTTTCGTATGCCACTGTTTTTCTACGAACCAGAAACCGATGATTTCGATAAACTCGATAATAGGCAATCGCTGGACCAAGAATTTGAGAAGTCGCAAGCTCTTGTCTCTTCTCAACTCAACCAAGAACCAATACTGACAGGGCTGTATTGTGATGCCCATAACCCCGAAACAGATTTTTATCGTTACTCAGTTTGGCAACTAAAACATTGTCGTCTGGCACTGCAACAAGATGAATTCGACATTCAATTTGGATTTGATGTCAGCCTACGTTTCGTTTATCAAGATGGAGATATTGAAACACTACTATATTAGCGATCCCAGCATCTTCTATGCTTGAGCAGAAGCAAGGGGTTTATGCAAAGCCATCATTCAAATTTATAGCCCAGAGCAACATAAAACAAGCCTCGAGAAATGGTTGTGTGAACTCAATAACCAGCCATCTTCTCAGAAGCCTGCGTTTCGTGAGTAGCTTTTGATGGAACTATTCTGTAGTAGAACTTGTCTGCCAATCAAACAAAAAACCTCGAGACATGGTACCTCGAGGTTTGACAAGATTTTTTCTTAAGGATTTGGCTAGAAATAACTTCCTGATTTGGTGGCAATCATTTCATTACCAGTCAAGGGCGAGGCAAGCCCCGCCCCTACGACAAAAACCATCTTCAGCCGTAGGGGTTGGGCTTGCCTAACCCTCAGCGATCCACGGAACTTATTTTCGGACAATTCCTAAGCGCTGAGTTTAGCTAACGCAGTCTCGAGGGCTT